>NZ_FUKI01000050.1 GCF_900163755.1 Crenothrix polyspora | reverse complement strand
AATAACTTGAACAACTTAAACGCCACCACCGTTCGTGCTGAGCCTGTCGAAGCATGAACTTGCTCAAGTTATTTCGTGCGCGTTCCATAGCTCAGAACGAACACTTTTGGGGGTTCTTCCACACGAGCCCTATAGGGTTGGCTGGGATTTTGGGGTTCGAGTTTTTAAGCGAGCTCTATTTAATTCACAAATACATCGGAACAAAAATTATAAATGAAATATTTACCCAAATCAGTCTTATTGATTTCAGCGGTTGTTTTTATATTCACTGCCTGCAGTTCAAATCAATTAAATACACAAGGCAGCCTTTCGAGCGAAATACCTGCGGATTCTATCCCCTCTATTGCGGGGAAGGCTTATATCTTTGGCCTGCCATTGGTCATAATGGATCTAACTAAACAGGAAGTCCTTAAAAAAACGCCGGTTAACACCTTTCGGCACATACGCGCATTTCCTGACGCTGACTTCCGAGCGGTAGTAAGACCGAATGCCGACACTTATTACTCCACCGCCGAACTGGATTTATTAAATGAGCCCTTAGTGCTTTCCGTTCCCAACACCCATGGAAGGTATTATTTGTTGCCCATATTAGATGCCTACACCAATGTCATTAATTCACCTGGTGCCAGGACGACTGGCACGGAAGCAAAAAACTTCCTTATCACAGGCCCTGCATGGAAAGGAACTGTACCCCCAAAAATGCAACACATTGCATCCCCTACGAACATGGCCTGGATAATTGGCAGAACGCAGGTGAACAGTAAGGAAGATGGGGAAAACGTGGTTTATAAAATTCAGGACGGTTTTAAACTGATGCCGTTAAGCACCTGGGGTAAACATATAGTCCCTCCCGTTCTTGACTTAGCGACAATACCGAAAGGGGAGAATATCAACAAAATAGTTTCCAAAATGCCCATTGATAGTTTTTTCAATTATATGAACAGGCTGATGCTTGAAAACCCGCCTGCGGCTACCGACAAGAAAGCCATGGAGGCTTTTGCTAAAATTGGCGTGTCACCGGGAGCCACATTTAATCTTGAAAATTTCAATTTCATTACCCGGTTTAAATTGAAAAAAATCCCTGAGGTTGTGTTTTCAAAACTAGACCCCACAAAGATTACCGCCAAAAGAGTGAACGGTTGGAGAGTGACAACAGGCAAACCTATCGGGTTCTATGGAACTGATTACCCCATCCGGGCCTTTATAAGCCTTTACGGCCTGGGGGCAAACCTCCCGGCAGATGCCATTTATCCTTCCTGTGAAACCGATGAAGCAGGCATGCCATTGACCGGAGCCAATAGCTATATGATTCACTTTGAGAAAGGGCAACTACCGCCAGTAAAAGCTTTTTGGTCTATTAGCCTGTACGATAAGGAAGGTTTTTTTATTCATAACCCTATCCATCGCTACGCTATTGGCGACCGTGACAAACTCAATTTTAACAGCGACGGTTCACTGGATATTTTTATTCAAACGGTATCACCTGGCAAAGACAATAACTGGCTTCCCGCGCCAAAAGATAATTTCAGTTTGACTATCCGCCTATTTTGGCCAACAGAAGACGCACTAAAAGGTAAATGGACACCCCCGAGTGTAAAAAAGAACAATAGTTAGTTGCACTTCTGCTGATCCTGGGACGAAATGCGCCGAGGTTAGTGTACGAACGTTGCAATACCCTAATTCTGATTTCAATTTATTAATCTTTAAACATGATGAAAGGAATAAAAATTAATATACAGCGTTTTCAACTTAGGACAGTTACAGCCACCGTTTGTGCTGAGCTTGCCGAAGCATGAACGGCACACTTCGACAAGCTCAGTGCGAACGGTTACGCTGTAACTATTGAACTGTGAAAACGCTGTATTAAAAATAATCTTTCTAGTTTTACTGGCACAGGCTTTGAAGAATCCCGCAAATAAAACCCACCATCACATTGAGATGCCGCGCCGGATTGCCTTGTAACTCGAATCCCAATGCCTTGATTAATGCTTGATGTATTGCTCTATAAACCCTGTAACAATTTGGCATGACAATTTACACAAAAATTTGCAAATCTATCAAATTGTTAAAAAATATCAAGTGGCTTTTAAAAAGTGTACGGTAGTGAAGTTGTGCTAAACGCTTACTGTTCAAAACCCAGTTTCCCGATCTTTTTGAATGGTTGGTCGACCAAATGGGTGAGTTACCTTTGCCAAGGAAGACTCGTCAGCGTGTTGTCCGTAACCAGTTGAAGTTACTGGGTGTTCCAACTTAAGCGGGTAGCGCTAAATTGTTAATAACCTGCCAATAACTGTTTTATTAACAGCCAGCGACCCCGAAGCCACCTGGGATTACAAAAATCCACCAAGCGTAGCCAATAAGCTTGCGGCAAAGAAACATCCCCGTATTTTAGACGCATAAATTTTAAGCAAAAAAGGCTGTAAATAACACCGCAAATACACAATGGCCAACATACACTACGCCGTATTAATGGGAAGTCCCTAAACAGTTGCTCGCGCTTAACCTGCAAACTAGCCATGCGTGTTGATGAAGCCGTCGCCGGTAAAGTCTGGCCGAAATAAAATTGTGCGTTCAATAAATAGGCTGTCAACGGTAATGCAAATTGATGCCGGTTAATGTCTTCCAGGATATGGTTCCAGGCTATCATGTCCCCAAATTTTACCCTTAACCATACCCATTCCATCATTTGCCGCAATTGAATACGGCCATAAAAAAAATTTTTGTCATTGATTTGGCTATGGTAAAAGTTGTGCAATAAGCGTATTTCAGGTGCAAGCACAAGGAAACGATTGTCACCCATTGCCATGGGTTGAGAGGACTGCCAATGCTCCCTATTGTTCAGGAGTCCATGCCGTACCGAAGTAAAGCAGGTTAATCTACGGTGCAATTCAATTTTTCCCGGCCAGCCATCTTTAACCAAACCCGGTGCATGATGATGTAAATGAACCCCTTTTGACCACTGGGAGGGCGCGTCAACAAACGTATACCTGTTATTCAACAGCAACGCCACGGCCTCGTCCAAACGCTCCGGTGGCACCAAAATGTCGATATCCCCCAACACCCGCATCCCTAAGTCAGGGTATAAATCATCCATTAAACTGGCAATGCCTTTCAGCAAGATGGGTTCTATGCCAATTTGGTTTAACAGGGCAATGGTCTCCAGGGCTTGTGCCTTTAGTCCCAAGTTGCGCTCCAGGTTTAACTGGTAGATGCCCTCCAGGTAGTCCTGCAGCTCCCCAGGCAGCTGGGGCAGCAATCCTTTGGTCTTGCACAGGGTGTATAAACTGGGCGTTACATAATGGCGGCTGGCAACCTGCACAATAGCTTGCCAATCTTGCTGGCCAAAGCTGGCAAAATGCCATTTTTGGGTAATGGCTTCAGCGCCCGTATAAGGCGACAGCACATCACACAGCAGCAGGAAATTTTGTTCGGTTTTCATAACAATTCTCTCTCAATAATATCCATACCGGTTTCCAGTTGGTGGTAAACCAGTTCAAAGGCCGGCACAGTGCGTAGCCAGCGGGTTAACTGGTTGACTGTAGACGGGGTAAGTGTTTGGGGTAAGGATGAATTGGCCGCCAATAGGCGTTGTAATGCCTCAAGCTGCGAAATCGGACGTAACTGTGCCGGTTCTGTGGCACTCACGCGCGGGAACACCAGATACGCCAACGGTATTTTACTGGATGAAACGGATTGCGGTGGCGGCAAATAGCGGGTTGGCCTACCCAAACGTTGGTAGGTTGGCAAACCACGTAAGTTGGGGTAATAACCATCCAGCAAAGCCCAGCTGCCTTCCTTAATCGTCATGGGTGTCGGCAACGGCACGGCGCACAGGGAATCTTGCTCAATAAGGATAATGTCATCCCCCCAATAGCTGAAGCCGCGTGACAGCAGTGCTGCCGTCAATGTGCTTTTCCCCGTGCCGCCAATGCCGGATAGAGCAATAACCGTACCATCTTTACTGACAGCCCCGGCATGCAAGGCAACCAGCCAGTCTATTTCACTCACGCCCACCTGGAGCAGCTCGTAAAATAGGCCGTTGATTACCGTGTCTATGACAGTACCCTGCCATAAGATTTTGTCATCCTTACAGAGCCAGTAACCCTGTTCTGCCTCAAACAGATTGAAACAGGCTACAGGTGCAGGCACTGGGTTAACGGCAAACGCAGCCATGGGTTTATGCACTGTTTCGGCTATTTCCTTACGGTTGCAGTATAGGGTGATATCAAAAACGCCCAACCGGTAGTCTTGGCGATAACCGCAGGGCGGCACGGCCACCCTGTGCGGGGATGTGGCGGGGGCTGGAACCGGTTCATTGGGCACTGGGATTCCATCGCGTAATCCTTGTTGTTGCCAAGTGTGCAAGGTTGTCTGTATGTCTTGCAATACCTGGCTGTACTGAATGCCGTAGTCACTTGCCCATTGGCTGGCAATCTGTTCGGCCGTTTGGCCTTCCAACAATTGTTGCCAAAGTTGGCTGCCGGTTGTGTTTAATACGAATAACTCCCTGACACTCTGGCGCATAATAATACTGCCGTCGTCCAGGGGGAATTGGGAATACAGTTGGGGATTGAATTTCATCTCTATTACACGTTGTTGAATTTATTTTTGCTTATTGTTGGCCGGAGCTGTTGTCAGCTTGAGTCATATAAAATGCTGCTGGTTTACTGGTAACTCACGCATTGCCTGATGGCGAATTACAAGCATTTACCCGCCCGTATCGTCTACAATTGGGCGGACATTTACAGCCAACAGCTTAAAAGCGGTGAGAACTATGGCCAACTCAAGCCCACTTACGCCATTTGGTTGCTGGCCGAAAACTTTATCCCTGTTGACAAACGGGTACAGCCACCATTACAAACTGCGCGACGACCAAGGCCGCACGTTTAACGCACACGGCGGCATTTGGCTTTTGGAACTTAGGAACGCGCACGAAATAACTTGAGCAAGTTCATGCTTCGACAGGCTCAGCACGAACG
>NZ_FUKI01000009.1 GCF_900163755.1 Crenothrix polyspora | reverse complement strand
GCCATGCATATTGAGTTGATACGCGCTGTGCAAGCGTTAATACCGATCGGTGCAGATGTTGTCTGTCTTGGGGAGGGAGAGTTTGATGGCACTAGTACTCAGTCACTCTTTAAATGTCGAATAACAGCCCCCATAAACAAGTTTCACGTAAGGGATAGGCTGACTATGAAAAAGAAATACATTGTACGATTGACAGAGGACGAAAGAGATTATTTGGATGGCATAATCCATACAGGGAAAGTGGCAGCACACAAAAGACTTCATGCAGAAATACTGCTTAAAGCGGATATTAGTGAGTCAGGTGGCAAATGGCAGGATGGCCAGATCAGTGAAGCCTTTGGCATTTCAACGCGCACAGTTGAGAGGGTACGGGAGCGCCTGGTTCAAGAAGGCTTGGAGCCTGCATTAAATCGGGCTAAGCGCGAACCGGCAAGAAGCCGAGTCATCGATGGAGAAAAAGAAGCGCACCTAATCGCATTAGCTTGTGGGGATGCGCCTGAAGGATACAGCCGTTGGACATTACGCATGCTTGGGGAACATATGGTGGAACTTGGGCATGTTGAAAGCGTATCGCATGAAACCATTCGCCGGGCACTAAAAAAAACGAACTGAAACCTTGGCAGAAAAAGGAATGGTGCATTCCTACCAGCGAGAATGCTGATTTTGTTTGCGCGATGGAAGACGTATTGGGTGTTTACAAGCGCACTTATGACGAAACCCACCCCCTGATTTGTATGGATGAAAGCAGCAAGCAACATATTGACGAGGTGCGCCAACCTATAGCAGCAAAACCAGGAACAGTAGAAAAGTATGATACGGAATATGAGCGTAATGGTGTTAGCAATATGTTCATGTTTTTTAACCCATTGGAGGGTAAACGGCATGTCGAGGTGACCGACCAAAGAACAGCCGTGGATTGGGCGCAGCAAATAAAGGATTTGGTTGATGTTAAATATCCACACGCTAAACGAATTACCTTGGTGATGGACAATTTAAATACCCACACAGGCGCATCCTTGTATAAGGCATTCGTCCCTGAAGAGGCACGAAGGATTCTGGATAGGCTGGAAATCCATTACACACCCAAGCATGGTAGCTGGTTGAACATGGCAGAAATAGAATTGAGCATCCTGTCGCGTCAGTGTTTGGATCAACGCATTCCAGACCAAGATACGTTAAAAAAGGAAATTGCAGCATGGCAAGAAAAAAGAAACGCCCTTGCTCAACCTATGGAATGGCGGTTTACTAATGAGGATGCTCGGATAAAATTGAAAAAGCTTTATCCGACACTTAAAGAGTGACTAAGTACTAGCTATTACATCAAATCATATAAAAACAGGATAATAAAAATCTTCAAATCATGAATGAAACGCTGTTGTGTACTACATCAAGTTAATATTTAAATCCTGTTGATTT
>NZ_FUKI01000055.1 GCF_900163755.1 Crenothrix polyspora | reverse complement strand
AGGATAACCGCTGAAAGCATCTAAGCGGGAAGCCCCTCCCAAGATGAGTTCTCACTGGGACTTTAAGTTCCCTGAAGGGCCGTCGAAGACTACGACGTTGATAGGCACGGTGTGGAAGCGCAGTAATGTGTGTAGCTAACGTGTACTAATTGCCCGTGAGGCTTGACCATATAACACCCAATGGGTTTTGTGTTGACGTATCAAAGACTATCGCAAGTCAGACCATAAAGTTACAGATTTCCAGAAGCAAATTTAAGACAGCCTTCAGGGGTAAACTTAGATTTGTTGTATGACAGTCAGTTGAAACAGCACTGACTACACCAGTTTGCTTGGTGACCATAGCGAATGTGAACCACCCGATCCCATCCCGAACTCGGAAGTGAAACCGTTTAGCGCCGATGATAGTGTGGCAGTTTGCCATGCGAAAGTAGGGAATTGCCAAGCTCTTAAATCAAAAACCCAAGTCAATGGCTTGGGTTTTTTTTTGCTTGTAAGTTCTTGCGCAGTGCGCCGTAGTTTGTTTCTGTGTAGCGTTTTAACGTAAACCTATACTATAATTATCATACGGATCATACGTGTTATTAAGACCTGAAGCTGTGATACCTGTTAGCCTTACTAAGGTATCGTTAACATTGTCATTTTGGAACACATAAGTATCGCTATTTGCAACAAAGGCTACGGTATCACCCAGCTTGGTGATATTGATTTGTAAGTATTTAATAGCATCAGAAATTTGATTGGCGGTAATTTCCAAAGGAGTTTTGTAAGTATCAAGGTTATCAAAGCTGATTAAGCCTTGATTAATATGATGACTGTGAAGCAAACCACTATTTTTGCCATTAGTTGAAGCCACGTCGGCTGTAATGTTTATACTGGTTAAATCAAGTGTATCGCCTACAATATGACTATACTTAGATCTGTCTGGATAAGTAGTTAATAAGGAAAAATGTTGGATCACATCAAAATCCGTTGGCACGCTATCATTTTTGGCTATTGTTATGGTGCTGTCATATTTTCCGTTTAAATTGTAATTATCCTTACCGTTACCGCCAATAAAATGACCGCTACCGATAAAGCTATCATTACCGGCATCGCCAAAAGCGGTTACCAGATTCCCCTGGCTGATTAAGGTATCGTTACCTTGACCACCTCTTAGTGTTTGCTTAACATAAGATTGTGCCGTTAATGTATTATTAAGGTTGTTGCCTATACCAAAAATATCTTTTCCCTCCGTCCGTTGTAGAACAAGATTTTCCACATTAGCCGGTAATCTGTAACTAGACGTGCTGTAAATCGTATCGATTTCCGTTGTAATAGACGAGGTTTCTTTAATAATATCGGAAGGGTTATCGACATAATAGCTGTCATTACCATAACCGCCACGCATAATATCCTTGCCAGCACCACCGTTTAAAATATCATCACCGGCTCGACCATTAAACGTATCATCGCCATTTCGGCCATACAGCAAATCAGCATTACTGCCTCCTGTCAAAATATCAATTCCAGCGCTGCCCATAGCAACGCCTTGTTGTCCGCTTAAGGTATAGTGGACTGCACCCTCATACTGGGTATCTTTTAGATGGTTATTGACGCTTAAATAATAACTTCCGGTACTTGTTGCAACAAACGAAACGCTATTGTCTGAGGTGGTAACGGAATTAATCGTTTTACCGCTTGCATCAAATACTGATAAATTATTAGCGTAACCCAAAGTATTGTGGATATTTAGCGCAAAGGTGTAATGCTGGCCTGCTTGTAAACTGACCTTAAACCAATCTGCATCAGTCGCAGTTGTGGGACCAATATTTTCCCAGCTTCCTGTCACTGTGTGTAACCTATTTGCGGACAAGGCAAGTTTGCCAAGCGTTGATGTATCAGCCGTATAATCGTCTCGGTGGGTGTCGATGGTTAATTCGAAAAAAGTTGGCGAATCTCTATCGCTGAACTCATAAGATTCTAGCGCAATGTCGGCATAAAACAGACCAGATTTTGGTGCTGTAAATTGAAAGTAATGTGCGCCTTCTTTAAACACGGCATTTCCATTTGGAATGACCACGCCATCAGCATCATGGATAATGAAAGTTCCAACGCTCGGTGGTGGGTTCATGTTTGGATCATCATCAAGCTCGTAGGTTTCAATGACATCCAAAAAAATATGATAGGTTTTGCCCACTTCAACTTGGAAGGGCAACCAGTCATGATCACCTGTAAAATTATCTTGTCCTTCTACGGCAACACCAGGTTTTAAAGGTGTTATATCACTGATATGATCAGGATAATCATCTTTAATATTTTGTATTTGCACTGTGTAATAGCCGGTTACAGTGGCTTTTGCCGCACTGATATCCAAATAATAGGTCCCAGAATGTGTTGGCGTATAGGTTGCCGTAGAGCCAGACTCACCGCCATCTCCTGTACCTTTGTTAATTAATGTGCCTTTAGCATCATGCAAAGCCAAGCCAAAAGTATCCGATTTACTGGCTATGTCATTTAGCGTAAAACGATACGTTTTATGAGCCAGCAAATTAACGGCTACCCAGTCATGATCAGCATCGGCTTCAATATGCCCCGTTAAATGGCTGGGCATTTGCTCGATACTGCTTAAGTTAAGTTTTCCAGCTGTGGCTATGGTATTACCGTAGTCATCATTTAGTTGGCCAGCGCTTACAGCATAAGTGCCTTTGTATTGTGCATCAGTAGCTAGATCAGTAGCTAGGGGATAACTATTTTCTTTAACCACACCGGCTACATCCAGATAATAATCCCCAGAAGACGGCGCGGTAAATGAAATAGCTTGCCCAGTATGCGTTGGTATCAATTTTCCAGTAGCATCATATAAATGCAGTGTTGGAAATTCTGAAGTAGTTTGCGTACCGGTTGGGTTAACAACAAAAAGATACGGGCTGCCGGCAACCAAAGGTACTTTTATCCAATCGTGATCACCCACAACTTCAATAGCGCCACGAATGGACACACCTTGCAGATTGGGTGAACGCAAATATCCATTACTATCAACATTGTCAGCATAATCATCACGATAAGTCGTTATTTTAATTGATATAGGATTTGTTAATCTCAGATAACCTGACACATCCAGATAATAAAGCCCTGAATCGGGCACTGAAAAGGTAACGTTGCTACCCTTGTTTTCGCCATGAGGAATTAATTGCCCTTGGGCGTTGCGTAAATCAATAGTCATTGAGCCCTGTGTAACATAACTTTTGCCCGCTGTCAGTTGCACCGGAATCCAATCGTGATCCCCCGAAAAATCTTCATGTCTGGAAATAGTAGCCACATTACCAATAACCACGGGCTTGAGATTTGAAGCATGATCTGGGTAGTCATCAGGACTAGGGCCTATGTTAAATTGATAGGCTCCCGTATCATGCCCCCAAAAATCGGTTACCTTGAGATAATAAGTATCAGAATGGCTAACTGTATAAAATGCACTATTGGTATGATACCAATCACTCTCTAAATAAATATTATTGCCTGATTTAGCATATAAATTAAAGTGGGGGCTTAGTAGCTTGTCGTTCTCATTATGACTAAAATAATAAGTCTTGCCAGCAAGTAAGCTAACCTTAAACCAATCTTGGTCATACTTTGTTTCTATTTGTCCTTTAATAGAAATTGTTTGGTCGGGAATTAAGCTGATCTGGTGAGCTGTGTTAATAAAATCACCGTAATCGTCCGATTTTTTTTCACTGGCAAATACGGTATAGTTATTAGGATGAGTGTGTGAAAATCCAGATGAAGCATCTACATAATAAATACCCGATTTTTTAGGCGTAAAAAATGACACACTAGTGCCATACATAAATTCATTAAAATGATCTGCTTGAAGCATTTGCCCTGCTGCATTATGAATTATCAGTGAACCTGGGCGATTAGGTTCATCAAATGCAAAAACATAGTGTTTGCCTGCCGTTAACGTTACTTTAAACCAATCACGATCCCCTGCTTTTTCAGTAACGCCCGCAACAGAACTTGTGCCAGTAACGGGAATAACTAACGTGCCTGTGGTGGCGGTGTTGTTAAAAAAATCGTCTTTTGTTGCCATATTTGCTCTCCAAAAAATTGAAATTTGATATTTTTGGGTATTTCGAAAGGTTTTGTCGTATTACCTTGGTGGGATTTAGCTAAGGGAGGGGGCAATAAGAAGGTAGCATAGACAAAGCGGTTGTTGTGGATATTGAAAATGCAAACTTAATAGTGAAACGATCTTCGCAGGGTGGATAGGTGTAACACAGCCACCCTACGAGACGCATTGTTCAAATTGTTTTTTATTGATTACTCGCTCTACAATTAGGGCGATATGCATTCCAGCTTTAATGATCTAATTTTTTTATGAAAATTAAAATCACCCAGATCGTGAACTTGTTTGTTGGCGATAAAAATAAGCTCGGAATCTTCTTTGACATCTTGTTCAGTTACACCCAGTGAGCGCAATAAATCCGGATTTTTGGCTACTTGAGGTACGGTTAATTCAAAACGTTGATTCTGATAAACCGTTACTTTAGCGGCTGATCCTACTTTTAAGCTATGAATGCGCTTATCCCAATTGTCACCGTTAATGTTAGTTAAATCAGCCAACTCGGTTGCGCCTTCAATGAGCAAATGTTTACCGGCATATTGCGCCTCTTCAAACATATCTACCCAGCAATCTTTATTAGCTGCGTAAATTTTGCTGGTACTGCTAAATAGCAGCAGTGCTACCGACACAATCTTTAATATAGGAAGTACTCTTTGAATAGTGTTCATGTGTAGTCTCCTGTGTATTACTTTGCTTAACAACCAACCTGCCGCATCAATAACTAAGGCTTGTTTTGGATGTTATACCTTTGGGACAAGACAATCAATTACCTGTTCAAAAATACCACCATTTTAGTGCGGTTTGATGAGGTAACGCACTACGTTGGTTGGCTTTTTTAAAATAACATTATGTTGAAATGATTGGACAAAACAGCGTATTGCTATAGCTGCTGCGGCCTCTGAGGGTATTGGAGGTGCTAACTTTTTATTGGCATAATTAATGCTTGTTTATTAGTGCCGAGGAACGTTTCGGCAAACCAATGCAGTTCACTTAACTTGAGGATAATCTCATGATTTCCATCATAGTATTTTCAATACTCATGCTGTTATTTTTGGTCGATTGGGAGCATATCGACGAGGAACATAATGTGCATTAAAACAGGCGTTTTAATTTGAAACACACCCTTACCCGTACAGGACGACAGCTTGGTGTCGTCCTGTATGATCTTAGTTATCGATTTAAATAACTTGCAAAAGGTTTTAATGGCCCTAAAAGACGACTACGGCCGTGCTTACCGATGGCTGGAATATGCAAGAAATTGTCTTTTAACTGCGTGAGATTGTGTGGATCGGCTGTTTCTTGATGGCCATGCGGCACTAAAATCTGCGGGTGATCAAACGGGGCTTTTTCCCAGCGTACTCGCTCATCGGTTAACGATTTTAAAAATGCGACTAAATCTGCTTTGTCCTCTGTAGAAATACCTTGTGGAAACACCAGTGTAGCAAAATGATGCGGGTTATTGACGTTACCACCACGGAAGTAAAAATCAATCACTTGTTCCAGTGTCAACATACTGCCGTTGTGCATGTAGGGGCCAGTTAGCTCTACGTTACGTAAGGAGGGCACTTTAAAAGCGCCGTTCACTGCTACCAGAGCGCGGCCTTGCTCTTTCTTCTTCATTTCTGCCAATAATACCGATGCTTTAGGTAGCTTGGCGTATACACCACGACTCGCGCAGTTTTGCTTGCCTTTCACGTCGTCAATTAATTCATGTGCTTTGTAATCTTTGGCAAATGGATTATCCAGATTACATGATTTCACAATCAATGGATCAATCATGACTTTGTGTGTTAATAACGTTTGCATGTACTGTGTGCTAAAGGCCAACGGATTACCGAACGGATCGTTACCGCCCACCCCTAAATCGTAGCTGGTAGGTGTGACGCTGGTATTAAAAAAGCCTTCGTCCATCATGCCAAAAACGACACCGTTGTCGGTAAATGCACCGTTAAGTGTTCTGCGAATCACCAAGCCCTTATCAGGCCCTGGTACGTTATAAATACTGGGATTAGCCGCCGAAGATAATGTAGGGCCTTTATGACAGGTCGCACAATGGGCATCTAAAAACAGCTTCATGCCGCGCACTTGTTGCGTATTAAAGCCTTTAGGAATGTCAGGATCACCCACGTTGCGCGGCGCATCAAAGGGTGCTTGATCAGACACCAACGTTTGTTGGTAAAGCTGTAAGGCTAAGCCAAAAAACAATGAAAAATTGGCTTCTATTTGTGTGTAAGCGGGTGCTGTTTTAGCACTAGGCTTACCAAATACACCTTTCCCCGACCAATAGCGCGAGGCAAATGATTTTTTTATCAGCGCCTCATAAGTGGTTTTAAGGCCTTTGCTGTTAGACAAACGCAGCCCTGCCAAAACACTGTCTTGTGGATGTACATCTTGATTACGTAACGGGTGCTGTTTAAGTAGCTTACGGGCAATATCTGGAAATTTTCTTTGGCTGCAAGACATTTCTGTGGCGCTGATAGCCGGTGCTGTGGCTTGTGAGGCTAACGACGCATTTTCAAGTCGCAGGGCTTGTTTACGCACAGTGCCATCAGCTTGTGCCACCCAAATACCTGCGTTTTTATCGCGCACACCGTAAGGTGATACGCCGTTAAAAATATTATTAGCCCTGCCATCCCAAAAGTTGCGGAAATTATAGCCACTGTTAAGCACCGACGGCGTATGCCGATCTTGTGATTGACGGGCATTTAAATCACCACGGTGGTAAATAGTATCGTCTTGGGAGGTGCAAGTATCCTGTGTCATATCGCGAGGATTTGCTTGCTTAAAGTTTCTGAGAAATACCCCAGCCGAAGAAAATACATCGTCAGTAGAAAAGACCACTTTTGAATCTTTGTCAGTAGGGTCGCTGAATTGATAAAACGGAAAATCGCTGATACGTATTTTATAATTAACCCCCCCTGCGCCAGCGGTTGCCGTGCGCTGAAAGGTTTGGGCTGTTTTCGTTTTAGTGTGCAATGCGCCGGTTGAGAGCTGATTAATCACTCGACCATCTGCGCCTGCATGAAAATGACAACTGCCACACGCCATACCATCACTGCCGACCTGCGTATCCCAAAATAACGCTTTACCCAATTGTATGGCAACGGCTTTATTGATTACAATCGGTGTCTTTCCGTCCAATAACCCAGGTGTTACCGGCACTTTAACGCCTTTTAACGAAATAGGTGTCGCATCATGGGCACAAACCGAGGTTGGCGGCAATATCACGATAGCCAGTAAAAAAGCCGTGCGATAATGAGAGTTAATTTTGGTCGATAAAAATGCAGTCATCTGTTTATGGGTTAAGTAAATTGTATAAAATCTACCGCTAAAAATAGCTTTAAAACTGTCATTATAATGACGATTTATTGCTGTAGATAGGCTGGCCAAATCTGAGTTATGTCTAAAAAATCGGCAGCTAACTGTGGTCAACTGCCGATTCAATTGGGTTGCGTCTTAATGCTTAATGCTCAGTGTTGTGACTATATTGTGATTAATTGCACCGTTAACGCCTGCGGCAGGATTAAATCCTCCAACCGCAAACATGTAAGTACCGGCTTTAACCGCTTTAAAGCTGAGTGTTACTGTACCCGAAATTTTGTCTTTAATAGCCTTCATACCTTCAGGTGGTGTTAGTATTTTGCTGCCATCATCATTGAGTCCGTAATCTTTATGGCCATCACCGTCATAGCCGTAAGCCACAACTTTCATTGCAATAGTACCCAGATCTTTATTCGTTGTTTCATCTTTTGCGCCAGATTCATAGACATTGGCATTTTGCGGGTAGAAGTGATCAGCCACGTAAGTATCGGGCGCGGTATCGTCTTTACCACGATACCAAACCGTAATGCCAGGATGTAATCCAGCCGTTTTAGCGACCATTTTAATGGTCACTGTTACATTTTGCATTTTTGTGGTAATTTTGCCCCAGCTGGAACTGTGCGACCAACCCATGTCGCCAAAGGCTGGATCACGCCAAGATGATTTTTTGACGCTGAACGTTTTTGCAGGTCCCGTTGGTAAGGCAAACACTGCAATACCAGCTGGCTTGGTTGCTGCATAAGCTGAAGACAGCGAAAAACTGACAATCGCCAAAGCAACAGTGTTAATAATCAATTTACGATTTAATGTCATACTTTTTTCCTTATAGTGTGTTAAAAGTTTATGATAAAAAACAAATGCGACTATGTCGCGTAAGGTTACTTTTAGCATTTTTTGGCGGTTTTGATTTTGATCCATATCAAAAAATGCGCTGTAAGGCAGTTACAGCGTTTTTAACTTAGGACAGTTACAGCCACCGTTCGTGCTGAGCTTGTCGAAGCATGA
>NZ_FUKI01000095.1 GCF_900163755.1 Crenothrix polyspora | reverse complement strand
GAGGATGCTCGGATAAAATTGAAAAAGCTTTATCCGACACTTAAAGAGTGACTAAGTACTAGCATTGCACGATACACAAATCTGTCGGGTATTTGTATCGTTTTATTTAATTGCATCTGAACAACTGTAGCAAAAGTTTTAAAATCAATGTAATAAAAATTTGGGTAGTCTCTCTGCCCATTTTAATGTCATTTACAATTACACCGCTCATCATTTTTTGTTAGGGGGTAACATGGCACTAATATTAAAAAGCAGCTTATTTTTATACCTGCTGGTTCTTATTCAAAGCGGCTATTCCACAGTCAGCATGGCAGCGTCTTATAATCCCATCACCCACCAAGCGCAAACCAATTTAACTGAGCAAGGCTTTAGCCCAGGCACTTTAGACGGTGTATTAGGAAAAGGCACGTCATCAGCCATCAAAGCGTTCCAAACCAAAACTAATTTACCGACCAGTGGTATTTTAGATGAAGCCACCTTGCAAAAATTAAACATTGGCGTATCCGTCGATAGGGTAAATGCCATTCAAGACTGGCGAGTGTTAACTAAACAAGCCGACATAGATACATTATTAACTGGTAACACCGCGTATACCAACTATCAAGCGAATGCGGCAGCGGCCAATCTGGATATTCCTGGCTTGGCGATATTGGCAGCGATGAATAAAAGTGCAGATACATTTGGTAGTCGACGTGCAGGGCAAGCAGGCCATACCAATCAAGGCTATAAATACATGTCCGAATGTTTAAAAACCAATTACGCACCCACCCATTGGTCTGATTTAACACTGCATTACTACTGCCAAATGTCAAAGCCGCGTGCTTGCTACACCTATGCGACATCGGGCAAGTCGACCGGTGTCAAGCTATCCAGAACCCTCTCTTATAGCGGCTGTGCTACCGGAAAACTGGATAAAGCAGCTGATTTTTCTTGGGTCACCACCCACCAACCGCTTGTGTTCCAGTTTGTTATGTTTGGCCAAACCCATGCGTTTAATCATGAACAAGTGCAAGCCGTCATTAATGGCTTTTACGGTGTGCGTAATGCTAGCGATAAAGCAGAGTGTCGCTTAAAACGTCCGCGCCGTACCGAAGATCCTAATGATGGCACACATTGTTTAGTGAATAAAAACATGTCACAAAAATTAGTCGGTAAAGGTATTTAATTAACGAGACATGGTACGCCTAATAACGTACTGATTTTTATAATAGAACGCAGTTTTTAGCCGTTGGCAACAAAATGCGCTCATCTTATTCAATCACTTGGGGGATGCCGTGGGCATTATTTCGTGGCTAAAACAAAACGCTAGCTGTCCGTTTGCAAAACAAGCAGATATTTCTTTAATGCACGCGATGGATATTCCCATTTTTCCTGTCGATACGCGTAATGGCTGGGCATCTCTGGGATTTTTAGCCAGCATTAAACAAGCAGAAGACGCACACCCACTGCTAGCGCCACCCATTATGCCAACGATTGGCGACGCTAAATATATAAATCATCCCTCAGCGTACCTGCAAGATAAACAAGCTTACGATAGCGCATTGGAAACATTTACAAACGCGGCAAAGGCACGAGGTGCGGCAGTCGCGGGCGTTATCGGTACGTGGCTGTCCAGCAAACCACTTGTCATGTTACAAGAGCTTTTAGATCAGCCCAAAACCACCATGCCTATCTTCAGTCCAGTAATTGGCCCCGTGATTGTCATGCGCCATGAACACGTCATTAAATGCTTGGAAAGAACTGATTTATTCACCGTAGATCGCTATGCCGGAGAAATGGCTCGTGCCACCGATGACAAGGCCAAATGCCCACAGGCTTTTTCGCATTTCATGCTCGGTACCGATAAGGATGAGCTGTATCGTTTGGACGGCGTGTTATTACGCCACGTTGTCACACCAAACGATAAGGCTTTGCTGACAACACTTGCCAGCAAAGCGGCCAATGACTGGCTACATGCCACACGCTCATCAGATTCTAATACGGTGGATATTGTTGCAACCATTGCCCGTGATGTCCCGCTACGCATAGTCAGCGAATACTTGGGCGTTCATGGCTGTTCAAAAGGTGAGCCGTCGGTTTTACCGGGTTTACGGGGCGGCGATGTCATGCCTTTAAGCGACAGTCTGCAAAAAGTATTCACTTTTCAAAAAATTACCCAAGGTATTGTGCCTACCTGGGATCATCTGCATGACTGGATACAGGATGCCTTCCGAAATATTTTCAACAACGGCAATCCCGCCAGTCCTGATTTTCAGCAGTTTCGTGACCGTGGCATTATTGCTACCGAGTATTTGAGCAATTACGTGCATGAGCTGATTCAATTTTACAAGCCTAAATTGAATGCTGGCGAAAGCATTCCCGATACCATGCTCACCCGACTGTTGCGTTTGCAAGCCGCAGTGCAGGCCAATCAAGCGGATGCGCTTAGCAAGGAATTTGCCGATTTATTAGGGCAACCGTTGCCCGCAGGTGAGCTGGAAAAACGCCTGTCCGATTCGATGATACGTTCCAATGTATTTGGCACGGCGGTGGGTGCGGTAGCCAATCCTCAAGAAGCCATGACGTGGGTCACCGATGCCTTGTTACGTTTAAAAGAAGGCAAATACAGCGCACGCCAAGATTCCAGTTTTGAGCGTGCGGTCAGTTTGGCACACATTCCCGATGAGCACCCCAAAAGTGCCAATGCCTCTGAGCAGCTCAAGAAATATGCACTGGAAGCCTTACGTTTGCAGCCGCAAGGTGAGGTTGTGTTACGGGTCTGTGTTAAAGACAACACGGAACTTGGGGGTGTTCTGATACGCAAGGGTACAGTGGTGTTTGTCGCCCATGCCGCCGCCATGCGCGATAACAGCGTCATCAAGCAGCCGTTAGCTTTTAACGTAAAGCGTGATGAACAGCTCACCGCGTACCTGTCGCCAGGTGATCGCAACCACGAAGAGCCACAGAGCCAAACTTATCTGCAACACGGCTACGGTCGACATAAATGCTTAGGCCGCTATGCCTCGGAAATAACTTTGCAAGAATCGCTACGAGCCATCTTGCGCCTAGACGGTATTAACCGACAATCAGATGTTGTGATGGATGCACAAAATAATTATCCGATCAGTTTTAAAGTGTGTTTTACCTGTAAACATTAAGGAGAAGACCGTGTTAGCCCTCTTTTTACTTGTGGCGATCGTCACGTTTATTGCTTTGGCATTTTTGTTTTACTTTACTGCTATGTCCAGCAGCGAAGATCACCGACGCTTGTTTGTACAGGTTTATTTAACCATGCTGGCGTTGCTTGCAATGGGAACTTACCTGCTATCGCCAAATACTGCCACGCCCAGCAGTAATATGGTTAAAGCACAGATAAGCGACACGTTAAAGCCAGCTTTTGTTAAGGAGAACCGTTATGTCTAATTTAGCTGGCAAAGCCTATGCGCTCTCTGTATTAAGCCCCATTAAACCTTGGACAACGTGGATAAATCAGGCGGTTTTACTGTACAGCCTGATACAAGGTCGAATCAGTAAAACAGAGAGCAACCTTAAAAAACTCACTTTTATCCATTATGCCCGTTGGCAAGTAGTGTACCGCGACAATTGGCTGGGCGAACCGCCTGGACAGGTCAAATATAACTATCTGCTATTTTTCAGTAATTTTAATGGTACCTGGGATCAATACATCGATGCCTTTTCAGATGTTGTGCCTGACCGGCTTAATTTAATCTGGCGCTGGAGCGTCAAGTTTCCAGGCTCGGTTCCGGTGACACCCTTTAAGGGTTATATCCGGCTGAACCAATACGACACCGATTACTACTATAACGCTTATCCAGGCGCTGCGACCACGGATGTCAAAGCCGCCATTTTTTTGAAACAATCGCTCGATAAATTTGCTGCGACCAACAAAGATTTAGATCCTGCCGCCTTTAAGCTAGCCTACAACAAATTCCTCATTAGTATACAAAATAGCCTGATGAGTACCGGTGCAGGTCCACGTTTTACCGAACGTCATCAAGCCGCCTCTGAATTGAAAGGAGCCCCTTATGTCAATTAACTGTGCCTGGTTGTCCAAACTAACCAAACCTATCAACCTTAAGCTGAATAAAAATGGCCAGGCTTATGGCCTGACGGTGCTAGCACCCATCAAAAAAGGCCACGCGGATAAGCTACGCAACACCTTGGCCAAAATACCGCCGGTTGATGTTGACAGCCCTCTCGCCAATATCCCGTTAACGCACAATGCGCGGTTTAATGTAATTGATGATTTACCTTTTATCGGTGCGCCTGCGCTGTACGATCATTTGCAAAACCAATATTTGTTATTCTCCTGTGTTTTTGATACTGGCAATAGCAACGCCAGCTCAGTCGAAGCCGACCTGGATGCTTATTTACAGCAAATGTTTGCCGCCATGCCTGAGGACATCACCAAGATTTGGGGGCATTGCGTCGATTTTCCTGAGCCTTTAACACTGCCAGCTTTTCAGGATTTTGTTAAAAAATATCAGATCAGTGGTGGTCTGTTCTTTGCCGACTACCCAGACAATAGCGCCGAACAGGTGCGTCGATCCTTGTTTGAACAAAAGCAGTTTATTCATTTTGCCATCAAAGCGCAGGATATTAAAGGCTCAGAACCGGCGCAACTCAAGGCGGATTTCTATGCGTTTTATAAAACCCTGGCCAATACCCCCACACCCCCAGCTGGCAGCATCATTTAATGGAGAGGATAGACAATGACCACTCAAGCACCTGTTGAGACACTCGACCTTGAAGATATCCAGGGTTTTATCATGCGCAGCTATCCTCTGCCCTGTGCGCGTTATGTTTATGTGCATATTGATGACAAACAGGTCAATGCCGCACGCTCTACGCTGGAAAAACTCACCGAACTCGTCACCGCGTCCACTGTCTGGCCTGATGCTACCGGTTTGGAACACGCCTTAAATATTGCCCTCAGCTTTAAAGGCTTGATGGCATTAGGATTGCCCACAAGTTCCCTGATCAGCTTTCCCAGCGCTTTTGCAGAAGGCATGGCCAGACGTAAAATTTTATTGGGTGATGAAGGCGCTAGCGACCCTAGCAAATGGGATAAGGTATGGCAAGACAGCAACGCCGACCCCAAAAAATCCATACACCTTTGGTTGGCTGTATTTGCCGCCGATGAAAGCAAACGCGACAGCTACTACAGCCAACTGGCCAAACTATTGGGGCTTGGCAGTGGCATGAGCGTGTTAGGCTTTGAAGATGCAGGCCGATTAAAAGACCCCACAACCCAGCAATACGTTAACACCGAACATTTCGGTTACCGTGATGGTATCAGCGATGTTGAGTTTAAAGGCATGCCGTTTCCCCATGTGGATGGCCGAGGTAAATTAATGCCTGATGGCAGTTGGGTGCCGTTAGCCACAGGTGAGTTTTTATTGGGTTATCCCGATGAATCACCGGAAAACCCGCTAGCTCCCATTCCCCATCTCCTTGCCCGTAACGGCACGTTTATGGTAGTTAGAAAGCTGCATCAAAATGTAGCAAGTTTTCGCTGTTACCTAAATGAACAAAGCAAAAAATTCCCTGGCGGCAAAGAGTTGCTGGCGGCAAAGTTTGTGGGGCGTTGGCGCGACGGCACGCCGTTAACCTTGTCGCCCGATAAACAAGACCCCATTTTGGCCGACGATGTTAACCGTAACAATAGCTTTACTTATAAAGACGATAGGGACGGCAGCCGCTGTCCGATGGGCGCACACATTCGGCGCATGAATCCGCGTGATGCCATGTTGTTTAGTAAATTGGCGGATCGAAGACGCATTATTCGCCGTGGTTTAACCTATGGGGTTCACACGCCGGAAGATCAACCAGGCAATGACACCGACGAACATGGCATCATGTTTTTAGTTATGAATTCAAATTTTGAACGCCAGTTTGAATTTGTCCAACAGCAATGGGTACATTACGGCAATGATTTTTTTCAGGGTGATGATAAAGACCCCTTGCTAGGCAACAACGACGGCAAAGGCAAAATGGTCATCCAGGGGGACAGCAAAACTGATCGCGCACCGCATATTTGCACCGGCTTGCCGTCGTTTGTAAACACCCGTGGCGGGGATTATTTCTTTGTGCCCAGTTTAACGGCATTAAGGCAAATAGCACTGGGGATAATCAGCACGATTTAGAGCAATGTTGACGAACCGCATCATTCACATCACGAAAATAAATATTACAAAGTGAGGCTTGGTTATGACAAATGGGACATTGGATTACGAAGCCGTGGTCATCGGCAGCGGTTTTGGGGGCTCAGTCAATTTTTGCCGTTTAGCGCAAAAATGGGGGGATAAAGTCTTGCTACTGGAACGCGGCAAACGTTACCCGATGGGCTCATTCCCGCGCACACCGCAACAGATAGCCAATAACTTCTGGAATGTGGAAGGTGAAGACATCGACCGTCCCCAGCATATCCGAAAAAATTCTAATCAATCCCTGCGCGGCATGTTCGACGTGCGCCTGTTTAAAAAAATGGACGCGCTGTTTTGCGCCGGATTAGGCGGCGGCTCATTGATCTACGCTAATGTGTTTTTAGAGCCGCCTGAAGAATTGTTCCAGCAAGGCTGGCCTGCCACAGTCAACAAGGCAATGCTGCAACCTTATTACCATGTTGCCCGTGCCGTCTTGGGAGCCAGGCCCGTACCGTCCTGGGAACAAGAACCGCGCCGTAAAATTATCCGCACCGAACTGTTCCAGGCGTTTGCCAAACACGAAGGCCGCACCAGCACGCTCGCCGACATCAACGTATTTTTCGGCAACCAGTACAGCTATGAAGGCGGCAACACGCCTTTGGACATTGGTGTTCAGGAGAAAAACCGCTACGGCGCACAACAAACCTCCTGCACGTATTGCGGGGAATGCGATGTCGGCTGTAACACCCATTCCAAAAATACCCTGGATCTCAACTATCTGCACGCCGGTGAAAAGCACCACGGCGGCAAAATCCGCACCGAATGCCTGGTTGATAAAATTGTGCCGCTTAATGTAGCCGGTGAAGATGATGCCAGTGCCAATGGCTCACATGGCTACCGCATAGAGTTTAAGGATTTGAACTTAGGGCAAGTCCAAAGCTGCAAGACGCAGCGGGTCATTATCTCAGCCGGTACTTTCGGTACTAATGAGTTGCTGCTACGTTGCCGTGATGTCTTCAAAACCCTGCCAAAACTAAGTGCCCAATTGGGTCGCTGGTTTTCCGGTAACGGCGATTTCCTGTCCTTCGTCCCTGATGGCCAAAAACCCGCCGACCCCAACTACGGCCCCGTTATTACCCAATACACCGATTACAATTTATTTAAAGATTTCAAACGCAACCAGGGCTTTGTCTTTGAAGATGCCAGCTACCCTTCATTCCTCGCCTGGTATATTGAGGGGGTGTTTCCGGCCGGATTATTACGCAAGACCCTACGCCTGTTAAAAGCTGGTTGGCAGTGGCTGAAAAACTTTTGCAAAACCGGTTCTTGGGCAGGGTCGCTAGGCTTTCTATTTCATGAACTGCTTAAAGGTGACCTGTCCTATAAAAGCAGTGTGCTGTTATGTATGGGTCTGGATCACGGCGACGGCACGTTAACTTTAAACAAGCAAAATCGTATCGACCTGGATTGGCCGCAAGACACCAGTATGCCAGTTTATCAGGCTATTTTGGATGCCGGCAATCGCTACAAGGAATTTGTTAAGGCCAAGTTGTTTATTCCTTTGCCGACCTGGAATATGCCGGTACGCCATAACGTCACCGTACACGCCTTAGGTGGCTGCATTCTGGCCGATAACCCAGAACAAGGCGTGGTCAGTGCCGATCCGCAGCATCGTGGTGAAGCTTTTGGTTACCACGGTTTATATATTGCTGACGGCTCGATACTGCCCAGTGCCGTGGGGGCAAACCCCATTGCCACCATCACCGCCACCGCCGAATGGATAGCCGAAGGCATCACCGGTATTAAACCGGATGCCAGCTTGGGCATTCCTGCCCCACAACCCATTGTTCAGGAGCTGCAATCATGACTGCGCCAACTTCGTTTGAATTCACCGAAACAATGAAGGGCTATCTCAGCCTAGATGCCAAAGCCTTTGCCGAAGGCTTTGATAAAGGCAAACAGGATGGCCATCATTTTATGTTCCATCTCACCATCCGTACCGAAGATGTGGATACTTTCCTGTCTTCGGATGAGCATCAATGCGCAGCCATCGGCTATGTCGAAGGGGATTTAATTGGTGGGCGTTGCCAAGTGGAAAAAGGTGTGTTTAATTTGTTTGTCGACAGCGCCGACAGCAATCGGCGAAAAATGCTGTACCGGTTGTTTTTTAAAACTGCCAGCGGCCAGGACATGACTCTCAGTGGCACGAAACAAATACAGAACAATCCTGAACTGGATATCTGGGGCGATACCACCACCTTGTTTACCAATCTCTTTGTGGGACATGTTGAAGCTATCCAGGAACCTGATTTAACAACCCATGCCACCGGCATTTTGCATATCGAGGTCATGGATTTTGCCAAACAGCTAACGACCTTCAAATCGGGTGCTGCAACGGCAAAAGAACGTTTTATGGCCTTGGAAAAGTTTGGTACGTTTTTTTTAGGTGCATTGTGGGATGTTTATGGCCCCTCGTTAATGCCGCGCATGGGCTCATTTGAGCGGGAAATCCCCTTGTTTACCACCGAAGGCGTTAAGGATGCCGAGATCAGTACCCACCCGTTTACTACGGTTGACCGTTTAGGGCTGAGCCTGTTGCGCTTTAAACGTGCCGAATGCAAGGATGTTGTGGTGCTGATACCGGGCTTAACAGCCGCCAGCGACATGTTCATTATGCCGGAAAACTACAATTTGGTCAGTTATCTTCTGGATCATGGTTTTGGTGATGTCTGGACAATGGATGGCCGCATCAGTAATCGCCATTCCTATAATTTGAGGCGCAACAATTACAATGTCGATGACTTGGCTTTATATGACCACCCGGCCGCCATCAATACCGTCCGTCAAGCCGTGGGACCGGATGCACGTATTCATGTCATCTGCCATTGCTTTGGCGCGTTGTCTTTCGTGATGAGCTTGTTCGGCAAGGCCACCACTGGCGTGCGTAGCGTGATTGCCAACGGCGTAGCCTTAACACCGCGCGTGCCTTTTTTCGCCAAGCTTAAACTATTGGCGGGGCCCTTTCTGACCGACTATGTATTAGGGCTTGAATACCTCAATCCGTACTCGCGTCGTGAATCCGGCTTTGGGGCAGGCAAGGTTTTGGCGACTGCTGTTTCCGCCGTGCATCGGGAATGTAATTCACCGGAATGCCACATGCTGAGCTTTATGTGGGGCTATGGCTTTCCGGTGCTGTATATGCACGAGAACCTGCACGACGTAACCCACCAGCGGGTCGGTGATTTATTCGGTGGTGTCAGCGTCAATTACTACCGCCATGTCTTGAAGATGGTTAACGCCGATAACACTGCGGTGAAATATAACCCCAACGATCCGCAATACCGCGCCTTGCCGGACAATTATTTTGAACATGCGGCCAGTATAAAAACACCGGTGTTATTCGTTGCAGGACAAGAGAATAAACTGTTTCTCGATTCCAATATTGTGTGTCACGAACGCTTGCAAAAGATCGTGCCGGATCGCCATCAATTGCATGTATTTCCTGGTTATGGCCATGCCGATGTCATTATTGGCAAAAATGCCGATAAGGATATATTTCCACGTTTTGTGGAATTTTTGGAGCAACATAAAAATTAAAGCTATCGACTAATACCAATCCGGCTATCAAGTTAAGCAGTTTTAACTAAAAATAGAAGTTAGGCTTTACCTGAGAATCATACGTTCAGACAAAGCCTAACCACAATATTATTATCTACAGCATTTTCAACTTAGGAACGCGCACGAAATAACTTGAGCAAGTTCATGCTTCGACAGGCTCAGCACGAACGGTGGTGGCGTTTAAGTTGTTCAAGTTATTTCATGCACGTTCCTTAGGACAGTTACAGCCACCGTTCGTGCTGAGCTTGTCGAAGCATGAACGGCACACT
>NZ_FUKI01000146.1 GCF_900163755.1 Crenothrix polyspora | reverse complement strand
AGCCAAAGAGGCGGCGGACAGAGCTGAGTCAGAAAATAAAGCGAAGAAAGCCAAAGATGCGGCCGAAAAAGCTAAAGCCGAAGCGACTGCTGCGCGTGCCAAGGCGGTTGCCGAAGCCGCTAAAAAAGCAGAAATAGCAAAGAAGGCTGCCGCTTTATTAAAAGCCAATGCCGCTAATGCAGCCAATGAAATAGCTAAATATAAGGCGTTGATTCAACAGAAAGTAACTAGAAATTGGGTGCTGCCGTCTGATAAACATGGTAGTTGTAGCATTAGAGTGCGGATGTCAGCCACAGGTGCTGTTATTTATGCCAGTGCATCTTGTACGGGTGACGTTATTTTTAACCAGTCTGCTGAAAATGCGGTGCGTAAATCATCACCTTTGCCTGTGCCTAGCGATAGGGCTTTGGCTTTAAAGGAATTTAGGTCGATAACTTTTAATATCCATCGGTAAATTAACACGTAGGGCGGATTCGCGATAGCAATCCGCCCTAAATGTTATGGTTTACTCATTTTTGTCACTTTTGCAACTTGAAAAAGAGACTACCCCCCGTCTATAGCTCAAGTTGCGCCTGTCTAAGGAACGCGCACGAAATAACTTGAGCAAGTTCATGCTTCGACAGGCTCAGCACGAACGGTNNTTCCGATTGCCAATGATTGCGCCTACGCAGAATCTGCACAGCAGCGGATTCTTGTTCAATCAGCACATATTCCTGTAAAGAAGGCAGGTTAATGTATTGGATAAGCTTGGTGGTCAAGTCATGTTTTTTGGTGGATTTTGATAATACTTCAACAATGATCACCGGCGCTTTGCTGAAATAGTCATCGCCAGAAGGCTGGCTGCAATCTACCACAACATCAGGGTAGAAGTAATTTTGTCCGGCTTTAACTTTGGTATCCGCTGCAAAAGCCTCGCATGGCTTACCTTTTAGGTGATTTCCAAACTCACTCAAAACGTTACCGGTTATGCGCGCGTGATTGTTGCTTGCGCCACCCATTGCATAAACACGGCCATCAATATATTCCCGTTTAACGTCAGAATTCAGTTCACTGTTCAAGTAATCTGTTTCGGTCATGTAACCGCTGTCAGTGTCTGGTTTAGTGTGTAAGGCCATTGTCGTGTTCTCCCGTTAATTAGTTGTTGAGATTGTACAACGTTTAATTGTATGTATTCACCTCCCCCTTTGAAAAAGGGGGATTGAGGGGGATTTATTTAAAAAATCTCCCCTAACCCCTCTTTTTCAAAGAGGGGGACTGAATGATTACGTTTAATTTAGATGTAGGGCAGGTTTTACGTTAGGTTAAACGCTAAGCTCAAAAAAGTCACAAACTGACAATTATTTGTATTCCTACCTAGTAATTTTTCTAAGCTGATCTACATTTAGCCTAACTGTTTTAACAACTGACTAACTACCCATTAAGCCGATGAAAAATACTTCTAGCCGCCAGTCCAAAGTTAATAAAAAATCAGCAATATCTTCTTTGCGCTTGGCGTTAGAAAGTAGGTTGTTGTTTGATGGCGCTATTATGGCGACCGCTAATGATGTTGCCCAGCTGAATGCTGAGCAAAAAGAGACGTCTACTGACACGTCACAACACAGTGATTTCGACTTTAAATCATTGGGTCTTGATATATCCCCTCTTGCATTCAACCCTAGTGCCGAAGAGGTCGCCGCATTTGATAAGCTTGTTGCGTCGACCAGTGCATCAGTAACCGCTAATTCTGCTGTTTCTACTTTGGTAATTGTTGATTCACGGTCTGCCGAAGGCCGGGCGTTAATAGAGACTCCCCCGCTGGGTAGTCGTGTTGTGTTATTGGACGGTAGCCAAGAGGGTTTTCAGCAAGTAGCTAACCAATTGGGTGGCTGGCATGAAATTAGCCAGTTGCATATTGTACCGGCAGTAGTTGACGGTGTACCTATGCTGGGTGGCACTGCGTTAAATGCAATAGGCACGCAATCGGTTGCTAATGTATTGGCGGATTGGGGCGATGGTCTGGCGGATAATGCCCACGTTGTGTTTCATGGTGAGCATATAGCCGCTGAAAGTTCGGTGTTGTTACAGGTGGATGTAATGACCGGTGCGCAAAGCAGTTGGGTGCGTGATGTGACGATTGCTGACCAGCCAGCTAACACCACAGTTGTGTTTATTGATACCAGTGTAAGCAACCCCGCCGCTATTGTGGCGGCAACACCGGCCAATGCTGAGATTGTTTACTTGTATGACAGCCAAGACGGCGTTAGTCAGATGGCTGATTATTTGCAAGGCCGTACCGGTATTGACAGTATTCAAATTGTCAGCCACGGTGGTGATGGCAAGCTGTTTTTGGGCAATTCAACCGTGAGCAGTGATAATTTATCGGTTTATGCAGACAAGCTGGCACAAATTGGTCAGTCTTTGACGGTTAACGGCGATATTTTATTGTATGGCTGTGATGTGGCGCAAACCTGGGTGGGTCAGCAATTTGTTAGTTCGATTGCTGATTTAACGGG
This sequence comes from Crenothrix polyspora, assembly GCF_900163755.1. Classification (GTDB taxonomy): domain Bacteria; phylum Pseudomonadota; class Gammaproteobacteria; order Methylococcales; family Methylomonadaceae; genus Crenothrix; species Crenothrix polyspora. The sequence goes on along the minus strand of NZ_FUKI01000146.1, from coordinate 20,136 downwards.
GGCTGATGTTGCGGCTTCTACGGATACTACCGGCGCTGCTGATTTGGGCGGCAATTGGGTATTAGAAGATCAAGTTGGTGTAATTAATACCCTTGTTGTTACTGCACCCGCTTGGCATGACACGTTAGCTCCAACAAACTCCGGTGCATGGACAGTCAGTGGCAGTACCGCCAGCAATGTCACGGCGGGAATTACCACTACCATTAGCTTTGTATCGAACAGTGCAAATTCTTCTTTTACAGGGTTGACAGGCACCGGCTCGGCCTTCAACACCATCCCCGTCTTCAGTAACAGCGCCGATGGCGATCCATCCTTGTCATTTGTGTTTAACTGGGATACATCACCAGAACCAACAACTGCACTGCCTATGACGCAAGCCGCAACTGATAGTGGTACAGGCACTGTTACTATCAACTTTTCGCGCCCAGTCACAAACCCAATAATTAACCTTGACCGTTTCGGTGGCTTCGCTGCCTTTACGCTTACTGATACACTTACCGGCGCGATAATAGAGCAAGATTCACGTTCTAATTCTTCGTTATGGACACTAATCACACCCGGTGCTACGCTTACTAAAGTGACTGGAGTAAATCATTTAGAAGTAACTAGCACCACAATCCAGCGTACGCCTAGCGAACTTGTTTCAACGGCCTATGTCAGTGAGTCTGGTATCAATAGTTTTACTAACACAGCAGCCGGTTCTATAAGGGTTAATGGCACTTTTACGACGATTTCTTTCCAGTTATCCGGCGTAGGTGCTGAGGGTGGGGGGGCTGATGGTATCGAGATAGGTGTTATCCACGATCAAACCCCCATCATCGATTTGAATTCTACGGGTGCGATAGCTGATATAGCCCGCGATTTTTCTGCGACTTATATAAAAGGGACTGCACCGGTAAAAGTGGCTGATATTGATGCCGATGTGTTTGATGGTGGTGAAAATGATCTTACCACTTTAACCATCAAAACAGGGGGTGTTGTAGATGCGGGCGCTGAAGTTACCAGCATTGGGGGCATCAGTTTCCCACTTAATACAAGCTCAACCCAAACCGTTACTGTCGGGGCAACGACCTTCTCAGTCGCCCTGGATGCAGGGACAGGTGAATTTACCATTACGAAACAGGGGGGGGGCATCACACCGCAGGCTGATCTTGATTTGCTCGTCCGTAGTATTACCTACAATAACACCAGTAATACACTGACAGCTGGCGATCGTACTTTAACTTTCCAGCTTGTAGATTCGACCGGTCAGCCGTCTAATCCGGCTATCTCAACAATTCATGTGCCGATAAATAATGCGCCAGTTAACACCTTGCCTGCCACTGCTTACAGTACAGCAGAAGATACTATTCTCAATTTAACGGGGCTTTCCATAACGGATGTTGATGCGGGTACGGGTATAGTTACCGTTACATTGGCAGTGGATAATGGCACGTTAACCTCCGCCGGTAATGCCAGTGTTGCCGTTACTGGATCAGGTACGTCATCAATGACGTTATCCGGTACGGTGGCTAATATCAATGCAGTCCTGGCCAGTGCCACGGCTTCTATCCGTCCGCAATTTGTACCAACACCGGATTTTAATGGTGCAGTTACGCTGACCATGACTACCGATGATGGCGGCAACACCGGTACAGGTGGGCCATTACAAGATATTGACACCAAGACCATCACCGTGACTGCCGTTGCCGATATTTTGGCAAATGCCATCACAACCAATGAAGACACGCAAGTCATCATTCCGGTGTTGGTAAACGATTCTTTTGAAAATCCTGTCCATACGATTACGGCAATTGCCGGAACGCCAGTTATTGCAGGTGATACGGTTACTGTTCCTAACGGAAAAGCTAAACTTGAAGCGGATGGCACTATCACCTTTATGCCAGATGCAGATGTAAGCGGATCATCAGTATTTTCTTATACAGTTACATCCGGTGGTGTCAACGAAACCGCCAACGCAACGGTTACCATTACCGCCGTGCCTGATGCTCCGCGCGTTGATTTGGATACCACCACAACGGGTACAGATTATGCAACAAGCTATCGGCTTACTCAGTCAGCTGTTGTAATTGGCAATTTGGTATCGGTCACTGACCCTGACACCGCCAATCTCAACACCATGACGGTCACCATCAGCGACCATGTGGCCGGTGACACGCTCAAAGTAGTGGGTACTTTGCCAGTCGGACTGATATTGACGGCTTATAATCCAGCCACAGGTACGCTTACCATAACGAGTAGCAGCCCACAGGCGAATTATCAGGCCGCATTGGATCTGATTCACTTTAGCACTACCGCGCTTGATGACGGTAATCGTAGTATCGCTGTTTCAGTGGTATCCACGGCAGCGCCTACCGCTTCCAATGTGGCGGTTACAACTGTGGCTGTGTTGCCACAAATAGCTTTCGATGATTCATACACAGTACAACCCGCTAAGACGGTCAATATAGATCCGAAAACCAATGACTTCAATCCTGGTGCAGGCACTTTGGTTATAACAACTATTGTTGATCCAGCCCAGCCTGGTACATCTATTCCACTCGTGGCAGGTACGCCTGTCACATTGGCTTCTGGCACTACCGTAACACTAAAAAATGATGGCACGTTGGATGTGAAGATGGGGCCTGGGTCTAATGATACTGAGACGTTTGATTATCTGGTTTCAGATGGGCTAGGAAATATCGATACTGCCACAGTGACACTGAATCGTGATACCGATGGTGATGGCATTAAGAACATTATCGATATCGATAACGACAACGACGGCATTCTGGATACAGTGGAAGAACGGCCAGGTAAGTTTGACATTGCGGATTTCTCTGGCTGGACTGCTGGCTCACTGACGGGCACCGCCCCAATGCCAAATGGAGGCACAGTTGCAATCAATACTGCGTTTAGTTATTCGCCCGGTGCTTACGTTTCTTTCGCTGGATACCCCGTGGGGACAACGGCTCCTGAACTTGCTACCTTTGTGGGTCAGTCTGAATTCAACGCGGCTTTTCCTGATGGGCTTTTAGGGCCAACATCTGGATTGACTATTTTTACAGGAACTGCTGCGGCAAGTCCTGTAGAGCACCAAATTTCTCTGGATTTTACCAACACAACTGCCGGAGTGGCCAATGAATATACTGTTTTTGGCGTTTCGGGAATCTACCCTGACTGGCTCACAGTCTATGATGCCAAGGTAACTATCACCGCTATTAAGGCTGATGGAACCCTCGAAACAAATTATACAGGTTGGGACGCAGTGAACCCTGATGCTGGATACGGCGGCGTTGATGCCAACGGAGCAATTCTAGACACCGCTCTGGAATCAGCAACCGCAACGCCAACAGGATTTGTACTCGACCCCGCAAACATTGCGACCTATACGGGAAATCAAGATTTGGTGCCTGTTCTCATCAAATTGCCAGCCGGTTCGGCCTATAAAACGATCATCATCACACGCGAGAAACTCGGTACTGGTGCAGACACTGAGTATATGACCTTGTATCTCGGTGAGCACACATTACCGCCTGATTCGGACGGCGATGGCCTTATTGATGCACTTGACATCGACAGCGACAACGACGGCATCACCGATAACGTAGAAGCACAAACCACAGTGGATTACATAGCGCCATCCGGTATGCCAAGTGCCGGTTTTATTGATGTTAATCAGGATGGTCTGGACGATAATTACGATAAAACTTCAGCAGCGGGTATTACAGCGGGCGCAACTGGCGTTGGTTTAACACCCGTCAACACGGATAACGCCGACAAAGTTGATTACCTTGATACCAACAGCGACAATGACACGCTGACTGACGCGCAAGAAAATGGCTTTGGCCTTCCTGTGCAAACCGGGCTTTCTACTGCCGCAACCGATGCAGACGGCGATGGCCTGTTTGATGTGTTTGAATCTGGCAGCAGCACGGATGGTTTTGATGTCAATGACCAAAATCTTGATGTGACCGACACCAACTTCACTCTGCCAAAAGACGTGAGCCTTTTGGCCGATGGCAGCAATGCCATGCCACTGGCGAAAGACCTATTGTTCCGCGACCTTAACATTCCACCGGTTGCCGTGAATGATGGCCCGATTGTTACGCAAACAGGCGTGGTCAAAAATATCAATGTGCTCGCCAATGACCGCGATGTGGATCTTGACCCACTCAGTGTGACAGCTATTTATGACCCAGCCGCACCGCTGGTAGCTATTCCACTTGTCATAGGAACGCCAGTCACGTTTGCCTCAGGTACAACGGTGACGCTGAAGGCTGATGGCACGTTTGATGTTCTACAAACAGGCGTAGTCCCAGACACCGAAACGTTCAAATATGCAATTTCAGACAGTGCGGGCGGCTCAGCCACGGCCACAGTAACACTTACCCTTGATACCGATAGTGATGGCGTAGCTAACATGACCGATATTGACGATGACAACGACGGGGTTCTGGATGGTGTTGAGTTCAATCGTGCAGAGGTACAAGATTTTCTAGTCGGAAGTGACAATGCAGGGCACTTATATAAAATTTCCGATGTGCTCGGAACGCCAACGGTGACCCTACTGTCAACGACCCCCATAGCATTGGGTGATATCGGTTACCGCAATGATGGCCGCCTCTATGGTACGGATTATTCAACAGATGCTATGCGCTGGTATGAAATTAATCCTTCGACGGGTGCCATGACGCTTATCAACACATTCTATGGCGATATAAGGCCGGCTTCGGTGGCTTTCTATGGCGACTTTGCCTACGTAGGCGCAGGCTCATCCTCACCCTCCTCCAATATCTACCGCGTCGATCCAGATACCGGTTCGTTTACGCTGTGGCACCATTTTGGTTCTGGAGGTTCCGCAGGCGATACTCTGTTTATCAATGATAAAGCCTATACGTCTTGGTATGTTGGTGGCGCAGTCCATCTGTACGAAATTACGATAGATGCCAATAACGACTATGTTAGCCACATTGATTTGGGGGTAGTGAGTAATACATCCTTGGGCTTGGGTGCCGATATCAACGGCAACATCTTCAGCATCGCAGGTGGAGGCGCTAGCAATATTTCCCAAATTACATTTACGTCAGGCGTACCTAACTCGGTCAGTGAAACCCTGATTCCTGGGCTGACATGGACAGGCAATATGGGATGGGGGCTTACGGGCCGATTTGAGGGTGGCTTAGCTGGCCTTGATACCGATAGCGACAACGACGGCATCGTTGATCGCCTTGACATCGACAAAGACAACGACGGCATCACCGACAACGTAGAGGCACAAACCACTAAGGGCTATATTGCGCCATCCGGTATGCCAGGGGCAGGTTTTATTGATGTCAATCAGGATGGTCTGGACGACAATTACGATAACACCACGGCAGTGGGTATTGCAGCGGGCGCAACTGGCGTTGGTTTAACACCTGTTAACACTGACGGCACCGATAATCCTGATTACCTGGATTTAGACAGTGATAACGACCTAGCACCTGACGTTGCAGAACGGGGCGATACTCAACCCATAACAGCGGTTGGCGTAACAGCCGATACTGATAAAGATGGCTTGCTGGATATTTTTGAAGCCGGTAGTGTCAGTGATGGCTATGATGTCAACGACCAGAACCTTGATGTTACCAACACCAATTTTAATCTGGCCAAAGCGACGCTACTGAATGCCGATGGTAGCAATGCCATTCCAATTATTAAAGACCTTGCGTTCCGTGGCATCAATAACCCGCCAGTAGCAGTTGATGATAACTTCACTACCAAAGAAGATACCTCAGTTATCCTCCTAAACCTGGTGGGTAACGATACCGATTTTGATGAAGATGTACTGAGCGTTAAATCCATTAACGGCACTGACCTTATACCTAACACTGCCCAAACCATAACCGTGCCGAACGGTACTGTTACAGTTGATGTGGCAGGGGTTATCACTTTTAATCCGACCGCTAACTACAACGGGCCTGCTAGTTTTGATTACGTCGTACAAGATGGTTTAGGCGGCGTAGACACTGGCACGATCAATATCACTATCGCCCCCGTTAACGATGCACCCGCAGGTGCAGACAAGACTATTACCACGCTTGAAGATACCGCCCATACCTTCACAGCCGCTGATTTTGGCTTTACCGATCTGCTTGATGCACCGACACCTAACAGCTTTAAGTCTGTCATTATTACTACACTGCCAACATCGGGTACATTGACGCTGCTGGGCGCACCCGTGGGGACAATGGATGAAATCAGTGCGGCTGATATTCCTAATTTGATCTGGACACCAGACCTTAACAGCAACGGCGTAGGTCTTGCTTCATTTAACTTCCAGGTTGTAGACAACGGTGGCACAGCCAATAGCGGCCAAGACACCGACCAAAGCGCCAATACCATTACGATTGATGTAACGCCGGTCAACGACCGCCCAACCCTTGTGGCTCCGGCCTCAATCAATGTCACCGAAGATGTCGCCTCAGTGATTAGCGGCCTAGTCTTCTCAGATGTGGATGCCGGTACGGCTAGTGTGCTTGCAACATTGGCTGTGCCAGTGGGGTCGCTGTCAGCGGCATCAGGTAATGGCGTTACTGTGGGTGGCACAGCCACCAGCCTGACCCTAACCGGTACATTGGCGGACATCAACGCCTTTATTGCTGCATCGAAAGTAACGTATACGACAGCCCTCAATGCTGTTGCCGATGTCACACTGACAGCCACCATTAACGACCAAGGCAACACAGGGCTAGATCCGAATACGTCGGGGACTGCTACCAATGAAGAAAGTTCTACAACCGTAACGCTTGTTGTTACTTCGGTAAATGATGCACCGGCGGGTACAGACAAGACTGTCACCACCCTTGAGGACACCGCTTACCACCTCACTGTCGCTGATTTTGGTTTCACCGATCCTAACGATACACCGGCTAACAGCTTCACCTCGGTTATTATTACTACCTTGCCCGCTAACGGTACGTTGAGCTTGGCCAATGTAGCCGTGACAGCAGGGCAGTTGGTCAGCGTGGCTGACATTTCTAATCTGGTTTGGACACCCGATCTTAACGCCAATGGGGCAGGGCTTGCTTCTTTTACCTTTAAGGTCGTTGATGATGGCGGTACAGCTTCAGGCGGTCAAGATACCGACCAAAGCGCCAATACCATCACCTTTGATGTCACACCGGTGGACGATGCACCCGTCGAAGTCGTCCCCTTGGCGCAGAACACCGGCATTAATACACCGATCAGCATTCCAGGTCTTTCAGTTTCCGATGTCGATGCGAATGGCAGCACGGAGACGGTCACCCTGTCCGTCGGTCATGGCACGTTAACACTGGGATCGATTGCCGGATTGAGCTTTGCGACCGGTGACGGCACTGCTGATGGCACCATGACCTTTACGGGGACGCTCGCCGATATCAATACAGCAATAGCCAGTGTCACCTACACCCCCGCTAACAATTTCTATGGCTTTGATACACTGACCTTCACCACCAACGACAACGGCAATACCGGTGTAGGTGGACCTTTATCCATCACCGAGACAGTCGACCTGACCGTTTTTCCGCCACCTATTGCCAATGACGACAGCTTTATAACCAGCGAAGACCTGCCGGTTACGATTATGGTAGTGGGCAACGACAGTGATCCTGCCGCATTACCCTTTAAGGTGACAGAAGTCAATAACACCCCAATCACAACAGGAACGCCTGGAGTGCCTGTAACCGGTGGTGTGGTTACGCTTGATGCCTCTGGCAATTTGGTGTTTACACCCAACCTTGATTACAACGGCTCGCCCTCATTCACCTATACCATTGCTGATGCCTATGCGTCTGCAACAGCAACCGTCACCGGCCTGGTAACACCGGTTAATGATGCCCCTGTCAATACAGTGCCAGCCACGTATGAGGCTGTGGTGGGCACACCCATGCCGATTACCGGCGTTTCAATTGCAGATATTGATGCAGGAACGGCGGATGTCAAAGTAACCCTGGGTGTTGAAAAAGGCACACTTGCGTTGTTAGCCAACGTGCCAGGTGGCCTGATTGCTGCACAAATTACCGGTAACGGCACAGATACCATTGAAATCACCGCACCGCTTTCGGTTATCAATACAACGCTGGCCGCCAGCAATGGCCTGTTGTTCACCCCGTTAGCGAACGCATTCGGCCTCGCCTCATTTGCCGTAATCACCAACGATTTGGGTAACACCGGCACAGGGGGGGAGCTGTCTGATCTTGATACAGCGCTGATTAATATCGACCGCTTGCCGATAGCCGTGGATGACAGCTTTACAACGGATGAAGATACGCTGGTTGTTATTCCGGTAAAAAACAACGACAGTGATCCTGATGGCGATACGCTGACTATCACCAAAATTGGCACTACCGCGATTGTTGTTGGCACACCGGTTGCGGTGACCAATGGATCGGTTACGCTGAATGCGGATGGCACCCTGAGCTTTACACCCGCGCCTAATTACAGCGGCTCAGTGAGCTTTACTTACACCATCAGTGATGGTCATGGTGGCCTTGCCACGGCCAACGTCACCGGCACAATTATTGCCGTCAATGATCCACCGGTTGCCGTCAACGACGTTAATGTTGTGGTCGAAGATATCCCAACAACCGGTAATGTAATACTCCCAAATGACACCGATATTGATAGCCTGGCGCTCAATGTAACCCAGTTCACTATCGCAGGTGATACGACAATTTACAGTGCAGATGCCACGGCGACTATCCCCAATGTTGGCACACTGCAAATCAAGGCCGATGGCAGCTATACCTTCACGCCAGCCCTAGATTACAACGGCCCCGTACCTGTTGCAACCTACACCATCACTGATAATAACGGTGGTAATGCAAGTGCAACCCTGACTTTAGGGCCAGTATCGCCAGTTAACGATGCGCCTGTAGCCCAAAATGACACCGGCACAACACCGGAAGACACAAGCCTTACTGTACCTGCTCTCACAGGTTTGTTAGCAAACGACAGTGATGTGGACGGCCCTGCTTTGGCCGTTACCACTTTCACGGTTAATGGTATTGTTGCGCCATTTACAGCCGGTGCTACCGCGACCATCCCTAACGTAGGTACGTTAAAAATCAACAGTGATGGCGCTTACACGTTTACGCCCGTGGCCGATTATTACGGCTCCGTGCCGCTGGTGACTTATATAGTCTCCGATGGTGCTGAAGAAACCAGCGCGACACTTGCCCTTACTGTCACACCGGTCAACGATCCACCGATACTCGATCTTGATGGCGCTGTAGCAGGCAGTGGTTTTGTCGCCACCTTTACCGAAAACGGGGCAGGTGTATCCCTTTCAGCACCGAGTGCGTTGGTAACCGATGTTGACGACACCGTAATGGAATCAGCCACTATTGTGCTGACCAATGCACAGCTGGGCGATATGCTGGTGGCGGGCACATTGCCAGCCGGTATTACGGCTTCAGCCTATAACCCAACAACAGGCACTATTACGCTATCGGGCACTGCAACCAAAGCCGATTATGCGGCGGCAATCAATGCGATTACCTTTGTTGCGACAAACGACATGCCAAGTACCGTCGATCGCCTGATTGATGTGACTGTGAGCGATGGTGACAACAATTCCAACACCGCCACGACGACTGTTCATGTTATTGCTGTTGATGATGCGCCGGTCAATAACCTGCCAGCGGTGTTCACCATGGCCGCTGGTGGCACTGTCAACTTGTCCGGCATCTCGTTGAGCGACCCTGATGCGGGCTCAGGTGTCATGACAGTTATCTTCTCCACTAAAATCAATAATGTGGGTGTTGGTTCATTGCACTTGGACACCACTGTCCCTGGTGGTATAACAGCGGCACAAGTAACAGGTAACGGTACCTCGTCCATTACGATTAACGCTTCGTTAGCTGAAATCAACGCCACATTGGCATCTGCACACGGGCTGGATTTTAATGCCCCTGTCGGTCTGACACCGGTGTCATTTGTTATGTCTTCCAATGACAATGGCAATGCCGGTATTAACGGCCCGAAAACCGACTTTGATGTCCGTACTATCATGTTGACCCCGCCACCTGTCGCTACTAACGACAGTGCGACAACCAATGAAGAGACATCGGTAAGCATTAGTGTTCTAACCAATGACTTGTTGGGTGGTTCTGGCAGCGGTAGCCTGACTATTACTGACGTGGGTGGCCTGCCGATTGTGGCGGGCGGCGCTCCGGTTCCGGTGGCTAATGGCACTGTTACGCTGGGTCTGGACGGAAAATTGACTTTCCAACCAGCACCTGACTTTAACGGCCAGGCAACGTTCAGTTACACCATTGACAACGGCGAAAACGGCACAGCAACCGGTGTCGTGCTGGTTAATGTTACGCCTGTTAATGATGCACCCGCAGGTACCGACAGCACCATTACCACGCTTGAAGATAATGCACATAGCTTCACAGCGGCTGATTTTGGCTTTACCGACCCGATTGATGCACCGACACCCAACAGCTTCCAGTCTGTCATTATTACCACATTGCCAACCAACGGTACGCTGAGTTTGGCAAATGTAGCGGTGACAGCAGGGCAGGCGGTGAGTGTAACCGACATTGCCAATTTGATCTGGACACCTGATCTTAACAGTAATGGTAACGGACTTACCTCCTTTACCTTCCAGGTGGTTGACGACGGCGGCATGTTATTAGGCAATAAAGATACTGACCTTAGCCCCAACACGATTAGCTTGAATGTCACACCGGTTAATGATGATCCTGTGTTATCGCTAGATCCCAACAACTCAGGGGGCGGTGCTAACGACAATGGCTATGCTTTCCCTTACATTGAAAATTCTATACCGATTACCGTGGTAGATACCGATGCAATCTTCAATGACGTGGGTGAAGGTGATCTGATCACGCTGAACATTGTTGTAGCGGATGTTATTAGCAACACAGAAGAAAGCATAACGATTGCTGGACATGTGTTTGCGCTAAACCAAACGGTTAGTACAGCTGTTAACGCTACGATTGGCGGTACTACAGTAGCGATGACTTTCAATGCCGGTACACAAACATTTACTATTGTTAATGCTGTATCTGGTGTTGTTCTACCTCCGTCTGATCTTGGCGCACTCATTCAGGGGATGCGTTATGAACATACCGGTGAAACGCCTACAGCGGGTGATCGTACTTTAACCTTTACGGTAACTGATAGCAGCAACGCAACCAGTGTACCTGTGGTTTCTAAAGTGACTGTTGTTCCGGTTAATGATACGCCGGTTGTTGCTATAAAACCGGTGATAAAAGCCCGTGATATTGTCGTTGTCGATATGTCAGTGCCCAATATTGAGAAGCTGTTGAACTCTATTCCAGCCGGTGCGAAAGTTATAAAGATTAATGTGGGCGAGCATGGCGTTGCAAAATTGGCCAATGCGCTGGCGGGTTTAACCGGCATTAACTCCATTCATTTCCTGGCACATGGTGAAGTGACTGCGGGTAATAATGGTCAAGGTTTAGGCAACATTGAAGGATCGTTTAATCTGGGGGTTGATGTATTAAATAGCACCTCGATTTCAGGTGTCTACGCCCAAGATCTAGCCAAAATTGGCGCGGTTTTAAGTGAAACAGGCGACATTCTGGTTTACGGGTGTAATTTTGGCCAGGATGCCGAAGCTGTTGATGCGTTGGCTGCTGTAACGGGCGCGGATGTGGCTGCCTCTATCGATAATACCGGGGCTGCTACTTTAGGTGGTGACTGGAAATTAGAAAATACTACCGGTGTTATTGAAGCTAAATCCATAAGTGCAACGAAGTGGAATGGCCTTTTAGCACCCAATAGAGCGCCAGTAGCACCGGATAGCTTGGTTTTAGCGCCCACAGAATTTGGTACAGGCCTTTTTGGTGCACCTATAGTCACTGCGGCAGGCGGTAATGTATTGCAGGCACATCCAGGCGACACTGCACTTTATAGCAATATAGGTACTTATGACGGCATTGCTGTAGATATGAAAATAACCTACCAATCCACTACTGCAACGGCAGGTTATGTAGAGTTTGGTAACAATATTGATGTCGCGCGTATCAGATTACAAGGCGCTACTGGTGCTGCCACTACACCGGCTACTCATACAATGCTGGTAGAGTTTTTTGTTTCTGGTACTAATACGCCCACCGCATTTTCTGGACCTTTAAATTTTAGTGACATCGATTGGATTGGTCATGCTACATCTGGTTCAGTGTCATCAACTACTGTTTCAGAAGCGATTACATTACCGACCAATATTTTAACAAACGTTTTAAAAACGCCAACCACTACGTTACAACAAACGACATCAGGCGGTAATACCACGTTCTCCGGTACAGTAGATGATGCCTTATACGAAGGTAATACCGGTGTAGCAGGTAGTGGTGATAAAAAAGATTTGGCATTTGGAACCGTTATTGAAAATGTGCAGTCCTTTGTAATGGTATTGCGTAATGGCGGCACGAACACGACGTTTACTATTGATGCGAAAGACACCAATTTTATTCCAGGGTCTACCTATGCCTCTGTTGATACTGGTTCAACGGATGAAGCGACACCGCTTGTGGTTTCAGCACCTGGATTGTTATCTAATGATACCGATGCGGACGGCGATACCTTAATTATATCGCAGGTACAAGGCTCTAACGCGAATGTGGCTGTGCCTGTCACATTGCCGTCTGGTGCAATTGTAACGGTTAATGCGAACGGTTCTTATACATACAATCCAAACGGTGCTTTTAATTCCCTCAATGCAGGCCAAACAGCGACTGACCAATTTGTCTATCAAATTTCGGATGGCAACGGTGGCTTCGATTTAGGTACGGCAACTATTACCATTAATGGCATTACTAATGTAGTTGTTATCGATACTGACAGTGATGGTATTGCCAATGTTATTGATATTGATGACGACAACGACGGAATAGTCGATCTTACAGAAATGCCACTGGACTACTCCGGCCTAATAGCCCGCTGGACCTCCAATAATGGCGATGGTGGCGTTGGTGGGCACTTAAATGCCGGTGGCATTGATGCTGCATTCGTCCAAAACGTATCTGCCGTAACCCCAGGGGCTGGTATCACCGTTGCGACCGATCCGGCCAATGAAGCCATCACCATGAACGGCCTGAATTCTGCGACACTTGCTGATGCACGGATCAACAACGACTACTACGACTTGAGTTTTGAAACTCTGAATGATTACGGCGACCTGTCATCACTAGCACTGGGCATCATCAGCAACACTGCCAAATTTGGCTATACCATTACCATCGAGGTTTCATCTGATAATTTCGCTACACCAGGATCGACACTGATTTCAACCTATACATTGCCACAAGATGGCGGTGGCGGTTACATTTGGAATCAATTTCCATCTGATTTTGGTTTTGTGTTTCAACCCAACACAGCATATACCGTCAGAACATTTGTCTATGCAAACCCAGTAGGCAACGGGGGGAGTGCCAACATAAACGACTTGCATTTGTTTTATAACAACCGTGGCAATATTGATACGGATAACGATGGTCTGATTAACTCACTGGATATTGACAGTGACAACGATGGTATAACCGATAACATAGAAGCGCAAACCACAGCTGGTTATATAGCTCCCTCTGGTATTGGTGCATTAATGGGAGATGCTGACAACGATGGCCTTGACGATGTCTATGATGCCGATGACGCAAGCATATTGGTCGCTGCCAGTATTGGCTTAAATCCAGTTAACACCGATGCTAGCGCAACCACATCAGATACTACACCTGACTATTTAGACACCGACAGCGACAACGATACTGTATTAGACGTAGCAGAACGTGGTGATACACAACCTACAACAGCGGTTGGCGTAACAGCTGACACCGATCAAGACGGTTTGCTGGATATTTTTGAAGCGGGTACGGTTAGCGATGGTTTTGATGTTAATGACAGCAACCTGGATGTGTCCGGTAACTTCACATTGGCCGATACGGACAATGATACCGCCGCCAATGGAACAGGGGCTATCGCTTTAACAGCGGATCTGGATTATCGGGATAACATTACAGCCGTTACTCCACTTGATACTGATAGTGATGGTATAGCTGACAGCACCGATATTGATGATGACAATGATGGCATATTGGATACGGTCGAAGATGTAGGTGCTTCGGTGGGTAACGCCCAAGGTGGAACTGGTGCGTTCATAAGTGTATTACACTGGGTTGAATGGACAAACACAAATTGGACTGACGGCATTGACGTGGGCGATAAGCAGGTGGTAACGCTCTCAGATGGTTCTGTCATTACCCTCACGGTAACAGCTGCATCGGCATCAGCCAGTGATACATATTCGCCCTCATCTCTGGCAACGTGGCCTGGTGCAAGGCTACAGAACCTTTATGGCACGGGTAGCAACATGTCGCTTTACGACAATACGTTGGATACAACCCCTGAATCCGTCACGTTTGCCATATCAGCTGTTGATGTCAATGGTAAGCCTTTCAATGTTGACATAGCCTGGTCTGATGCTGAAACTTCAGACAATGGTGAGACTAATGCCGCTACGACAGATGGTTCTGCTTGGCAGCAGATTGAGACGGACGGTACAGTTAATGTAATCGGAGTTGGTACGCAAACCGTTACATTAAAAGATACTAACCTCGGTTTGGGTGTCTATCGGTCTGACGGTGTCAGTCAATTGATATTGAATACAACCAGCCGCACCGATGGGGCGACTGGGTTTCAAGGTTTTGCGTTCGCCATAGTACGCCCAACTGATACGGATGGGGATGGTGTCTCCAATAGTCTTGATCTAGACAGCGACAACGACGGCATCACAGACAACGTAGAAGCGCAAGCCACAGCAGGTTATATTGCGCCTTTAGGCACATTTAACGCCCAAGGTCTCGATAATGCCTACGTAGCCACCACGGGTTTAACTCCAGTTAATACCGACGGCACGGATGCTGTCGACTATCTGGATGCCGACAGCGACAACGATACTGTATTAGACGTAGCAGAACGCGGTGATACACAACCCACAACAGCGATTGGCGTAACAACTGACACCGATCACGACGGTTTGCTGGATATATTTGAAGCCAGCACGGTTAACGATGGTTTTGATGTTAATGACCAAAACTTAATTGGCGCTGCGTTTAATCTGGCTGATACCGATACCGATAAGGCCGGTGCGGTACCGATGTCTAAAGATTTGGATTATCGTGATGTTCCCGCTGCAAATGCTAACCCCGCAGCGCTAAATGATAATTACACTACCTCTAAGGACAGTATAGGTATTATCTTGACACCGCTGGCCTTGGATACCGACATCGATGCAAGTGATACCCTCAGTATTACCAGCATTAATGGTCAAGCCATGCCAATATTGGGTACGGCAAAAATTATTACTGTAGCCAATGGTACAGTGAATGTTGATACCGCAGGTGTCATTACTTTTATCCCAGCCGCAGGTTTTACGGGTACGGTAAGTTTCCCCTATGTTATTAATGATGGTAAAGGCGGCACAGCCACAGCCAATGAAGTCATTAATGTTATTCTGGATACTGACAGTGATGGTATAGCCAACAACATAGATATAGACGACGACAACGACGGCATTTTAGATACAGTGGAAGGGCCTGCGCGGGTATCGGTTGGTGGGCAATTAGAATATTTCCATAATGCCAATGGCGGTACATCAACTGTTGGTACTACTTCCAGTTTTGGTAGTGCGCCAAACATTGGCGATATTATCGCCAATCCAGGCAGTAGTTTACTGGGCGCTGGCTTAACGGCAATCACAGGGAACAATAACTCAGAATGGGAATATGACCTGGAAGGCGCTAATGCAGCAGACTTGGCGACCGCCATCAGTAACAACGACTATGTTGAAGTAACCTTTACTACGGCAGCGGGTGCGATTGCCCATATTAACAACATGTTCCACCATCTGACTCCGCAAATAGATGGCGGTAGCAATTTGGGTAATTACAAAGTTGCTGCTTACATTTCTAGCGATAGCTTTACGACATCAAGTGTCTTGTACGATCCTTACCAAATCGTACCTACCACCAACGTAGCGGGAACTTTTACGGCACAGACCGCACCGAGCATTTATGACAACAGCCTAACTCCGTCTACCAGCTATACGATTCGTTTCTATCTGTATGATTCACAGAATGCGAATGGAGCAGCAACTTTTAACGACCAATTTATACAGTTTACTGCGGATTCGTCTTCAGCAGACTTTGATAATGATGGTTTAATTAACGCTCTGGACATTGATTCTGACAACGACGGTATAACCGATAACGTAGAAGCGCAAACAACCGCAGCTTATAAAGCACCGTCTGGTATGGGCGTGGCTTTTGTTGATGCTAACAAAGACGGTTTAGACGATACCTATGGGGTAGGTTTAACACCGGTTAATACCGATGCCAGTGCCACTAACTCAGATACTACACCGGATTATTTAGACGGTGACAGTGATGGTGATGCTATTCCCGACAGCACCGAACGTACAGGCACGGCCGTTACCAATACGAGTACAGTTGATACAGACCAAGATGGTTTGTTGGATAAGTTTGAAGGAACAAGCACCACGGATGGTTTTAATGTTAACGATGAAAACTTAAACGGGACAACGTTTAATTTAGCCGATAGCGACAGTGATACAGCGACGGATGGGGCAGGGGCTGTGCCGTTAACGGCGGATTTGGATTATCGAGATAACGTTGCACCTGTCAACAATACAGCGCCAATCAATACCTTACCTGGGTTGGTAAATGGTGATGTGGCCTATACAACGGCATTTAATACCGATGTGGCTTTAACAGGCTTATCCATTGCAGATACTGATGCCGCCAGTGGCGTAATAACGGTAACCCTCAATGTAGCGACCGGTATGTTAACAGCCAGCAGTACCGGCACGGTTACCGCTAGCGGCACAGGCACGAATACAGTAGTTCTAACAGGTACTTTAAGCCATATTAATACCTATCTGGCCAACAGTGCTAACGCACCTGTGTATACACCAGTAGTGGGAGCATCCGGTAATATTGTCTTTACCATGACGACCGATGACGCTGGCAACACAGGGACAGATCCCGGTTTAACCGGCACACCCACATCAGAAGCGGATATTGATACCCGTGTAATTACTGTACAGGCGGCTAATCTTCCACCTGTTCCAACTGTTGACAGTTATAACACCGGCGTTAATGAACCCGTAGAGTTAACAAACATTTCGTTTGCTGATCCAGATGCGCTAGCCAGCGATGTTAGAGTTACTTTATCTGTTGATGCGGGTACACTAAATCTACTGGACAATTTACCACTGGGTTTAACACCGGCACAAATTACCGGTAATGGCACAGGTACAATCATTATCACCGCGCCATTGTCAGTCATTAATGACACGCTTGCAGCGGCTGGCGGCTTAATGTATACGCCGGTGCTCAATAGTGATCTTGACCATGTATTGACAGCTACAATAAACGATTTGGGTGGTGTAACCGGTGTGCAATTAACGGCAGTGACTGCCGCTGATATTATTGTCACTAACAAAGAACCGCTGGCGGTTGCTGATACAGCAATGGCCATTGAAGCGGGAGCCCTGATTACCGGTAATGTCATGACCGATGCTTTAACCGGTGATGACAAAGGCGATCTTACAACAATTATTACAGCTGCAAATCAAGGTGGCACATCAATTACTATCGGTATGGCTTTCACGACCAGTAATGGCGGTATCTTGTTGTTAAAAACCGATGGCAGTTACGATTACACACCGCCGCCACAAGGCAAGGTTCCCGTTGCAGGCTTAACCGAAGTCTTTAATTACACCATTACCGATGTTAACGGTGATACGTCTTCAGCCACATTGACAATAGACGTTAGTAATGTCAATGCTGCACCAGTAGGAGCCGATAAGACGGTGACTATCAACGAAGATAGCACTTACACCGTAACAGGAGCCGACTTTGGCTTTAGTGATCCTTTGGATACACCGGCTAACCTGTTCTTGAATGTTATTATTGACAGTCTGCCAGCCCCTACACAAGGTGTATACCTGCTTAATGGCGCTCCAATTGCTGTGGGGGAAGTTATTAGCGTAGCCGATATTACGGCGGGTAAACTGGTTTTTGATCCAGCTGATAATCTCAATGGCACAGGCCTTGGCGCATTAGGTTTTAAAGTACAAGATGATGGCGGTGCAACTAACGGAGGGATTGATACTAGCGCGCTTGTTAAGGTATTGAACTTTGACATCACGCCTGTTAATGATGCCCCGATAGGCGCTGATAAAACAGTGGCTATCAACGAAGATGCTAACTATACCCTAACGGTGGCAGACTTTGGTTTTAGTGATCCGCTGGATACACCGGCTAACCTGTTCCTGAATGTCGTTATTGGCAGTCTGCCAGTGTCTACAGAAGGCGTTTACCTGCTAAATGGCACTCCAGTTGCTGTAGGTGATATCATCGGCGTAGCTGACATTATTGCTGGTAAATTGGTCTTTGATCCAGCTGATAACGTCAACGGCACAGGCCTTGGCGCATTAGGCTTTAAAGTGCAAGATGACGGCGGTGTAGCCAATAGTGGTGTTGATATTGATACCACAGCCAATGTCTTGAACTTCAATATTACACCGGTAAACGATGCACCGGTGGATCTGGATGAAAGCAGCAGCGTCATCGAAGACCAAACACTGACCGTACCGGCAGCAACCGGCTTGTTGGCCAACAGCACTGATGTAGATGGCCTGATTCCAACGGTGACTGACTTCACCGTCAACGGTACGACTTACCCTGTGACAGTTGGGGCACCCGGTGTCGCAACATTGGCGGGCGTAGGTGTATTGACCATCAATACCGATGGCAGCTACAGCTTCGCACCAGCACCTGATTATGACGGTACTATTCCACCCGTTAACTACACTATTAACGATAACAGTGGCTTGCCAAATGCCACCAATACATCAACACTGACACTGGTCATGGTGCCTGTAAACGATGCGCCCGTGGATCTGAATGAAAGCAATGTTGTTACCGAAGACCAAACCCTGGTTGTGCCAGCGGCAACTGGTCTATTGGTTAATAGCACTGATGTTGATGGGCTGATTCCAACAGTGACTGATTTCACAGTGAACGGTATCACTTATCAAGTAATACCTGGCGTACCGAGTGTGGCTACTTTGGCGAGTGGTGACTTGACTATCAATAGCGATGGCGGCTACAGCTTTAAACCAACCACCAATTACAACGGCATTGTTCCTGTTGTCACCTACACGATTAACGACAACAGTGGCTTGCCAAACGCAACCGATACCTCAACGCTGACGCTCATCATGGCGGTGGTAAATGATGCACCGATAGATGGCGATGAAGTTAATGGTGTCACCGAAGACCAAACATTAATTGTACCGAAAGCCACTGGATTGTTAGCCAATTCAACTGATATAGATGGTCTTTTACCAAGCGTCACTGATTTTACAGTGAATGGTACGACTTACCCTGTAAGCGCTGGAGTACCGGGTGTTGCAACATTGCCAGGCGTAGGCGTACTGATTATTAACAGTGACGGCAGCTACAGCTTTGCCCCCGTCCCTGATTATGCTGGTGCAATTCCACCAGTTACTTACAGCATTAATGACAACAGCGGCCTGCCAAACGCAATTGATATCTCAACATTGACGCTGGCTATGGTGTCCGTGAATGATGCACCGGTTGGCACGGACAAAACAATCATTATCAATGAAGACACTAACTATACCGTAACGACGGCCGACTTTGGTTTTAGTGATCCGCTGGATACACCGGCTAACCTGTTCCTAAATATTGTTATTGGCAGTATGCCAGTGTCTACAGAAGGCGTTTACCTGCTAAATGGCGCTCCGGTTGCTGTAGGTGATGTCATCAGCGTAGCTGACATTATTGCTGGCAAACTAATTTTTGATCCAGCTGATAACGTCAACGGCACAGGCCTGGGTGCATTAGGCTTTAAAGTACAAGATGATGGCGGTACAGCTAATAGTGCTGTTGATATTGATACCACAGCCAATGTCTTGAACTTCAATATTACACCGGTAAACGATGCGCCGGTGGATCTGGATGACAGCAACAGCGTCACCGAAGACCAAACCCTGGTTGTACCGGCCGCCACCGGCCTGTTGGCCAACACCAC
>NZ_FUKI01000054.1 GCF_900163755.1 Crenothrix polyspora | reverse complement strand
CCGTTCGTGCTGAGCCTGTCGAAGCATGAACTTGCTTAAGTTATTTCGTGCGCGTTCCTTAACCTGAAACTGTCCCGTCTTATGTGGGTAGCCTTTATTACCAGCTGACCTTTTAAAAAGCCCGCACAGCTCGCACAGCAAAGCCGCCATATTTGTCATATTTATCTTGGCCGCCGTCGGCAAAGCTTTGATACCAAGCGGATTCGTTGTCGTATTCTGATGAACTCCAGTAACCACGGTTGCTAAATTTACCGATATTTTTTAATGAGCCAGCAGCACCTTTGCCGATGTTTTTATACATGAGCGCTAATTCATCTTTTGAGGGCAAGACCCAATCGTTGTACTTATTCAATATCAGGCGATCACACAAACTAGCGGCATAAAACCCTACGCCTTGGCTTTTAATAATGGCCGCCGTATTGGTTTTTCCTGCCCCAATCGCATTGTTATCTGCATTGGCATTGCTGTAAAAACCGTCGTTATACCATTGCAAGCCGGTGCTTTGGTCGGTGGCTGCTGCTATCAAACCATGCTTGCCGGTGTTATTAACATAAAAAACAAGGCCGCCGCCGTAACGTTTGCCAATATTTACATCAACAACCATGTCTTCAAAACTGATGGCGGCAGTACCCAGTTGCTGGTTTGTACGAACATTGCTGGCATTTACGCTCACATAGCCGCCTTTAGCAAATGCCCATTGATTTATTAGCTGGCCAGCACTTTGTTGCGTTAACAGCAGCCATTTGCCTTGATGAGCCGCCTGATTAATGGTGATCTCAAAGCAAGGCTGTCGCTTATTTTTGCTGGAACATACGCTATTAGCTGCGGCATTGCCTTTAAGATGTAGCTGGTACTTGGCATTACTGGCTGTACTACCGGCGGGAATTTGCAGCCATATTTTATACGTGGTAGCAGATGGCGCTAACCATTGCACACGCGAATTACTGCCACCTTGCAAACTGACGTGTAAGACACCGACCGATTTACCGTTGGCAGGTAACGCCTGCGCAAAGCTGATAGTTGTTATTAGTATGTACAGCACACATAAAAAACGGATAATGCTGAAATACATAAAAACGTCCGTTAGCTAACAAATACCGCTAGTTTTTCGCTAACAATTCAGTAATTTTAGTTTCTATAGCATTCATATCCAGCACTGAAAACCCTTGTTGAATATGCTGTACGATACCCTGTTGATCAATAATAAAGGCGGTGGGCATCGACTCAATAACATATTGATCCGACCATTCGCCGTCACTGTCGTGCAAAACGCTGAAGCTAACGGGAATATCAGTGAGAAATTTCTCAGCTTTGGCTTTGTTGTCATCCAGGCTTATTGCAATCACTTCAAACGCTTGCGCTTTCAGTTTTTCATGTAACACGTTTAATAAAGGGAAATAACTGCGGCAAGGTGCGCACCAAGAAGCCCAAAAATCCAAATAAATAACTTTTCCAAGCTTGTCTTTTAAGGCGACGCTGTGGTCTTGTTGCAGTGTGGGTAAAATAAACTGCGGCGCAGGATTTCCAAGTTCGGTAGCTTCTGCACTTAAGTAGGCGGAATTTATCAGCATGGACATAGCCAACGAGGGTGATTTATTATTATTTTTCTTCATGTTTTCTTCACAAATTTATGTAATTTTCAATAATACATTCCATAAAAAAAGCGGGTTACTCGGCATCCGTATTGCACAGATACCGCTCATCCTTGAAATAAGTAACCCGATTGAATGGCAAATCGTATCGTTATGGTGGGTTTAAGTATGAGCAGCTAATTGGCTCATGGCTTAACAGGCTTATCACAATCTATACCGCTCGATGACACCTAAAGAATCCTGAGTAGTCGCTCATCCTGTCTATCCTCAATAAAAATAAAGCATATTTTATGCCAAGCTATTAAGTGCAGTTTAATCAACACTGCATGCATTAAAGCCTCTGCTTAAACTGTGTCATATGCCCTATTTTTTTAAAAGCATTTTGGGTAAAAAACCACAGTACAAAATAACGTTATAAAAATAACAATTTGATTAATAGCGTTTATTTTAATTTTCCAACCAAAGCACCTATAAAATCACCTTGCCGTACGAATAAATCATATATGTTATATTTCAATGGTTTAAATTAAAAAATGGGTGATATGACACATTTTTGAGTAACAATAGGTCATATCACACGTTTTAAAATCTTGTGTAATCTTAAGTTATTGATTTTATTTTTAATTGGTTCTTGGCATAGTAAATGCTTAATAAATTGTGCGCGTGATAGCTCGTGTTATTGTCAGTTCAACTAATAACATGCCGCTAATGCGTTTAGAGCACCAATCTGTCACTTGTTTAAATAACCTAACTTTACCAAGGAACACCTCAATGAAAACTATAAGCACTTTATTGTCAGCCGCTGTTATCAGTTTAATATCGGTTTCTGCAAGCCAGGCAACCACACAAGCCTCTACTGTTTTTCATTTTGATATGAAAAAGAATACTGACAATTTTGAAGTAAGAGCCAGTGGCTGGAGCGATCCAAAATTTGGCGATTTAGGCTGGGTACACAGTTCTGACTGGGGTACGTTTAACGCTGTAAAAGGTCAGGTGGTTACTATTACCATGACATCTAGCGAAACAGGTTTTCACCCGGGTTCTACCGTTTATTTCCGTGGCGCTGATGATACTGCGGACAATTCATACATTCCTGATGTGGCTTTAACACAAACTGCCACTATGGCTAAATGGGGCGCAAGCAACGATGACACCGGTGAGCCTTTGGGTGACATTGTGATGAAATATATTACCCACGGCTATGATGGCGATGGTGCGGTTGCAGACGTAGCAGGCGATTTAATCACCAATACCTTTAAAAAAATAAATGATGGCGTGCCTGGTAAATTGGTTATTAAATTTAAAGCGCCCTTCACAGGCTTGTATGAGTTTGTTTCTGGTGGTTACAAGCCAGCGCCTACTATTAACAAAGCCATAAAGCACATTGTTAAAGTAAAAGTAATTGTTAAATAAGGCGTTGCGCCAATAACATTCAGCCACACTTGCGCTGCTATTGCACAGCAGGTGCGTACACTAAAATCAGCTCATTGAGCGACTGAGATGGCGTAGTTGTTATTTTCGAAATGACAACTACGTTACCCAGACAAGAGACTATTAGATATGAATAAAAAAATACTTTTAAGCAGCGTATTAACAATAGCCACAGTAGGCTTGTCCACTAGCGTTTGGGCACATCCAGTTTACATGGGGCCTGCACATGCTGTTACGTGCAGTGATTGCCATGTGGGCGGCACACGCAGTAAAAAATTTGTTCCAGGCTTAATAGAACAGTTCCCCATAAACCAATCTCTGGCTATTGCAGATAAAATAAAAGCTATTTTTAAACTCAGCGATGCACAAAGATTGCCGATATGGACAGCATTGGATAAACAAATTAATCCTAAACCAATATCGCCTGATACCGCGCCGGTGCTAAAAATTTCCGCCACTAAATTTAAAGTTTCGGTAGGTGGTAAAGCGCTGATCATACCGTTGTCTGTTACCGACAAAGAGGCAGACACTTATACAATTGACGGACCTGATCTTAATCCTTCAAAACCTTCGGCTTTTAACGGCAACCATGTTTCTAAATTTCACTTTACCTGGAAAGTAAACGAACCTGAATACGCGGGTCAAACCTTCCCTATTGAAATTTCTGTTAAAGAAGACCAAAGAAAAACAGGTCGTATTCTGAAATCTAACAGCGTTAAAGCGTGGATCACTGTGATGCCTAAGGGCAAGTAATAGCTAGCCACGTAAGGCGGGACATTCGTTCGTCCCGCTTGTCGACGGCTTTGTGGCTTATGGCTCGACATCACCACGAACGGCTTTTTAAAACTGTCCTGTCTTAAATAGCGAGTTCAAATAATCGCCAGTCTTTAAATTTCCCCTGTTTTTAAGGCGAAACAGGGGCTGATTTCAGGAGATATCTTGAGATCAGTAAATACTTTGAAAACTAGCTTACAGCGCAATCCCCAGTCATTATCAACCTTGCCGCACCAATCTCAACCTCAACCTCAATCATCTATGAAATTAACACCCGCCTGCTACCTGCTATTTCCGCTGTTACTCCCGTTAAACGCTCAAGCGCATAAAATATCCACCACTCAAAAAGACACGGTACAACGCTATGTTATTGGTGATATTTATCAAAATCTACAACGACCTAAAGCCTTCACGCTGGACACGGCACTTTGGCCGATTGATCCGGTATCAGGTTATTTTAAAATACCGGTATGCTGGGAAAATCTGACAGATTTATCCCCAGTAGACAGATACGCCACCAGGGTGACGCTTACTAATTCTTGGCAAAAGCAAACATTAGTAAAATTTGTCGGTTGGGGTGTCTGTACAGAAAACGCTCAAGGCATTCGGATTACGGCGGTAGATAATGAATACTCGCCACAAGCCGCGCTCGGCACAGAAGGTGATGGCAAAATAGGCGTTACACTACTAAATTTCAGCATGACACAAGGCGCTTCTGCCAATTTATACGCGGCATGTCAAGCCAATAACCCAAGTCTGCCGGATGACAAGGCGCTCGCACTGTGTATTAAATCTACTGTCATTCATGAATTTGGCCATGTCTTAGGTTTAGCCCATGAGCATCACCGAGATGATGGTACTTTCGATGATCTTAGCTTATGCCATTTAGATCCGCCTGCGCCCGCTGATGCCGTTGGCCCGTTTACACTGTCGGGTAATAACTATTTTACAGATTACGATACTGATTCTGTGATGAATTATTGCCGAACTGGGTATGCAGGAAGAACCAATTTAACAAGCCTTGATATGTTGGCCGCCAGAGTTCACTACGGCCAAATACCCAGTTACGATTCACGTTCACGGATATTAACCATTCCGCGTCTTAATCATTACGATGGTAAAGCTTACGAAAGTACTTGGAAATTTGGCGAAGACAATAAATTCCGATTAGTAGATACGCTCAATGAAACACACAAGCCTTCCAAATCTCCGGCAACACTCAGCAAAACCGGTGCATTAGTTCTTAAAGAAATGAGCTATATTTCAGCCTCTGGGCATGTCAATCAAATTCTGAAGGCAACGTTACAAGAAACTAAAACACCGGGTGTATTTACAAAAACCTGGAGTAGGATACAGCCCACCGACTTTAAACCAAGACCATAAAAGCATTTTAACCGTAGGTATAGTATGGATAACCGTCAGCATTTTACGATACTCAGCAAACCTTTTTTCAGCTTGATTTTGCCGGGTGGTGTTTTTTTGCTGACGGTATTGGTATCCAATAAAGTCAGCGCACTAGGCAACACGCCACCGTCTTTAAAAGGTGTTGCCATCCCTGTTACACCGGGTTTGCTCAATGGCAAAACGCCTATTGTGATTAATAAAACTGCCGCTATTGCCTTAGGCAAGGCGTTGTTCTGGGACAGCGCGGTAGGCAGTGATGGCATGGCCTGTGCCTCGTGTCATTTTCATGCGGGGGCTGATCGCCGTGTTACTAATCAATTAGAAACAGGTTCGTTGCATAAAACCGCAACGGGGAAAACCTTTCAAAAAACCGCATCCGGTGGTCTGGGTGGGGTCAATTACACCCTTAAACGCAGTGATTTTCCTTTGTACAAACTGGCCGATCCTGCTAAAAAAGATGCTAAAGTGTTATTTAGCACGGATGATGTGGTGACATCGTCCGGGGTGTTTTTAAATCGCTTTAAAGGCTTAAATGTAAACAGCAGTCTCGTTGATGATTGCATTTCAATAAAAGATGCTGTTTTTCATAGCGGTGCTGTTAATACCCGACAAACATTACCAAGGCAAGCCCCCAGTGTGATTAATGCCGCGTTTAATTTTCGTAATTTTTGGGATGGCCGCGCCAATAATATTTTTAATGGAGTTTCCGCGTTTGGCGCAAGAGATAGCAAAGCGGGTGTCTGGATTATGAGCAATGGCAAAGCCCGCAAACAAACTCTCCGTTTAGCAAATGCCTCTCTTGCGTCACAAGCGGTAGCGCCGGTACTCAGCAATACCGAAATGTCCTGCGCCCAGCGTAGCTTTCCTGATGTCGGGCGCAAACTATTGTCATATCGCCCATTAGCAACCCAAGAGATACACGCTGAAGACAGTGTGTTAGGGGGATTACGACAGACTTCTGGTAAAGGCTTAATCGCTTCTTATCAAGACTTAATAAAAGCCGCCTTCGCACCGCGTTATTGGTCTGGCAACGGTGATTTTGGTCGTCCAGTTGCAAAAAATGCCCAGCCCTATAATCAAATGGAAGCCAATTTTTCGTTATTTTTTGGCTTGGCATTACAACTGTATCAGCAAACCCTCATTTCTGATCAATCACCTTTTGATAGCCCGCGAGTCCCTGGTGAAAATCCACAATTCCCCGAAGATTTAACCACGCCACAAGCGCGGGGCTTACGGGTATTTATGAGTTCTAACTGCATAAATTGTCATAAGGGTGCCACCTTATCATCGGCCGCCCATCCTGATTTATTTAACCCCGCCTTTGCTTATACATCGCTACGCTTGGTCAATCGCAAAACTTTTACCGGTGGCTTAAGCGGCGATCCTGTCGTACTAGGCCTCATGGACGAGGGCTATTTTAATACCAGCGTTACCCCAGACAACCATGATTTAGGGATTGGAGGGCGCGATCCTTTTGGTAATCCGCTGTCTTTTGTCCAACAGTATGTACAAAAATTGTTAACGGGTAAATCGCTCAATGATCCCATAATTATTAACTCCTGCGACATGGACGGTTTGTTTTTAAACGAGTACGTAAGTACGGAATTGAGAAAAGATCCTTACATCAGCGGCAGTTGTGGCACGCGAGCCTTTTACGCACAAATACCGAAAGTTGCCGTATTACAGGCCGAATTGAAAAAAGGCAAGCTGGCCAGGGATATTGTTGCCGTTAACGGTGCATTTAAAACACCTACGTTACGCAATGTTGAATTAACGGGGCCTTATATGCACAACGGCAGCTTGCTAACGTTGGAACAAGTGGTGGATTTTTATTTCCGTGGTGGCAATGTTAGCAACGCTGCGCATCCTGCGCGATTATTGACCGCCCGCCCGATTACACCGGAAGATAAGGCGGATTTGGTGGCGTTTTTAAAATCACTGACCGATGAACGGGTACGTTTTGAACGTGCACCGTTTGACCATCCACAATTACGTATTCCTCATGGGCATAGCACGCGAGTTGACCCCAAAAATACCAAACAGGCAGAAGATTTATTTTTAACCTTGCCTGCGATAGGAAAAAAAGGCCGTGATGCCAAATTAGGACCTTTAAAAGCCTTTGAAACCTATCTTAAGCCCTGAGTCTATCCACTAAAAAAGGTATATTATGAAAAGTGGCCATCATGCTCCGATGCCAGTCAAAACCTTTCGCAGCCTGGCTTTGCCCCGTGCTGTTGTGTTGTTGACGGCAGTACTGGCAAATGAAGCCAGCGCACAAGGCAATACACCGTTATCCTTAAAAGGTGTTGCCATTCCTGTTACACCGGGCTTGCTCAATGGCAAAACGCCTATTGTAATTAATAAAACTGCTGCTATTGCCTTGGGTAAAGCGCTGTTCTGGGACAGCGCGGTAGGCAGTGATGGCATAGCCTGTGCCTCGTGTCATTTTCATGCGGGCGCAGATGCCCGTGTTAAAAATCAATTGGCTACCGGCGAATTTAATAAATTAGTAACCGGAAAAAGCTTTCAAAAAATGGCTTCCGGTAGCGTGGGCGGGGTTAACTACAGCCTCAAACGCAGTGATTTTCCACTGTACCAATTGGCCGATCCGCTGAATAAAGATTCCAAAGTGTTATTTAACACCGATGATGTGGTGTCTTCATCGGGGGTGTTTTTAAGTTTGTTTAATGGCTTAGCGCAAAATGGCAGCGCAATAGATGACTGCGCTTCAATTAAGGACGCTGTTTTTCATGTTGGCACAGTTAACGCTCGCCAAGTCCAAGACAGACACGTACCCAGCGTGATCAATGCCGGTTTTAATTTTCGTAACTTTTGGGATGGCCGCGCTAATAATATTTTTAATGGCGTATCACCTTATGGGGCGCGCGATGTGTATGCCGGTATTTGGGTAAAAAATAAAGATGGCCGCGTCACAAAACAAAGCCTGCGCTTGGAAAATGCCTCGTTGGCCTCCCAAGCCGTTGCACCTGGACTTAACGATTCTGAAATGAGTTGCAAACAACGCAGCTTTCCAAGCATTGCCCGTAAATTATTACTGCGCCGCGCTTTGGCCAGTCAACAGATACACTCTGAAGACAGTGTATTAGCCGGATTGCGCCATTCATCTGGCAAAGGTCTTAAAGTATCTTATCAACGTCTGATAAAAACCGCTTTTGCACCACGCTATTGGGCGGGCACAGGTGATTTTGGTAGCCCGACAGCCATAAATGCTGCGCCGTATAATCATATGGAGGCGAATTTTTCTTTATTTTTAGGCTTAGCCTTACAGCTTTATCAACAAACATTGGTGTCCGATCAAAGCCCTTTTGATACGCCGCGTGACACGGGCGTTTTTCCACATATGCCTAAAGGACTGAATACGTCGCAGCGCCGAGGCTTAAAAGTATTTTTGGATGGCGGTTGTAATGTATGTCATACCGGCCCCACATTATCGGCTGCCGCACACCCTGATGTATTTAGGACTTTTAAAGGTTTTTCTTCGCTGCGTTTGGTTAATCGGGATTTGTTAAACGGCGCATTTATTCCGCACCGAGGCACGTTAAAGCCACTTATGGACGAGGGTTATTTTAATACCAGTGTTACACCAGAGAATAACGATCTGGGCGTAGGTGGTAAAGATCCTTTTGGCAATCCACTGTCTTTTAGTGGCCAATACGCACAGCAATTGTTAACAGGTAAGCCGCTTAATGATCCAGTAGCCCTGAATGCTTGTGACTTTAATAAGACGTTTACCGACGATTATCAGGCCAATGAACTAAGAAATGATCCTTACGTGATCGGTAAATGCAGCCATGCACCGTATGCAAAAATACCAACCGCCGCCATCTGGCAGACTGAGGTTAAAAAAGGCAAGTTTGGCAGAGCTTTTGTAGCCACCCAAGGCGCATTTAAAGTGCCGTCGTTACGTAATGTAGAGTTAACTGGACCTTATATGCACAACGGCAGTTTGTTAACCCTAGAGCAGGTGGTGGATTTTTATTTCCGTGGTGGAAATTTTAATAATGATGCCCATTTTGCTGCTTTAGTATTGCAACAACCGATTAGCCCACAAGAAAAAGCCGATTTGGTGGCATTTTTAAAATCGCTTACTGATGAACGGGTACGCTGGGAGAAAGCCCCGTTTGATCATCCACAATTACGTGTACCACACGGGCACAGTAAATTTACTGATCCTAATCATCTTCAACAAGCAGAAGATTTATGGTTAACGGTACCTGCCGTGGGTAAAAAAGGTCGCAATGCCGCGTTAGGTGCATTAAAAGCCTTTGAAGATTATCTTGAACCGTAATCAATACAAGTGCTAATTACACCTGCAGCGTTTTTATATCACATTAATTACACTAAATGGAGGTCAGGCTCTGCCTGACAATCACGCAGAGCCTGACCTCAAAACATAGAACGTATATATTATTTAGCTCTGTACATGACAAAAAAATAAGCCAATGAAATGTCATATAATTTTCGTTTTTGTAAACGAA
>NZ_FUKI01000142.1 GCF_900163755.1 Crenothrix polyspora | reverse complement strand
TGGCCCCACGGTAGCAAATATATATCAACTTTCCTATGGGTGATAGCCGCTCAATGTGAGTATAAATATTGGCTTTTACTTAATCCTGAGTGTCTTTAGAGAATATGGGTTTACTGTAAACTAATTGCTTGCGTATTAAGTGGTATAAGGCATCTGGTTCAAAAAATTCTTCTTTCATACGTTGCAGCTCTTCTTCTCGATAATATTGCAACGGCTTAAGAAACTCATCTTGATTACGGCGTTGTATTTTAGATTTTACTATTTTTTCATAATTTTGGTGCCGAGCAAGCGTTTCAGCCATTATTTTAATCTTTTTTTCAAAAGCATCGAAGCAATCGGGAATAGTGCCATCAATTAAGCCAATGTGTTTAGCTTCTTGTACACCTAGGCTGCGACAGTTTTCAATAAGCTCTATTGTCTTATCGTAGCCAATGCGTTTGGGCAATGTATACGTTGAGTATTCTGAGCCGAACAAGCCCATTGATTTATAGTTTAAATTAAGCAATGCGCCCTGACGCACACAAATTTTATCGCATGCCGCTGCCAGCGCTACACCACCGGCACTGGCATGACCATGCACTGCGGCAATCGTTATTTTTTGTGTCGCGGTTATAATTGTCAAAATAAGATCATTCAAGGCATTAATGTTGTGCCAAGACTCTTCATCTGGCGCTCTGGATGCTTCGATAACGCGTAAATCAATGCCGCTAGACCAAAAGGCAGCGCCGCCCAGTAAAACTAAAATACGGGTGGGGTGGTCCAATACATCTAAAACAGCATCGCGTAAGCGTAAACATTGTTCAGTACTCATCGCGCCGTCATAAAAATCAAAATGCAAGTAACCGATTTGATTGTGTTCTTCGTACCAAATCTCTCGAAAAGTGTGTTTTGACGTATTGTAAATAGATACCGGCATGTCGGGTAAGTCTTTTATTTTTTTGCCAAATACCAATGTGGCAGGTAATTTAAAATGTTTTCTTTCGATTTCGTCATTTTTGAGTTCAATATGCGATATCCAAATAGCACCATCAACCGTAGCGCGACATACCGCACCAAAACGTTTAGCAATTAATGCTTTTGGAGAGCCGCGCAGGCTATCTTCCTCGCTAGCGCCATAGATGAAATAATCTATGCCTCTGATATTATCGGCCACACCTGGATAGCCATCCGCTGCGCGAATTTTATTGAGTATACTGGCGGTACTGTCTTGCTCCCAATCAATCTGTCGGTCAGCTTGGCGCATAAAAGGTCGGATACGGTCTTTAATGGTGGCGTTGCCAGTTAGCAGTGTATCAGGAATAAAGCTAGCATTTTGTGTACGCTCAATGGTTTCCAATATCACCTTAAGTGCTGCATCTTGTATCTCCAATTGGTAAAGACTACTCTTGCTGGTTGGACGGATATTAACTGTTGTACTGGCCCATAAGCTACTGGCATTTGTTTCAGAGGTTATTTGTAAAGCGGTAACGTAACAGCTAGCTTCCTGATCTTGTATAGCCCAATCTAGGCAAGAGGAGCCTGTGTCACTCGCCGTGGTTATTTTTAGAGTAATGCAGCGATAGTGCTGCCAAATACTTTGGCAAAGATTGGTTTCTACTGACGGGCATATAACCAGCTCAGGTTGGTGTAAATTAACAATATCGACTGTTTGCAGATCATTGGAAGCAATGTCAAAAATGACCGCATGAGTGCGTGCCGTCAGTTCAACATGAAGACGCTGCGTTAAGCTATCATAAGTTGATGACAGAATTAAAATTTTCATAGCCAGGCATCCTTGTTGGGCTAGGCAGGTGTAAGCCCTGTGTTTGGTTTAGGGTGGTGAATGAAACGGCTGGCTTCTTACATGAAAAGTAAGTGGCTTTCCGGATTAGCTTTTAGTTTAGTCAAGAAGCCAATAAATACAACGCGAACCGCCGAGAATAGTAGTGTGATTATTGTGTTACCAATACGCATCGACAAAGAAGACATTGCAGCGCTTGAGTATTCTGGCTTTACGCTGGATAATACAAGCTGTTCCGACAGTAAACTTTGCTAAGTGTCTGCTGAATTAAGCCGTTTGTTAAAATACCCTGAGAGCCTTCATGACAACTTTGCCCGAAAAATCCTGCGGAATTGAACGTTTAATTACCCATCCTAAATTAGTGGCTGCTGCTATTGCGGGCAATAAAACTGAGCAGCGGCGGCATGGTGTTTATGGTTGGCCGGGAGAAACCTTTGTGTTAGAAGACATTAAGTTTGTTATAACCGATTTACAACGGCAAAGCTTGGGTGATATGACCGATACCCATGCCAAAGCCGAAGGTTATGATGACCTTGCAAGCTACCAGAATATTATTTTAAAAATGCATGCAGGTATGATCTGGAACGATGAAGGCTTGGCATGGGTACACAGTTTCGTTCGGCAATTATAAAAAAGCGCTGCTTGCGCTTATAAAAACGCATCTTGTAAACAAGATTCAACGATATTCATGGAACAATTTAACTTATTACTCATAGAGTACGACAATCATCATTCGTGCTATACCAAACTGTCACAACGCTGGCCAGATGTGTCTGTTACCGTTGCAAATAACGAAAACGAAGCCTTAATTGCCTTGTTATATACCCGTTTTCAGTTGATTTTGCTCGATACGGTGCTGGCAGAAGAGGAGGTGATTAGCCTTGTAAACAGCGCCAGCGGACTTAACTGCAAAGCACCGGTTATTGTGATGCTAGAAGCGCATGAAAGCCATTTGAAAGCGCGTTATGAGGTATTACAGGTGGTTGGCTGTTGGTTGAAACCAATAAATGTTGATGCAATAGAGCAATTTATCAGGCGACAAAAAAATACCAACAGCCTTGCTGAGCCTGAGTATATTCAAATTTTGCTAGATAAAACTCAAAATAATAAAAATCTGGCAATTGTTATATTTAAAAAATTATTTATCGAGTTACCACAACAAATACATGACATCGATATCGCCCTGCAACAGCAACACTATAAAGTAGCATTAGAAATTACTCATAAATTGCATGGCTCTGTCGGTTTTTGTGGCTTTAGTGATATGCAACAACAAGCGTATGCCTTGGAAAATTGTTTATTACATAAAGATTATCAAACGGTTATCGGCCATTTTGACACACTAAAAACAGCGATAGTAAGCTTTGTCGCTAAAAAAAATGCTATTTTAAATACCCTAATATAAGGCAGTGCAGCCTGCTCAATGTGCATGGCAACACCATAATCAGGTATGTAGAGTGGCTAATGTTGTTACGCTGTTGCCAGAGAGACAAAAGTGGCCTCTGCGCTATGCAATTACCGGCGACTGCCGAGCAGTGAGCCCAGTAAGCCACGAACGATTTGCCTGCCAACAGTACTGCCCAGAGTGCGAGCTGCGCTTTTCATTAATACCTCGGCCACGGATTGTCTATTACGTGCGCTTGCGCTGGTTTTTGGTCGCGCAGCATCATTATTCCTGTCGATTTCATCTGCTGCCGCTTGTTGTGTGGCTTTGTTTTTGAGCATTTCGTAGGCTGACTCCCTATCGACAACTTGCTCGTATTGGCCATTGAAGGGTGATCGACTGATAATATCAGCACGTTGTTCAGCTGTAGCAGGGCCTAATTGAGACTCTGGGGGGCGAATAAAAATACGTTCAACCGGTGTGGGGCTGCCATCTTTATTGAGTATAGATACCAGCGCTTCGCCGGTTTTAAGTTCCTGAATGGCTTCCACTGTGTTAATGGCAGGATTGCTGCGGAAATTTTCTGCAACGCTTTTAACCACCTGCTGATCTTTTGGGGTAAATGCCCTGAGTGCATGTTGAATTTTAAGCCCTAGCTGTCCTAGAATGTCTTCTGGGATGTCTAACGGACTTTGACTAATGAAGTATACGCCCACGCCTTTGGAGCGAATTAAGCGCACGATTTGTTCGATTTTGTCGGTTAAGGCTTTAGGTGCTTGATCAAACAATAAATGCGCTTCGTCAAAAAATAATACCAGCTTAGGGCGGTCTGCATTACCCACTTCAGGGAAATTTTCATATAGCTCAGATAATAACCAGAGCAAAAATGTAGCGTAGAGCTTGGGCGATTTACTGGTTAGTACTGTGGCATCTAAAACACTGATAACACCGTTGCCAGAAAAGTCCGTCTTACAAAAATCGGCTAATTTAAGTGCTGGCTCGCCAAAAAAATCATCAGCACCCTGTTCTTCCAGTACCAGTAATTGCCGTTGAATAGCGCCCAAACTGGCCGATGCAACATTGCCGTATTCTGCCTGAAGTTCTTTGGCATTATCACCCATCCAGCTTAGCATGGCACGTAAGTCTTTTAAATCTAATAGCAACATGCCGTTATCATCGGCAATTTTAAAACAGGTATACAGTACGCCGGTTTGGGTGTCGTTTAATTCTAATAAATTACTCAGTAATAACGGCCCCATGTCGGAAATAGTCGTACGTACTGGATGGCCGGTTTTACCAAAAATATCCCAAAATACTGACGGATTGCCGCGTGGCTGAAAGCCAGTGATGCCAATTTGCTGAAGGCGCTCGTTAACTTTGTCTGTGGCGCTGCCTGCTAAGGCAATACCGGTTAAATCGCCTTTAATATCAGCAAGAAAAACCGGAACACCTATCTTGGAAAAGGCTTCTGCCATCGTTTGCAAGGTCACTGTTTTTCCGGTGCCTGTTGCCCCTGAAATCATGCCATGACGATTACCCATTGCCGCATCCATAATGACTTGCGTACCCTTTTGGCCACCAATTAAAATTTCCAGCATGTTGATCTCCTGCGATAAATAAATATACTGTCCATCCTAGCACAGAGAGCATTGGCAAGAAAGCGTGTATGCTGTGTTATAGCTATGGCCGCATAATGCCTGACGATTAAAGAGATTATTTTTTTCTGTAAAATATTTTGTATTTTTTTGCAAAATGTTCTATTTTTTAGACGGTATTACGCTATTTTTATCAAAAAATATATTTTTGTTCACTGTCAACAGAACACAATCGGTAATTATTCAGTTCCCCTCTTTTTCAAAAGGGGTGGTGAATACTTACCACAATCGTAGTTTTGTGATCGTATGAGTAATATCGTAGAATATTTTAATGACATTATTTTGGAGAATTGAGGCGCACTATGGCAACAATAGCAGATCCCAGCATAGGTAATTGGTACAAAGATCTGGAGAATAATTTAACGTTCAAAGTGATTAATATCGATGAAAATGCTGATTCCATTGAGGTTCAGTATATGAATGGCGATATTGGCGAATACGATCACGATAGCTGGTATGATTCAACCTTTGATTATATTGAAGACCCAGAAGATTGGACAGCCCCGTTTGATGTTATTGAATCCGACGATTTGGGCTACACTGATACGGATGAGCATCGGGCGAATGATGAAGATATGGATCTTGAAGACTACTTGGATTAGTTAGGAAAATCTTATGAGAATGACTTCTCAGCAATTTATGGATTGGCAATCGAAGCGCATTACCTTATTGGCAATGTCCGGTGCTGGCAAAACAACTTTGGCCAATAAACTGCCCAAAAGTAAATGGTTTCATTATTCGGGTGACTACCGTATCGGCACAAAATATTTGCAAGAGCCAATTTTAGATAATATTAAACGTCAGGCGATGAGTGTGCCGTTTTTGCGCGAATTGTTATTAACTGATTCCATTTACATCCGCAGCGGCATTACCGTTAATAATTTAGCCCCAGTATCAAGCTTTTTAAGCAAGCTTGGCGATCCTGCTTTAGGGGGCTTATCGCTACAAGAATTTAAGCGTCGTCAAAAATTGCATCATCAGGCCGAGATTGCCGCGATGTATGATGTGCCTGAATTTATCCACAAAGCTGAGGATATTTACGGTTACAAGCATTTTATTAATGATGCGGGTGGCAGTGTCTGCGAGCTGGATGCGCCCGACGTATTAGAAAAACTAGCGCAAGAAACCTTGATTTTATACATTAAAATCTCACCGGATTTAGAAAAAACCATTGTAGCACGGGCAAAATCAGACCCTAAGCCATTGTATTATAGGGAAAGTTTTTTGGATGAAAAGCTAGCTGAATTTATGGCATTACATCAGTATGCAACGCCTGAGCATATCCCACCGGATGATTTCGTATCCTGGGTTTTTCCTGAATTGTTTAGATCACGGTTGCCACGTTATGAGGCCATTGCTACGCAATACGGCTATACACTGGATGCGGGTGATGTAGCAAGCATTAATAACGAGGATGATTTTTTTCGCTTGGTGTCCAACGCCTTGGCCGCGCAAGCGTAATGAGAGGCGTGTTACTGCTATGCCGTTAGTTGCTCATACTAATTTACCGACATTTGAGCGCTTGCGCGAAGAGGGCGAAGAGGTGTTGTCGTCTTATCGTGCGGGGCAGCAAGATATTCGAGAGATACACATTGGTTTACTGAATATGATGCCAGATGCCGCACTGGAAGCGACTGAGCGGCAGTTTTTTCGTTTGGTGGGTGCATGCAATCAAATCGTGCAGTTTCATATTCATCCATTTACCATTGAGGGCTTGCAAAGAAGCCCGCACGCACAGGCGCACATTGATAAATATTACGAGTCGTTTGCAAAAATAAAACATGACGGTTTGGATGCGCTGATTATCAGTGGCGCTAATGTGATCGGTACAAAATTACACGAAGAAGATTTTTGGTTACCTTTAATGGAAGTATTTACATGGGCCAAAGAAAATGTGACATCGGTGCTGTGTTCGTGTTTAGCCACCCATGCGGTGATTCAATATTGCTATGGTATTGAGCGCACACGCTTGCCGGCTAAACGCTGGGGGGTGTTTTCTCATAAATTAACTGATCGCAAGCATCCGTTGGTTGCTGAAATTAATAGCCGTTTTGATGTGCCGCATTCGCGTTTTAACGAAGTATTTCGTGGTGATATGGAACAACATGGTTTAAAAGTGTTGGCGGTCAGTAGTGATGCCGGTGTACATTTGGCGGTTAGTCCAGACGGTTTCCGTATTGTGTTTTTTCAAGGTCATCCAGAGTATGACGACATCAGTTTGTTAAAAGAGTACAAGCGCGAGGTGTTGCGGTTTTATCACCGTGAAATCGACGACTATCCACCGTTTCCGGACAACTATTTTAATGCGAGCGTGTGTCAGGTGTTTGCCGCTTATCAACTGCACGTAACACACGCTCGTGATTTAAAACAGGTATTACCGGCATTTCCTGAACAGTTGGTTTTAGAGCATCTTGATAATACTTGGTGCGATACTGCGAAAGCGGTGTTTAATAATTGGCTAGGGAAGATTTATCAGATTACTCACCAAGATCGACGCTATCCTTTTATGGATGGTGTTGATCCGAATAACCCGTTAGGTTTATAAGATGCACACGCAGTTTTTACAACAAGCCATTGCGTTGGCGCTGGATAATGTTGAAACCGGTGCAGGCGGCCCCTATGGCGCGGTTATTGTTAAAGATAAGCAGATAATAGCGGCGAGTGGTAATAAGGTAACGCAAAATAATGATCCAACTGCGCACGCAGAAATTATGACGATACGTTTGGCGTGTACCAAGCTGAACAGTTTTCAATTGCGTGATTGTATTTTATACACCAGTTGCGAGCCGTGCCCTATGTGCTTGGGGGCGATTTATTGGGCGCGTTTGGCAACCGTGTATTTTGCATGCAGTCGGCATGATGCCGCGCAAGCGCAGTTTGATGATAGCTTTATTTATGATCAAATCGCACTTTTGCCAGCCGAGCGCAGTATTCCTATGCACCATGTAACAGGGCTTAATGATACACAGCCGTTTAAAGCGTGGTCAGAAAAAAAAGATAAGGTGTTGTATTAGCGGTAAATAGGCTATCGGAAGTTGGATAGCCGGGGCTGTTAAATATTGCTGACAATCGTACGTATCTTACCGTTATTAGTGCGTGGTAAATTGTCTATTTCAATCACATGAACATCCATATCCAAGCCCACTCGCGCCCGAATATTACTGATTAAGCGAGTGCGGGTGTCTTGGCTTAAGGGGTGTTGATTGACGGTTACCACACGAATTTCAATGCTCTCTAAGGTGTTTTGTACCACTTGCGCT
Source organism: Crenothrix polyspora (assembly GCF_900163755.1). Lineage (GTDB taxonomy): Bacteria > Pseudomonadota > Gammaproteobacteria > Methylococcales > Methylomonadaceae > Crenothrix > Crenothrix polyspora. The sequence goes on along the minus strand of NZ_FUKI01000142.1, from coordinate 25,479 downwards.
TCGGAAATTTCTGACAAGCCGTTATAAATAGGGTCAATAAGACCAATCGTGCGGCCATCAGGGGTTTTTATAACGTCGTTCAAACGCCCCATGATCCGTTTCACCCGCCGGAATACACGACCGCAAGTACACGGCTCATGGCTATTATCTAATTCCACTAAGTCTCCTGTGGCGTAGCGAATTAATGGCATTAAATGATTAATAAACCCTGTGCCAATGATCTCACAAAAGCCATTACTTAACCGTGGGCCAAATTCTACATAACCATAATCTTCTATAACATGGTAGTGGCCGTATTCACAGGTTCCAATGGCTGCAACGCGTTCAGAGCCACCATACCAATCAAACACCTTAACGCCAAATGTTGTTTCTATACGCTCACGCTGTAACGTTGATAAAGTTTCAGAAGAGGTTGTAATACTTTTTAATGACGGTAGCTGCGCATGTTGACCACGATGCCACAGCCAGTTAGCTAGGTAACTGATTGAAGAGGGATACGCCCGTATGATGGCTGGATCAAAACGGCGTAGTGCGGAAAGGTATGCGGGTATGTTTTGCTCAGCAAGGTGGTACGAGGACATAAATAAGATATTAGCCGCCCGATCCATACGCCAAAAGACGGTTGATTTACTGTGACGAGGTTCTGGAACGACAAGCGCACCGAACAAAGTGGCCATTTTTTCACCTTGGTGAAAATTCGCCCAGTGCATTTGTCGCCACACAAAAGCATTTTCTCTATTGATTGAATTAAAGGTTTTGTATACGGTTAACGGTGTACCCGTTGTGCCGCTGGTTTTGCTTGAGACATGTCGATAACCATGAATATCTGTTGCTAGAAACGCATTAGGCGCATTAATAATATGGTTTTTGTGGAGTAGGGAATAACGCTCAAGCTGTGTTATCGGATCATCGTGTGCCAGTGACAAATGCCCATAATGCTGACGATAGTAAGGCACTACTGTTTGTGCGCGATGTAAAATGATGCGTAATTGATCATCACGCCACTGGTTAAGTTGCTCGGTAGACCAATATTGCCTGGCTTCCGTTTCTGCCAGCATTTTTTTAAAGACGAGACTTTCGCGTAGTATTTTTTGGATAATGCTAGAGCCAGAAATTAATAACTCTTGTGCCCACACAGGACTGTGCCGATACAGGTAAGTCGCATACATTGTCTTATTTTCTCTGTATATTAAGTAGCGCGGTATTACTGTCCATAAATTTACCGAGGGGCAGCCTTGTTGTTTTTAATTCATCAAATGAGTAATCTGTTAGTTAGAAAAATAGAAGACTAAGCCATAACTGTCAATGTTGGGGCTGTTAAGTTTTTCGTTGTTCGCTAAATTGTTAATAAAATTATGGCTATCAATAACAACATTAGCCATCAAACAATTGATGATCAATTAAATCACATAAGCAATGGGTGATAAGCACATGTACTTCGTGAATGTGAACACTGGAATGTGACGGCACGCGAATTTCCAAATCTCTTTCGCTTAATAACGAGGTTACCATGCCACCATCCTTGCCGGTTAACGCAATAATAGAAATGTCTTTGCTGTGTGCGGCAATAATGGCTTTGGCGACATTGGCGGCGTTATCTTCATCGGTATAAGTAACCAGTATGTCGCCGCTTTGTCCTAATGCTCGCAGTTGTTTGGCAAAAATATCATCAAAATGTACGGTATTGGCAATGGCGGTTAGCGTTGCAGAATCTGCCGCCAATGCGATAGCCGGTAGTGCGGGTCTGCTGCGTTCAAACTGATTAAGCATAGCACTGGCCAGCAGTTGTGCGCTCAGTGCGGAGCGGCCATTTCCACAGGTGATTATTTTTTTATCATTAAGTAAAGCGGTCACCAAACGCAACGAGGCAAATTCAAGCACCTCGCTAAGATGCGTTGTTGCATCTTGTTGCGCCTGAATACTGTCAGAGAAATGATTAATAATGCGGTTTTGTAAGCTCATAGTGATAGTAACAATTAAAAAGCGTTTTTAATCCATTGTAAACTGCCGTCGCCAGACAGCGCGATGACATCGAAGCGAATGCGTTGCTCGGTTTTGTGGTGGGATAAGTAGTGCTGGGTGGTGGCAATCAGACGGGCTTGTTTGCGCGGTGTAATACTTTCGAGCGCACTGCCGTAGGTATTGTTGTTACGAAATCTGACTTCAATAATGACCAAACTGTTATGATCAGTCATGATTAAATCAAGCTCGCCGTATTGACAGCGATAATTCCGGCAAACAGCGGTCAGTCCGTTGTTAAGCAAAAACTGGTGAGCCTGCTCTTCAGCAGCCTCACCACGAATAAGGTGTTGCGGTTTTTTGTAAGGCTCAATGGGCACTGCTAATAAAGCCCCTAAGTTCAGGCTGCCCAGCAACAAATTTGGCACACACTAAATTACGTTTAATACGGTGATTATCGGTTAATGATAATTTGCCTGTTGCGCCGTAATAAGGTGTATCTTGCAGATTATTCAGTTGTCCGGCTAAATAATACGCATCAATACCCATTGCTACTAAACGGTAGTATTGGTTGTTAAATTGGCTCCAGTCCGCTTGTAAAGCAGGCATACTTAAAGCACCTGTGTAGGCGCTACTAAATAACCACGGCGCATCACAAAAACTGACACCGCTCAGCGCTGCATCTGCATTAGGGTTTGCACGACCCGTATAGACATTGGACATTGCATAAACCGCTACCGGTGATGTGTGTAACTGGGCGTTGATTAATCTGGCTTCATCGCTGTAGGCGCTTAGCAAGATAACATCAATGTCTTGTCGTGTGCGGGCTGTTTTACCGGTATTAGAGCTAGCGCCAGCCGCTGTGTTGTTAAGGTTTTTATTGCCATTTAACTTAGGTAATTTTTTAGCGATAAATGAAAAATCGGTGCCTTTAGGAGGATAGGTTTTTTTGCTAATGAGCTTACCGCCTTTGCGTTGCCAGCTATCGGCTAAAAATTTAGCAACACGTTTGCCTTGTTCATTATCTTGCGTTAATACCATTGCATTGCGATGCCCATCTAACCAGGCTTTGTTGGTGATTTGTTCAGCGTCATCCAATGGGCTAAGGCCAAATTGATACAGATTTTGTTTGTTGAGGCCTTGAACGTGGTTGAGAGCCAGAACGGGAATGTTAAATTGCACCGAGTTGGCAAGGCTTTGAATTTTTTCTTTATCGAGTGGGCCGACAATAAGATTAGCGCCTTGCTCTAATGCCTGGTTGTACAAAACCGTCGCGGATTGTTTTTCGCTGTCATAAAAATGAATGACTGGGCGGGCGGGGTCACCATTTTCATGGTTGTATGCGGCCATAACACCGGCGTGTATCGCTTTAGCGGCTTCGGCAAAAACTCCTGATTCTGGCAGAAGTAAGGCAATTGATTTTGGACGACTACCAGGGTCTGTCAGTGCTTTTTGGTGATTTTGTAAGAAACTGGAATTGGCAGGGTGACTGGGATAGGTGGTGCGCCATTGCATAATAGCCGCATTTAATTGCGCTGGATTTTGATTTTTTGCCTTGAGTATACTGGCTAATTCCAACCATTCCGCCAACGGCGATGCCACTTGACGTTGATTAATTTGTAATACGTTATCTGACACCAAGCTTAAATTTTCAAAAATAAGCGTTTGATTTTTTTTATGATCTTCCGAGACGGTTAGCAAGGGTTCTAAGTCTATTCTGGATTTAGCGCTGCTTAAAAAATCACCTACTGAGGTAAATGCTTGAGATTTAGCTTGGAAATACTTGATTTGGTCTGGCAAACTGAGTTGCTGAGCTTGAATTTGCACAAATCGTTGCAGTGCCTGCTCGCCATCGCCAAAACTCAGTATAATTTGGCCATATAACAAATTAAGCTGGGCTTTTTGTTCAGTTGACAATTCATCAGGATTAATTATATCGGCACTGTTTTTGGCTTCTTCACGTCGGTTGGTTTGAATTAAAGATTCAATTGTTGCTAGGCGATTTCTATTTTGTTCAAGAGCCCAAGGGGTAGGCTGATATAATTCTGAGCTGCTGTTTTGTAAGCTACTACAGCCGGAGAGCAATAGTACGCACAAAGACAAAGCCTGCATGAGCGGTTGTTTATTGTTATTGTTGTATTTTACACTTAAGAGCTTATTCATATGCGAGTACCGAATGTCAACTGATTATGGAAAATTATACGTCGTCGCCACACCTATAGGCAATTTAGCAGATTTTAGCTTACGTGGTATTGAAACATTAAAACAGGTCGATTTAATTGCCGCTGAGGATACCCGACATGTGAAAATGTTACTACAACATTATGGTATTACCAATCGTTTAATCGCCCTGCATCAGCACAATGAAGATCGCGCTGCACCTGCTCTTTTGCAGAAATTGCGCGATGGGCAATCCATTGCTATCGTATCGGATGCAGGCACACCGTTATTAAGCGATCCTGGCTTACCTTTGGTTAAGCTAGCTAAAGAGGCACATGTTGATGTCGTTCCGATTCCTGGTGCGTGTGCGTTAATTACGGCGCTTTCGGTATCGGGTCTGTCAGTGATACCGTTTTCATTTGAAGGCTTTGTACCACGAACCTCATCAGCGCGGAAAACATTTTTCAATGAAAAATTGCTAAGCTCAACAACGTGGGTATTTTATGAGTCCAGCCATAGAATTTTAGCGTGTTTACAGGATATGGCCGAGGTTTTGCCGACTGATCGTATTATTGTGGTGGCCAGAGAGTTAACAAAGCTGCACGAAACCATTGTTAAAGCCAGTTTAGCTGAGGTGCTTGAGCGGGTCGCAAACGATGATAATATGCGCAAAGGCGAGTTTGTAGTGATTGTTGAAGGTGCGGTGCTAGATAAAAGTGAGCAGCTTATTACGCCAGAACACAAACGTTTACTCGGCGTTATGCTGAAACAATGCTCTACTAAAACCGCCGTTGCTATGGCCGCTGACATTACTGGCATTAGGAAAAAGCTATTATATCAAGTGGCGCTGACACTTAACGGCGAACGCTTTGCCGATGATTAAAGAACAAATTGCTTTTAAGTCACTGAAAGACGTATTTTAACGTATTAAAATGAGCAATCACAAGGTGCCGCATCGCACAACCCGGCGGTATCAAAATGTTCGCAACTGGGCGTTGGTGCATAAATCATGGTTGTAACAACATGAAATAAAAAACATTTTAAATTTTAGAGCCGACATTCCGCACCCCTAAATAAAAATTCAGCATTTAAATAACATATTGATATTTAATGAATTTTAGTATTTTTTTGGATTTTAGACTTTCGAATTAAAACAAGAAAAATTCATCTCTCGTTTGTTTTTTGTTAAATATAAGCTGATATAAATGACTTTGAAAATACGCCAAAAATTCGACAAATTTATAACATACTGAAATTATTAAATTAAATTTAATCATAAAATTATGAATAGGGGTGCGGAATGTCGGTTAGAGTATTCCTTTTTTGCTGATTTTTGCGAAAAACAGCGTATTTTTCGTAAAAATTTAACTATAACAGTATGATTTTTAAAAGTATTGTTTATGCACCAGCGCCGTCAGGATATGGTTAGTGTGTTATTGCGACACAAACTTAAGGCCGATTAACAGCAATACCGAAGCCAACACCGGACGCAAATAGCGCTCTGGAATTTTTGCGCTTAAATGACTGCCTATCCAAATGCCAGGTAAAGAGCCGATTAGTAAACTACCCAGTAAAGTTAAATCGACATTACCCAACATAAAATGTCCCCAACCTGCCAGTGCGGTAAGAGGAATAGCATGGGCAATATCAGTGCCGACAATTCTTAAAGTGCTTGCGCGTGGAAAAAGAAATAATAAGGCAACAGTGCCCAGCGCTCCGGCACCTACAGAAGATAGCGTGACCAATATACCCAAAATAGCGCCAGTAAATATTGTCGCAGGTATTTGCCAGCTGGGTGAAAAGCGTCCGGCATTTTGCATGGCACTCAGTTTATCGTCAATGGCTGTTTGAGCTTGTTTTTTTCTTAATAAAACCGCGCGTATTAGCAAAGCACAGGCGGTTAATAATAACGCAACACCCAGCGAGAAGGTGATCATGCCGGTTGTCTCTTTACCTATGGCCATATAATGCTTAATGGTAAGCAGAGTTAATATGGCAAATGGCAAGCTACCGAGGGCTAACCATCCCACTATCTGCCAGTCGACAGATTTATGTTTACCATGATGTACAAAAACACCCGCGCTTTTGGTAAGAGCTGCATACAAAAGATCAGTACCTACTGCTACTGATGGCTTAAAACCGAATAAAAACACCAATAAAGGTGTCATTAACGAGCCGCCACCGACACCGGTAATACCCACTAATAGTCCCACTGCAAAACCTGAGACGGAGTACATGACATTCATACGCTAATTCCTGTGAAATAAAAAATAGAGAGTTGGGAAGAGCGCTATTATAAACTGTTATCAATTTGTGCTTTAATAATATGTTAAGCTATTTATATCTTACTCAAGCATAAAGAGTACGCCGCCATCTTATCAAGGAATGAACAATGAAGCTGATTCAATTACGTTATCTGTGCGAAATAGTACGGCAAAATTTAAGCATATCACGCGCTTCCGAAGCCTTGCATACCTCGCAATCTGGCGTGAGCAGGCAGATTCAATTGCTGGAAGAGGCATTGGGGGTGCAGGTTTTTCAGCGACACGGCAAGCGCTTGGTTTGTGTGACTGAGCCGGGTAAGGTGATTGTTGAGTTGGCGGAACGTATGTTGCGTGAGCTAGACAGTATTAAGCGGGTTGGCGAGGATTTCTCCCAAAAAAATACAGGCATGTTAACGATAGCGACAACGCATACCCAAGCGCGGTATTTTTTACCCAGGGCGGTTAAGCAATTTATGCGTACTTACCCCGATGTGGTGTTGACGATTCATCAGGGTAACCCCACACAAGTGGCTGAGCAAGTGGTTAGTGGTGAAGCAGATATCGGCATTGCGACTGAATCAATCAATACTTACGATAAATTACTGTGCTTGCCGTGTTATCAGTGGAATCGCTGCGTGGTTACCCCAGAAAATCATCCGTTATTAACTGATCTGCCACTCAGCTTAGAAAAAATCGCTCAATATCCGCTGATTACTTATGATTTTGCTTTTACCGGCGGTTCATTGGTTAAGCGGATTTTTAATCAGGCAGGGCTGGAGCCCAAAGTAGTATTAACAGCGATTGATGCGGATGTGATTAAAACCTACGTTAATTTGGGTTTGGGTATCGGCTTACTGGCCGGCATGGCTTATGATGCTGAGCGGGATAGCGGTTTACGAATGGTCGATGTTAGTCATTTATTCCCAGTGAGTACCACCTATCTTGGGGTGCGTAAAGAGGCGTTTTTACGGGATTACGTATATGATTTTATTAGTTTATTGGTTCCTAAGTTAAGTCGTAAAGCGATTTTTACCGCGCTTAAAGCGACAAAGTTTTAGTGCAGAGCAGGCATGCGATGACACGGTGCGTTTAGTCAGATAACGCATGTTACGGCACAGTTGTTTTTTAGCGGGTTGTTAATGCGTGAGCCAAATCAGCCCATTTTAAAACCAATATAAAAACCAGCGGTGGCACTGACACCTTTTGCTGTAATGTGTGATAAACGGCTAACCAAAAAGCTACCAGAATTTTTAGCCGCATTGGTGGCAACTGTTGCGGCACTTTGTAAATGTATGTCGTCAATGCGGGTTATGCCGTAATATTCGGCAACAAATAACACCACAATGACAGCACCGGCCAAAAATAAAGCAGTACGCAGCATTTTTTTGGCAAAGTAACCAACTGCTATGCCTATAGCAAAAGGCGCACCGACATTGCCTACTAAAACGTCGGGAGAAAAAATATCACTGGAGGGTAAGAAATCTGAGGTATTTATGTTCATAACTGAATATTAATGTGTGATATAGGTTATTTACGCGTATTTATGGTTAACCAATTAAGGTAGAGCAAAAAATAATAGCAATCATCTTGGGCTGAGAAAGGCCTTTAATTCAAGCTACATTTTGTGTCAGTTTAAGTCGGTAGCCATGTTTAGTATTAGATATTTTATAGATATGCCGTATTTTTAGTCAGAATGCGCGGTGATGTTTAGGGGGAGCCAATATTTTCTCAAGCCATTATGTTGGGTTGCCGCTAACGTCTACCTACCCGATACTTTAGTTGTCATTAATCCAGAATAAACGCATTGTAAACGAATAATATTACTATTTTTCAAATAGATAGTCTAGTTTTGCAGCGTGTGCGATTACTGGAATTGTCATAAGCTAACGTTATTTGTGAGCTGATATGTATTATTTCTTCAGCTTGGACGCTGTATTTTGTCGTCTAATGCACAGTAAGTGACGCGTTTTTTTGTTGGTTGGTTGGTGTCTATTTTTTATTGTTTTTCAAGTAGATGTAATTGGCGATGATTTAGATTGTTGAAGGCGACATCCCTTTGCTGTGGTACTAGCGGTTATAATGGTGGATTGTTTAATTTCTTTAACAAGCATTTGCTTTATGAGCTAATCGTAACCCATGACCTTATTACTTAAATACCTCGCGCTGTGCTTTTTTAGAAATAACCCCGCCGATTTAGTACCGCATAAATCGTTTATGTGGAATACGGTGGCGTTTTATCTGATTTCCGGTTGCATTGTTGAAGGGCTCATTTCCGATCCTGCCGATGGCTCGTTAGAGGTATTTTTACGTACTATCATGGCGTTTTTATCGTGTGCCACTTTATTGCTGATTGTCAAAAAATTAGGTTATTTTAAGCAGCTGTTTACCGCCATTTTTGTTTGTGAAAACTTTATTATGACACTGGCTACCCTCACTGAAGCCATGTATTTTTTAATGGTAATGCAGCATGTCGAATTTGCTGAAGAAATTTCCATTGCCATCGGTTTTGCCTTGGTGGGCTGGTATATTGCAATTGTCAGTTACGTTTTACGCAAAATGCTGTTTTATAAAACCAGTACCAGTGTGACCTTGGCGTTTAGCTATTTTATTTTAACTTACGGTATTCCTATGCTGTTTATGGATATATAGCGCTAAATAAAGCATCTGAAATGTTGGCTGTGGGTTGACAGTGATGTAAATTCAGTTACGTTAATGACTCGCGTATTTAATCTTTCACCCCAGGAATTTTTGATGAAATTTCAAAACATCTTAACGGTTATCTTGCTATTGGCCGCTTCCAGCAGTGTTTTTGCTTATGGTGGTAGCCCGCAAAGCAGTGCCCGTGCATGCAGCAAACCAAAATTCAGTCATTTTACCCCAGTAGATAAAGCAGAAGTCGCCGCCAATGCCACGTTTTCTTTTTCAGCGTCAGCACAAACTAATCCAGACAGCATCAGTGTGTCGATTAAAGATCACGTCATTGGCATTAATATTACACCTAAAAATTCAGGCTTTGACGTTACCGGCACTATTCCTGAATCGGCAAAAAACAGCTTTGTGCGCATAAAAATTGCTGCAGAGGGTGCAAATGGCTGTAAAGGCACTGATGGCTGGCTGTTAAAAGTATTGCCATAGTCTGGATGTGGCTAGCAGTAACTGTATGGGTAGTTATTGCAAAAATATTATGCCCCGCTCACATGAATGGCTTTGACAAAGCCGCAGAATCAGTTAACTTAGCCAGCTGATTAATTAAAATCAGCTACCATTTAGGGCGTTTAAATGAAAACTAAAAATACAGTATGTCTCATTATGTTAATGGCTATTGGCAGCAGTGGCTTGGCATACGCGGGCAGCAAAAGCAACGGCACCAATTGCACTAAACCTACTTTTAGTACTTTTACCCCGGCGGCTAACTCTGTTGTCGAAGCCAATTCCAGCTTTTCTTTTAGAGCATCTTCACCCACCATCACTGATAGCATTGTTGTTACCATTAAAGGTGAGCCAGTTCCGGTGACTATCACGCCTAAAAATCAAGCCGGTAATGAAGTGACAGGGGTTATTCCTGAATCTGCAAAAGGCGATTATGCCCGTATTACTATTAATGCTTTAGGTCCTAACGGCTGTAAAGGCAGTGGCGGTTGGTTGTTAAGCGTTGCGCCATAATTGAGTAGTTGAATGCCCAAGCCTGAGGGTTTGGGCATTAATCATGCGCGTCCCGTGTAATAATTAATCTTTTTCCCCGTTATCGCGCAAGCTTACTGTGCGATTAAATACCAATTTTCCCGCAACACTGTCTTTATCCAGACAAAAATAACCGTTACGCTCAAACTGAAAACGCGCTTCGGGCAGTGCATTTGCTAAGCTGGCTTCAACTTTACAATCCGATAATAATTCCAACGAATTAGGGTTTATCGCGTCCAAAAAATTATCTTCATTATCCGGTTGCGGCAGTGCAAATAAACGATTATATAAGCGCACTTCAGCAGATAGCGCGTGTTGTTCGGATACCCAGTGAATAACCCCTTTTACTTTACGGCCTTCAGGGTTTTTGCCTAAGGTGTTAGGGTCATAACTACAGCGCAGCTCAGTGATGCAGCCATTTGTATCTTTAATTACTTCGTTACATTGAATGACATAGGAACCGCGCAAACGTACTTCGCCGCCGACCACTAAGCGCTTGTATTTAGGCGGTGGGTTATCAGAAAAATCATCACGCTCAATCAAAATGGTTTTACAAAACGGCACTTGGCGTTTACCTAATGCCGGTTGTTGCGGATGATTGCTGATTTCCAGTTGTTCGGTGTCATCGGGGTAATTGTCGATAACCACGCGCAACGGCTGCAATACCGCCATGACGCGCGGTGAATTTTCATTTAAGTCTTCACGAATGCAATGCTCTAACACCCCCATTTCTATCCAGGAATTCTGTTTGGTAATGCCGATACGCTCGCAAAAATCACGGATGGCTTTCGGTGTAAAACCGGCTCTGCGTAAGCCAGCAATCGTCGGCATACGGGGGTCATCCCAGCCGCTAACGTGTTTTTCTGTGACTAGCTGATTGAGTTTGCGTTTGCTGACGATAGTGTATTCCAATTGCAAACGGGCAAATTCAATTTGCTGTGGATGACACGGTGTTTGCAGTTCATTCAGTACCCAGTCGTAGAGCGGGCGATGATCTTCAAATTCTAACGTACACAAAGAATGGGTGATGCCTTCCAGCGCATCGGAAATGCAGTGCGTGTAATCGTACATTGGGTAGATGCACCAATCATTGCCGGTACGGTGGTGGTGTATGCGACGAATGCGGTATAAAGCCGGATCACGCATATTGATATTGGGCGAAGCCATATCGATTTTGGTGCGTAATACATACTGGCCATCGGCAAATTCACCGGCACGCATACGGCGGAATAAATCCAGATTGTCAGCGATAGTGCGATCACGATCAGGACTGGCTTTGCCCGCTTCAGTTAACGTGCCGCGATAGATGCGGATTTGTTCAGCGGACAGGCTATCAACATAGGCTTTGCCTTGTTCGATTAAGTTTTCGGCGTACAGATACAGCTGCTCAAAATAATCTGACGCATGATGTAATTCTGCCCATTTAAAGCCCAGCCATTGCACATCGCGTTCAATGGATTCCATAAATTCGACACTTTCTTTTTCTGGATTAGTGTCGTCAAAACGCAGATTGCAAGTGCCGTTATGTTCTATTGCCATACCAAAATTCAGACAGATGGATTTGGCATGGCCAATGTGCAAATAGCCATTGGGTTCGGGTGGGAAGCGGGTAATCACTTTGCCGTTGTGTTTGTTGCTGTGTAAATCAGTCGCTATAATGTGACGAATAAAATGCGCGGGAGCTTGGGGTTCAGTAGTAGACATGGTGCGTAGGTATTTAATGTGCGAGGTAAATGAAAGTCCAAAAAACTAATTAAACCAATATAACCGAATGTATTTATTTAGGCTAATAAAACACGGGTAAATACTGTTTTATGAGGCGCAGAAACCACAAAAACACGCCAGATTGGTAGGCCGTCTTATGGTCTGATGTGTGCCGTGTTCGTACTGGTTGTGTTTAGTCATTCGTTGTCGATAATTACGATTAATCTACCATAAGATTTGTTTCGATTTGGGACAAACTAAAAAATTGATCCAACGCTTTATGTACCTCATCCACGCCGGTTTTCTTTAACGAAGAAAACATTTGCAGTGTGATGGGTACAGGTATCCCACTTAACTCTTTTTGTACCGCCAGTAAAGTATTTTTAGCCGCGCCAAAGGTCAGTTTGTCTGCCTTGCTGAGCAAAATATGCAGCGGTAATCCAGAATGCTGACACCACTCAATCATCTGCCAGTCAAACGCGGTTAGTGGATGGCGAATATCCATTACCAGTACAATGCCACACAAAGATTTACGCTGACTCAGATAGGTCTCCATGAGTGCATGCCATTGTTTTTTGACAGCTTCCGGCACTTTGGCATAGCCGTAACCGGGCAAATCAACAAAACGCTGCTGCTCAGTAATGGCAAAAAAATTCAGCATTTGCGTACGTCCTGGGGTTTTACTGATCCGCGCTAAGGAATTTTGTCGGGTTAAGGTATTAATGGCGCTAGACTTGCCGGCGTTTGAGCGGCCTGCAAAGGCAATCTCCAATCCTTGATCGTCAGGAGTGTCCTTAAGATGCGGGGCACTGTTAATAAATTTTGCTTGATGATAAACTGGGTTCATCGTTGTCTCGCTTAGCTAAGTTAATTAGGTTAAAATTCAACAATAACCTCGTAGCTTAAGTACCTTTGAGGCTACCGATAGATAACAACTTTATTCCGATGGGGAACCTGATGAAGAAAACATGGCTGGTATATTCACTTTCTTTGGCGTTGCTTAGTACGTCCGGTATTCTACACGCAGAAGGCAATGCTAACGCAGGAAAAGACAAAGCGGCATCTTGTGCAGGTTGTCATGGTGAAAATGGTAACAGTTCTGCCCCGAATTTTCCAAAACTGGCCGAACAACATGCGTCTTATCTGGCAAAACAATTGCACGCCTTTAAAGATGGCAGCCGCAACGATGCCATGATGTCTGCTATAGCCGCTGCGTTAAGTGATCAGGACATTGCTGATATTGCCGACTATTATGCCAGCAAAAATATTTCTGCCAATGCCGCCCCGACATTACCGCCAGCAGATGATGACGACGCACAAAAGCCAGTTGCTAAATTAACTATGCCAGCGTTGTTGGCTGAAGGCAGTAACATTTATCGTAACGGTGATATAGCGCATGCCGTATCAGCGTGTGTTGCCTGTCACGGCTTAACAGGTGAAGGTAATAAACCGGCTGCTTTTCCGGCTTTACGCGCACAGCATGCGGATTATTTAATTAAAACACTGACTGATTTTAAAAACGGTGTCCGCAGTACCAACCCCGATAATATGATGCACATGATTGCTCAAAAAATGAGTGATGAGCAAATCAAAGCGGTGTCTTATCGACTTTCTGCGATGAAATAAACCTTACAAATTAATTGTTTCGGCCAGCTTAAACAATTAATGATACCATTAATTTATTTGTCTAATTTTTTTAGAGAGCTTTTGACAATGCTTAAAAAAATCCCCCTAGCTAGCTTGTTTATTGTATTGTTTTCGATGGCAGCTGTATTAAAAGCCGAGGAAGTAAGTCCTGGCTACGAAGTGTTATCGCCTGCACAACCGACACAACATGCCGATAAAATTGAAGTCATTGAGTTTTTTTGGTATGGCTGTCCACATTGTTATGCTTTTGAACCTGAACTTAAAAAATGGGTAAAAAGCCAAGCAAAAAATGTTGAATTTATCAGACAACCAGCCGCTTTTAACGACGTATGGGCAAAACATGCTAAAGCTTACTATACCGCCGAGGCATTAGGTGTGGTTGAAAAAATTCATGATGATTTTTTTGACGCAGTACAAAATAAAAAACAAAGTTTAGAAACAGAAGATGAATTGGCTAAATTTTTTGTGGCACATGGTGTCAAAGAAGCCGAGTTTCACGATACCTTCAACTCGTTTGTTATTGATGCAAAAATGCGTAAAGCGCCGCTGATGGCTGCACAGTACGCGTTAACAGGTGTTCCTGCCGTTGTTATTAATGGAAAATATAAAACTAATGGCCCTTTGGCTGGGTCGCATGAAAAAATGATTGAAGTGATGACGCGACTTATTAAGCAAGAAAATGGCATAAAAAAATAATATTACGGCGATAGCTCGCTAAGGCCTACCCTAATTCATTGATAAGGCTTAGATTATGGGTTTTTTTACCAAAGATGTTGATAAAGATAAATGGAAAAATAAGTATTTAGAATTACTTAATGTTCAGCAGCAAACAGCTGATATGAGTCGTGAAAAAGAAGAGCTGCTCTGCAAAGCAATTATACGTTTAGCGTTAGCAGCCAGTGGTTTTAATGCACAGCTTGATCAATATTTACACAGTATTCGACATCATTTAGAAAAGGGTATTGACAGCAGTACCCTTAAAAAAGATTTAGAACACTTTATTGATACCTTGGGCGGTTTGAATGCCGACAATTATAAATCATCTTCGGACACCGGATTTCTGTTTGATTTTTTATTGCGTCAATACACTGATACACAGCAACAATCGGCCTTGCAAGCGTTGCGAAATACCAATACATCCGATAATCAAGAACAATTATTTAATACCTTGCTGGCGATTATTAATCTTGATGTACCCAGTGCAGGCTTAGTTGAGGGGATTGTTAATCAGATTGATATTAAGATTGTCAGTGATCAGCTGTTGCGGTTGCTGGAAGGTATTGATATTCCAATCGTATTTAGTCAGCAAGCGCATGCAGTAAAGCAAGAGTTGGTGGCTGTCAATACGGCTGTCCCATTTGTTATGTTGTTAGATCGATCCATCAGTTTATTGTTGCAGATAAAGCAACACAATCAATTGGAACGTCAGGATATTGATAAATTTCTAATACACATTACCGAGCAGTTGGCTGAATTAGATCAAACAGTTCACGGTGCTAATGAGGTTGCGTTAGAATCAGAATTGCGGCGTAGTAAATTAGATCAGTCGCTGTCCGAGCAAATAGAAGAGTTACAGTTGACATCCAATAATGCAACTAAGTTGGAGTCTTTAAAAGAAATTATCAATGACCGATTGATAAAAATAACCACTGAAATCCAAGATTATAATCAGAAAGAAAGTGCGCGACGTAAAAAAACCCAGCTACAGCTTGAAGAGTTGACGCAAAAAGTTAAAGAAATGGATGCGGAGTCCAAAGAGTTAAAATCAAAACTTGAGCGTGCCAGTGCCCAGGCTTTTCGTGATGCTTTAACAGGATTGCCCAATCGTCTTGCTTATGAAGATCGATTGCACAACGAGTATGCACGCTGGAAACGTTATCAAATGCCGCTCAGCATGATCATTTGGGATATTGACTTGTTCAAACAAGCGAATGACGAATTTGGCCATAAATACGGCGATGAAGTATTACGTACTATTTCCAAAAAATTGTCGGAACATTGCCGCGAAACTGATTTTATTTCTCGGTTTGGGGGTGAAGAATTTACTATGTTATTGCCAAACACAGATAAAGCAATGGCGGTTAGGTTGGCAAATCAATTGCGCTACGTTATCGAGCAAACTGATTTTAACTATAACGGTAGGCAACTCAGGCCAATTACTATCTCTTGTGGCGTAACCGAATTTATGGATGATGATACCTCAGAAACGGCATTTGAACGCGCGGACAGTGCTTTATATAAGGCAAAACAGCAAGGCCGTAATCAATGTTGTAGTGATTAATTATAATATTGTCTATTTTTACCACATTAAGTCATCAGGTACTTGAAATGCCGCGTAAGGATCATCGGCAGTTTTTTCATTAATGGCATGTGCGTCATTAAACACAATGACACAGCGGGCATCACGCAGCCTGATTTTTTCGGCAATCTCAGCAGGCACAACCGCATAGTGCTGATTAAATGTAACGATCGCTAAAACGCCTTTGCTGAGATGTTCCCGTGTTTGATTGCTAACATACAGCGTTTTTATTTTAGCGTTATCATTAAAGCGATAGGCAAGACCATCAGGATCTTGTGGCTTGCAATTAAGCTCAATTAATTGTTTTATTTGCGCCTGTATTGCTTTGTGTTCGATGTGTTGTTTTTGTAAGGCATTCAGTTCACGATCTTTAGTTAACTGATCGGTTTTCGCTTGTTGCACCTGTGCCGCAATGTCATCAACAATTTGAATATTATTGTTTTTTTGTAATTTGTTTTGCTTGTGTTTGTCGGTTTTAATTTGTTTTGCTTGTGTGGCGTTGCCTAAGCCCGCTTTTAATAATTGCTCTTGTAAAGAAAGTTTTTTTTGTGTCATCTGTATAAATTCCAATTATATTGTCAAAGTACGCTTATGTTGCGCGGATTGTTGTTCCAAACAATCCGCGTTCAATTATAATTCAAGCCATACAAAAATAATCTTTTACAGCGCTATGCAGGCTGAAAATAAATAGCTTTAACTTGCTGGCACACGCCGATACTTGACACAATGTTTAATCTAACCGAAATAAATGCCATGCAAGCCTGGCGCAAGCAGTTGCATCAAATTCCAGAATTGGCGTTTGAAGAAACACAAACCGCGCAGTTTATTACTGATAAATTGCGTAGTTTTGGCTTGCACGTACGGCGGGGCTTGGGCAAGACAGGTGTTGTGGCAACGCTTTCAGTGGGCAATGGCGATAAAAAAATTGCACTGCGTGCCGACATGGATGGCTTGCCAATGCAGGAGCAAAATAGTTTTGCTTACAAATCACGTCATAACAACACTATGCACGCCTGTGGCCATGACGGTCATTCGGCGATGTTATTGGGAGCGGCGCAGTATTTAGCCAAGCATCGTGATTTTAATGGTACGGTGTATTTTATTTTTCAACCTGCGGAAGAAGGCCGTGCAGGTGCCAAAGCGATGATTGATGACGGCTTGTTTGAGCAATTTCCGGCCAGTTGTGTGTTTGGTTTGCACAACTTTCCAGATATCCCCGTTGGACATTTTGCAGTTAAATCCGGCGCAATGATGGCCTCGTTTGATTGTTTTGAAATTAATATAACAGGGCAAGCTACCCACGCTGCCATGCCGCATTTGGGTAATGATGCTATTGTTATTGCCGCGCAAGTGATTAATGCCTTACAAACCATCGTTAGTCGAACGCTTGACCCAGTGCATTCTGCTGTTGTCAGTATTACTCAGATTCATGCGGGTAATACTTGGAATGCTTTGCCAGAGTCTGTGTTACTGCGTGGCACGTTTCGTTGTTTTGATCCCGATGTTAAAATTGCGATAGCCCATAAAATTGAGCAATTAGTCAAAGCGATTTGTGCAAGTTTTGGTGCAACAGCGGGTGTAATATTTAATCCAGATAATGAAGGCTACCCCGTCACTTTAAATAGTGACGGGGAAACGGCGCTTGCCTTGCAGGCAGCAATTGCTGTCGCAGGTGAAGCGTGCGTTAATCAAAATCCTACACCTAGCATGGGTTCGGAAGATTTTGCTTTTATGTTGCAGGAAAAGCCTGGTTGTTATATGTGGATAGGCAATGGTTCGTCGGCAAACAGTTGCTTACTACATAATCCACATTATGATTTCAATGATGAAATAGTCTCTATTGGTGCGGCTTATTGGGTTAATTTGGTGGGTTTGTTGCTGGGTGATGATGTAAGCCGTGAAATCGTGGCTAAATCTATCACTTCGGAGTAGAGATTCCGATCTTAACTTGTAGTAACCGACTATTTTTTAGGTTGAAATAATAAATGCGCCATTTTTTTGGCTTTGGTTTTTAAATAATCGATATTATCAGAGTGAGCAAGGGCTTCAACCGGAATACGCTTTTCTACAAGTACACCTAATTTTTCTAAAGAAGTGATTTTTTTGGGATTATTGGTAATTAATTCTACAGAGCTAACCTGTAAGTCATCCAGTATTAGGCCTGCAATACTGTATTCTCTTTCGTCGGCAAGATGACCTAGTTCAATGTTAGCATCGACGGTATCCATGCCTTGATCTTGTAGATTGTATGCGCGTAGCTTATTTAATAGCCCAATGCCACGGCCTTCTTGGCGCAGATAAATTAAAATGCCAAAGCCTGCGGCATTAATAATTTGCAGAGCCAAATCCAGTTGTTCGCCACAATCGCAGCGCCGTGAACCTAATACATCGCCAGTAAAGCATTCGGAGTGAATACGCACAGGCACATGACTTTTGCCGGTAACATCACCTTTAACCAAGGCAATATGCTCTTTGTCATCAATGTTGTTACTGTAGTAATGGAGGATGAATTCGCCGTGTTTAGTGGGTATCGGTGTCTGTACTAGGTTTTTTAATTGCTGTTTCACAAGGTTTTAACGGATCGAAATTTTAACTATTTTACCCAAATCATAAGCTATTGAGTTAAATAATTATAGCGATCCGTTATTAAATATAAATTTAACAGCATACGGTAGACATTTCTCATTACTTTCTAGCACAGATTACCAGTGGCGAGTGCCGTTAACAATCTACCGTGACGTTGTGAGCTTTATGCGCAGCGCAGGATATTCGGTTGACGATAAAGTCACTGACTCGTTAGAATGTCGGGTGTAACTGGTTTGGCCGTTAGTCGCTGTTGGCTAAGCTACTGGGTTAAGGTTTTCATTGTCATACAAGCGCGTTCTTTTCCAACCGACAAATTTATGGTCGAGAAACTCAATGTCGTTATCAATAGCGAACTCATAACTGCTTCTGAACAGTTTAGCCGTCCGAAACGCATGTAATTCATCATCTGCGGTAACTCTGTCGACATTGCCCACTTGGAAGGTTTTATTTCTGGATTTGCCGTTGCTGACCCAAAAAACCGTGTAGCACAAATAACTCTTATCTTTGCGATGATCGTATTTTATGGTGCGAGAAACGCCGGTAACCCCAGTTGTGGTTTTGTTTTTAGGGGGTTTAAGAAAGCGCATTTTACTGCCTTTTAATACCACCAACATTTGGTCGCGCCAAGTAATGGCCGCTTGCAGCGATTTGCCTTTATTGCCCCACAATTTGTGAGAAAAATAACGGCTACTTTCTTTGCCGCGTCTTACAATGCGCACTTGAAAACCGAATACGTCAGGTTCTGTTATATGTTTATTTTTTGGCATGAACAATTCCCCCATCAAGAATTATTAATAATGACTACTACGATTTGAACACGGTGGATGATATAAGTACCGTGTTTTAAACTCAGGGCTACTGTTAATTTTGTAGTCCAATGACTACAAATTATCGCTAATGTAAAAAAAAAGCAAGCAAAAAATCATAGCTGAACAATTTTTAATGGCTTTGGTGTAAAATACCCAGATGTACAACTGGGTAGATTTTTGGGTATTTGCCTTGTAGCGCTCAGTTTTACTCAAACGTGATGCACAATAAAATAATATTTGGAGATTAATCGATGAGTGTTTTAGTTGGTAAGCAAGCCCCAGACTTTACCGTACCTGCGGTTTTGGGTGACGGTCAGATCGTTGATTCTTTCAGTTTTTCTGCCGCTACCAGTGGTAAATATGCGGTGGTATTTTTCTATCCACTAGATTTTACGTTTGTTTGCCCTAGCGAGTTGATTGCTTTAGATCATCGTATGGACGAATTTACCCGTCGCAATGTTGAAGTGATTGCTGTGTCTATCGACTCACATTTTACCCACAATGCGTGGCGTAATACGCCTATCAATAAAGGCGGTATTGGTGCAGTACGTTACACGATGGCTGCGGATATGGCGCACAGTATTTGTAAAGCGTATGACGTAGAAGCGGCTGCCCCTGCGGTTGCTTACCGTGGCACATTTTTAATTGATCGCAGTGGCATGGTACGTCACCAAGTGGTTAACGACTTACCATTAGGTCGTAATATGGACGAATTATTGCGCATGATTGATGCATTGCAATTCTTTGAAGAGCACGGCGAAGTGTGCCCAGCAGGCTGGAATAAAGGCGATGCCGGCATGAATGCAAGTCCTGCCGGTGTAGCAGATTATTTAAATAAAAATGCTGACAAGTTGTAAGCCTTAAGTAATTTTGTCGTTTTAAGGGCGCATTATGTTGGCATAATGCGCTTTTTTTATAGTTGCTTATTTTTCAGGCACAGTAGCAATCAAACGTTTTCTGATTAATACCGAAGCCAGTAACGCCAGCACTGCGGGTACTTGGCTAATGAGCATGACCATGAGCGGATTACTGGCTGTGCCATGTGCAAGAAATACCGCTGCCATTGGTTTGAAAATTAAAAAATAGCCCGCCACTGCCGATAAACAATAGCCAATAAAGCCAATAATTGCCCACTTTGTCGGGTTTTCGCCTTTTTCCTTTGCTGTTATGTAAAACCACACAATAATGGCAACAGCCCCCAATTTAGCTAAAAGTGACATCTTCCACCTCTTTAATTTCGTTATTATAATTTAATGTCTTTGAATGCCGCGCTGCACTATTTTGGTTGATACCCAAAGTGGTATCCATCTATGAGTTGCAAGCGGTCTGTTTTTTAATGCAATGCGTTCGACTCATTTTGGTAAGCATTAGATACAGCGGTGGCCTAGGTAGGCATTAAATGTGAATACCGATACCCTTTAAACACGGAGAATTTACAGTGATTAAACCGATTAAAATCATGCTCGTTGGCATTGTAGCATCGTTTTTGATTGTGTTAATTATCGTTTGTAGCGTGCTGCTTATCTTTGATATCAACGATTTTAAGCCTAAGCTCAGTGCAGCAATAAAAACTACCTTGGGTCGTGATGTTAAATTTACTGGGCAATTAAAGCTGACTATTTTTCCGGAACTTAATCTTTCGACAGGCGCTGTTGTCGTTGCTAATACCAAGGATTTTCAAAATTATTTCATGTCTGTTGATAATATCAATTTACGTCTTAAATTATTGCCGTTGCTGTCACGCAGAATGGATGTGGGTATGGTTACAATACAAGGGCTTAAGCTGAATTTAATAACTAATCAGCGTGGTATAAATAACTGGGTGGGCAGAGCCCCCACTGCATCTGTAGGTGCTGTGCCGTCTCAAAATATCAATATGACTGCGCTGTTAATGGCATTTACCAGTCAAGGTATCCGTATAGAAAACGCAACTATTAACTGGGAAAATCAGCAATCTGGCCAACAGGTTGAAGTGAGTAACATCGGCTTTAAAACCAGTGTTATCGCGTTAAATACCCCAATCATCAGTGATTTTAATATGACAGTACGGGATAAAAAACAGCAACTGGCCTTGTCGCTCAATGGCCAAACTACGCTGACAACGAACAGCGGCTTTCGTGTTTTTCATTTAGAAAATAATGCGTTACACAGCATAATTGCGGGTAAAGTTATACCTGGTAAATCACTGGCATTTACTTTAAGTAGCAAAGACGTGTTATTTGATAAGACCGAACACCTGCTTAAAGCCAGTGATGTACAATTAAAATTAGCTGGCATACAGATAACTTCGGATATCATGAGCCGTTTTACCAATAAGCCAGCGACAATGACCGGCCATATGCGGGTCATAACTTTTAATCCCAGTCAATTTATGCAGCAATTGGCGATACCACTGCCGACGCGACGTGATACCAAAACCTTACAGCAAATGGCAGCTGAGTTTAATTTTCAGGCCACCGATACGGCTGCTGCAGTTAATAATTTGACGATGACATTGGATAACAGTCGGCTCACTGGCTCGGTAGCGATTAAAGACTATGCTAAGCCGACCACACTGCTTAGGTTACGTATTGATAATCTTGCTGTTGATGGTTATTTACCCGCGCAACATATACCGGAAAAGTCCATCGATCCTGCGACTATTTTGGCGGGTATGCCGGTTGAAACGTTAAGAAAATTACGCATATCCGGTCGCGTAGTTATTGATAAATTGCTGGTGCATGGCGCACACTTGCAGCAGGTTAGTCTCAATTTAGCGCATTAATGTTGGCAACAACAGCGGATAATTTTAAATGAATACAATTGATTTTCAACAAAAGCTGCTGGCGTGGTTTGACGTGTGTGGTCGCAAAGATTTACCTTGGCAACGTAATATTACTCCGTACCGTATTTGGTTGTCGGAGATTATGTTACAGCAGACGCAAGTTATCACCGTGATTGCGTATTTTGAGGCATTCACCAAAAAATTTCCCACTGTAGATGCGTTAGCGCACGCACCGGTGGATGAGGTGCTGGGTCTGTGGTCAGGTTTGGGATATTATGCCAGAGCCAGGAATCTGCACAAAAGCGCGCAAATTATTGCTGAACAAGGTTATTTTCCTAATACTTTAGAGGCGCTTGTTGCTTTGCCTGGGATTGGCTTGTCTACTGCGGGTGCGATAATGAGTATTGCTTTTCAAAAAAGACAGCCCATTTTAGATGGTAACGTCAAGCGAGTATTAACACGGTTTAATGCGATTTCGGGCTGGCCAGGACAGGCTGAGGTTAATAAAACATTGTGGGCTGTGAGTGCTGATTTTACTCCGATAGACCGCGTTGCCGATTATACGCAAGCCATTATGGATCTGGGTGCGACGCTGTGTACACGCAGTAAACCACAATGTGTGCGTTGCCCAGTTAACACCGCGTGTCTAGCCAGGCTAACCGACACAGTTGCTGTATTACCCACACCTAAAGTCAGTAAAAAAATACCTGTTAAACACGTAACATTATTGTTATTGCATAATGCTGCGGGTCACGTATTACTGGAAAAACGCCCTTCATTAGGCATTTGGGGTGGTTTGTGGAGTGTACCGGAATTTTCTTGTCTGCAATCAGCGCATGATTGGTGTGTCATTAATAATATAAACATCGTAAAGCAACACACGCTGACTACGAAGCGACACACATTTTCGCATTATCACTTAGACTATACGCCCGTCTTAATGTGTGTCGATGATGTCGATAACTGTGTTATGGATACCGAGCAAAATCTATGGTGTACGGTCGAACATACACGTAGCCTAGGTTTGGCTGCACCGATTAAGCGCTTGTTACAGCAACATTTTAAACAACGAGAATAATATGACCAGATTAGTAGAGTGTGTAAAATTGGGTATCAGTGCTGAAGGTTTAGACGAAGCACCGTTTCCAGGGCCTAAAGGTCAGGAGATATTTGAAAAAGTTTCCAAACAAGCCTGGAAAGAGTGGCTAACTAAACAAACTATGTTGATTAACGAAAATAAGCTGGCCAGTTTTGACCCTAAACACCGCGCTTTTTTAGCAGAAGAGCGGACAAAATTTTTGTTTGAAGGCAATAACGACATGCCAGAAGGCTATGTGCCGCCGAAAGATGAATAATGTGTATATAATTAAATTACTGCGCTAAAATTTATAAGCTAAAAGAGGTTTTATGGCTATCTCACATGTATTTGACACTTATGCAAAAACTGCTCAAGGTAGAATTATGCATTTTGATGTGGTTATGGATGAGCAAGATGCGGCTAAAGCCTTGATTTATGCCAAGGCATGGTTGCATAGTATTGGCGCACATGATGCGTTGGTTACACAGGAAAATTGCCTGTTTTGCCACAGTGCAGAAGCGCCGCCCGAATTAAGGCAGCAAATTGATAATCAAGGCTATGGGATTTATAAGCTCGAAGGTTGTCCGCGATAATGCTTTGTCTGTACTTCGCCAAAGTTAACGTATGAGAATACTATGGTTAGGATAGATGCTGTTCGGGTGGCTTCGCCCTGCGTGAGTTTGTGCATTTTGAATGAGAATAGTGTCTGTAGTGGGTGTTTTCGTTCCATAGATGAAATTCGTGCATGGTCGGAAGCTGATGATAAAACCCGTTACTTTATTATTGCTGCTGCACGTCAGCGCCAATCATTGTGTGTGAGTGTAATAAATGAGGGAGTTTTTGATGAAACAACTGCATAGACTCGATTTGTTTGGTTGGTCGGTATTTAATGAAGAGCGCAACCTTGATTTCCACAGTGTGCTGTGGGTGCGTGAGGCGGGTAATATTCTCATTGATCCCTTGCCGATGTCAGAGCATGATCATTATCATCTGCAAAGTTTGGGAGGCGTTAAAATCATTGTCATTACTAACAGTGATCATGTCCGCGATGCTGAACGCTTAGCCAGCCAAACTGGGGCGCTTGTGTGTGGGCCAGCCAGCGAAGAGGCGAGCTTTCCGATGACTTGTCAGCGTTGGATTTATGATAATGAGGAAATTGTAGCTGGATTGGTTGCGTATCAAGTTAATGGTTCTAAAACGCCTGGCGAACTTGTTTTGGTTTTAGAGGGTAGTACCTTAATAACCGGTGATTTAATTCGCTGTCATATTGGCGGTGAGTTGTGCTTATTGCCCGCAGCCAAGCTGGTTAATCGAGAGAGAGCTGTTGAGTCTGTAAGGCGTATTGCTGATTTGGGTGGTATTAAAACCGTGTTATCGGGTGATGGTTGGCCCATTTTTAATCACGGTGCTGAGGCTTTGCACCGTTTAGCGCGTTCGCTTTAATAGTAAGTGACGTGTTTGGTTACGCTTTTAAAAGATGATGTTTTTTGGCTTTATTTTTAGGGTTTTAGCGCTTAATCGGGTTGCTGATGTGCTTACTGAGACAATTTAAATTTACGAATTGCGTTCCATAGCGTTGTATTTTATATGAATTTTTTTTACTATGTTGCGTTATATTGACAATATATTTATTTTATAAGGTGGTTAACCATGAATGTAGTTGACGTAAGATCTAATTTACGTAGATTATCAGTGCCTCGTCGTAACGCAGAAAGAGCTGATAGCAGTGATCGTCGGCAAGGGGAGCGTCGTCAGCAGGTAGTTGGCGAAAGTGATGTGGCAGATAGTATGTTTGATGCACTTGAAGAGGATACGCAAAAAAAGTATGTTCGTGTTAGTCTTACACCGGGTGAAAGAACTTTGTTACAAGATATGTATTTGATTGAAAGCGAATAAAATAGATTTTTTGCTATTTTTTTTAAAAAACAAAAAATAAAAATTGACAGAATTAAAAAACCGCATATAATAGGCGGACTAAGTTGATCGAAAGATTAACCGCTCTTTAAAAACCTAGATCAAGATAATGTGTGTGGGTGCTTGTGATGGATGTTGGTGATGTTATATGACATTCGGCACAAGATCAACTCATGTTAATTCATTTGTTGTATCTGTCGATACAAGATTGGTCACTCATCTAGAAGTGACAAAGCTATATTGAACTGAAGAGTTTGATCATGGCTCAGATTGAACGCTGGCGGTATGCTTAACACATGCAAGTCGAACGGTAGCAGGCCTTCGGGCGCTGACGAGTGGCGGACGGGTGAGTAACGCGTAGGAATCTGCCTGTTAGTGGGGGACAACGTGTGGAAACGCACGCTAATACCGCATACGCCCTACGGGGGAAAGGGGGGGACCTTCGGGCCTTTCGCTAACAGATGAGCCTGCGTTGGATTAGCTAGTTGGTAGGGTAAAGGCCTACCAAGGCGACGATCCATAGCTGGTCTGAGAGGACGATCAGCCACACTGGGACTGAGACACGGCCCAGACTCCTACGGGAGGCAGCAGTGGGGAATATTGGACAATGGGCG
>NZ_FUKI01000168.1 GCF_900163755.1 Crenothrix polyspora | reverse complement strand
TGACAAGTCGGCACTTAAGTCTAAATCAAAATTTAACGGGAGGGTAGCCGCTCAATGTGAGTTGATATTAAGCTTTATGGGTGTATTAACTGCCTGTAATACCATAGAAGGCGCGGGCAAAGATGTACAAAGTGGTGGCCGTCATGTTGAAGATGCCGCCAAAGACGTGAAAAAAGGAATGTAATTGCCCTTTGGCATTCCTGGAAGCCAAATCTAGCAGAGTGCCAGCAATGTTGTTGGCACACCCATACACTGATTGAAACATAAATGAACGCTTTGTTGGTTTGATCGACAGTTACTTTAAGTAATACAGCGTTTTCACAGTTCAATAGTTACAGCGTAACCGTTCGCACTGAGCTTGTCGAAGTGTGCCGTTCGTGCTTCGACAAGCTCAGCACGAACGGTGGCTGTAACTGTCCTAAGTTGAAAACGCTGTATATTTTTAATCAAAAAGTAACACTAAAAGTCACTTAATGAATGATGATATAAAAAGGCGTTTCGATAAATGGATAAAGACAGCTTCATCGTTGGCAACATTGATGACACCCACAAGACCCACCAAAAAGCCGCGATGTACGCCTTGCTGGGTGATTTGCTGTTTATCGTACTGCCTCTGGTGGTGATTTCAATCGTCGATCTCAGCGTTGGCCGGTCGCTGTTTGCCATTATCGAATCACCGGAATTGTCCTTCGGCTCGGCGGTGTTATTTGGCCAGACCATCATAAAAGTCGTTTCAGGCTTTGCTCATACCAAGCCCTCTGGCGCAGAGCAACCGGTTTTTATTATCGCGCTGATTATCGTGTTTGGCTTGGTGCCATCGCTGGTGGTGTTGGCTTTGTTGCTCAGTATCAATCCTATACCCCATGAATTACAGCTCGCCCAAGCGGGTATTTTTATTTTAGGGATAATCACATTCTTCTTTTTTGGCGTGAATGGCCATGCCTTATCACTGCGCTATGGTGGCCGACAATTAGACCGCCATGCTGATTTACCCCCTTCAAAATAAGGGATACACCTTAGCAAATCCCGTTATTTTTATTGATTAACCAAAAAAATTGAGGTCACTTCATGTATTACATCGTTAAAACGAATAAATCATTCAGCCAGGCATCGACAGACCTTGAATTAGCGGTTAAGCATAATGGTTTCGGGATATTGCACATCCATGATTTAGGGGACACACTGCGCAATAAAGGCATTGCATTTAATGAGGAGTGCAAAATTTTTGAAGTCTGTAATCCGGTGCAGGCCGCAAAAGTTTTATCTGCCGATATGCGTCTGAACATGGCTTTGCCGTGCCGTATTTCTATATTTACGGAGAAAGGCATTACGCAGATTGGCTTTATTAAGCCTGTGCAAATGCTTTCAGCGTTATCTCAAGATGCGGGGTTGATTCAAGTTGCCAAAGAAGTTGAGCAAAAATCCATCCAAATAGTTGACGAAGCGAAATGAATCCTATCAATTTATAAAACTGTAAATCATGAACACTATTAATATCAAACAAAACAATATGCCGGACATTTCAATCGACCCTGCCACTGTAGACAACAGGAAGGCTTATTTTGTCGGCGGTGGCATAGCAGCCCTTGCAGGTGCTGCATTTTTAATACGCGATGGTCATATCCCTGGTGCGAATATCCATATTTTGGAAGAACTGAAAGTTACGGGCGGTAGCCTGGATGGCGCGGGCTCAAAAGAAAAAGGTTATGTCATTCGGGGTGGGCGGATGATTGAAGAACACTACGTCTGCACCTACGATCTTTTTGAAACCATCCCGTCACTGACCGACCCTGACAAAAGCGTCAAAGATGAAATTTTTGAATTCAGCCATCAATATGTCAGCCTATCCCGATGCCGTTTGGTTAAGGCAGGCGAAAAAGTCGATGTGTCATCGTTTGGTTTAAGCGAAAAAGACCGTTTGGATATACTGTCATTGATAGCCCATTCTGAAGATTCGCTAGCCGCCAAACGCATTGAAGACTGGTTTACACCGACGTTTTTTGAAAGCAATTTCTGGCTGATGTGGTCAACCATGTTTGCCTTCCAACCGTGGCACAGTGTGGTTGAACTCAAGCGTTATTTGCTGCGTTTCATCCAATTATTTCCCGATTTTAATAAAATGGGTGGGGTCTGGCGCACGCCGTATAACCAATATGATTCCATGATACTGCCGCTTACGAACTGGCTTGGCGCACAAGGTGTGCAATTTTCGCTAAGCACCGAAGTCACAGGGCTTGATTTTGATTTAGGCGCGGGGGATCGATCGGTGAAAAATATCCGCTGTACCAGCGAGGATGTTTCTAAAAACATCACCGTATTGCCCACCGATCGGGTGTTTGTTACCTTGGGCTGCATGACAGAAGCGTCTAGCCTGGGTTCGATGACAACGCCTGCGCTGTTAAAGTCTAAAAAAGCCGGTGGGGCGTGGACATTATGGGAAGACATCGCCAAAGGCCGCCCAGGCTTTGGCCACCCCGACGTATTTGCCGACCATATTGACCAAACCAAGTGGATGTCGTTTACCGTGACGCTAGACGACCCTGCTTTTTTCCAGTTTATAGAAGACTTTACCGGCAATAAGGCGGGGACTGGCGGCATGTTCACGCTGGTCGATTCCAGCTGGTTTATGAGTATAGTGCTGGCACATCAACCGCATTTTATCAACCAACCTGACAATATATTCGTATTTTGGGGTTATGGCCTATTCCCCGATAGAATCGGTAATTATGTTAAAAAACCCATGTCTGAATGCACCGGCGAAGAGATACTGGTTGAACTGTTCCAGCATCTACGCTTAGGTACACAGACGCAAGCCGTTATGGCGGCCGCCAACTGTATTCCGTGCATGATGCCGTTTATCACCAGCCAGTTCATGCCCAGGGTCAAAGGCGACAGACCCGATGTTGTACCCGAAGGCACGAAGAATTTCGCTTTTATCGGCCAGTTTTGCGAAATTCCCGATGATGTGGTGTTTACTGTTGAATATTCAATACGATCTGCATTGATGGCCGTGTATAAGTTACTTGATATAAAGACGGAAATTCCACCGGTGTTCAAAGGCCAACATGATGTTAGCGTGCTGTTTAATGCCCTTAAAACCATGCACAGGTAAGCCTGCATGCCATTACAAGCGATTTCCGTGTTGATTGCTGTCGCTCTAATGGTTAAGCTACTGGTGGATTATCCGGTATGCCATGATGCTCTGCTTTGGTCGTGGCGGACATAAGTACTCAGTCAATCTTGATAAGTCGGGTATATTTTTGACCAGCCTTAGACCTACGAGGTTTTAAAAACCTCGTAGGTCTTTGCAACACTTGACATAATAAAGTTGACACTAGCTTGACTTTTATACGTTGCCCAACAGGACTCCATTAACCCATGAACAATCCCCCCACAAAATCCATCTCGCGGTTCATCATCCCTGGTCTTTTATTAACAGGGCTGCTATTGCTTAGCTTTATGGTGTTGCGCGGATTTTTGATGTCCCTGATTTGGGCATTTATTATCGCTTATGTCGCATGGCCACTTTATAGCCGCCTGAAACATCGGCTTAACGACAAGCCCACCCTCAGTGCAGCGCTGATGACCGCCATCATCGCAGCAGCAGTCATTTTAACGGTGTCCTGGCTGGTCGCCATGTTGCAGGCTGAAATCGTCATTGCCTATCAAACCTTGGTCGATAACGTGGCGGAAGGGCCTTTTCGATTACCTGAGTTTCTCAGCCGTATCCCGTGGTTGGGCAACTATTTACAGCATGGGCTAGATCGGCTGAACAGTGACCAGGCCGGCGTAAGCACGCAATTTGCCAATTGGGCAAAACAGTGGCTGGGGCAGTTCGCGCAATTTCTTGGCGGCATAGGCCGTTACGTGATGAATTTGGGTGTCATATTAGTCACCGTGTTCTTTTGCTTTCGGGATGGCGACGAAGCCATCCGGCAATTGCGCTTAGGCCTGATCCATTTTCTTGGCAAGTACCAAGAGGTTTATCTGCAAGCGGCAGGAAACACCACCCGTGCCGTGGTGTATGGGTTGGTGCTGGCGGCGCTGGGGCAAGGCCTGTTGGCGGGCGTTGGCTATACCGTAGCAGGGGTCAAAGCCCCCGTGTTGTTTGGGGCAATCACCGCGCTGTTGGCATTGGTGCCTATGGGTGCGACACTGGTGTGGTTGCCACTGGCTATCATGCTGTTGCTTAGCGGCCAGACTTGGCCCGGCATAGGCTTATTGCTGTGGGGGTTTCTGGCGGTCAGTACAGTGGATAACGTGATCCGGCCAATTATTATCAGTGGTGCCAGCCGTGTGCCATTTCTGGTGGTGCTGTTCGGGGTACTGGGCGGCTTGACGGCGTTTGGGGCGGTAGGGCTATTTTTAGGCCCGGTGATTTTATCGGTGCTGCTGTCGGTATGGCAGGCCTGGATCAAGCAACAAGCACAACAAGTAGAAACAATAGAGTTAACATCAAAAGCAGCAAACCTAACTGACTGGCATACCTTGCCCGCAGAACAAGTGCTGAAGAACCAATCGGTTGATGCTGGCATAGGCTTAAGCCAAGCGGAAGCCACCGCGCGTCTAAAACGCTACAGCACTAACCGGCTGGCCGAGAAACCACCCCGCCCCGCCTGGCATTTGTTGCTGGCGCAATTCAAGGGTTCGCTCATCGTTGTGTTGTTGATTGCCGCCAGTGTGGCAGCCCTCATTGGCGATTGGACCGATGGTATCGTGATCCTGGGGGTGGTGGTCATCAATACCTTATTGGGGTTTTATCAGGAATTTCAGGCCGAAAAATCACTGGCGGCACTGAAAAAAATGCTGGCCTTAAAAGCCACCGTCCGGCGTGAGGGTAATACGCTGGAAATCCCTGCCGACCAGCTTGTGCCTGGCGATATAGTGATTTTGGAAGCCGGTAACAAAATACCGGCGGATGGCCGCCTCATTATGGCCAATGCACTGGAGGTTGATGAATCTTCCCTGACCGGTGAATCCGTTCCCGTTGCCAAACAAGAGTCCGCTTTGGCGAATGAAGACACACCGCTCGCAGAGCGCACCAATATGCTGTACCTGAACAATGCCATCACCCGTGGCCGTGCCGAAATGCTGGTGACCGCCACCGGCATGGCCACCGAAATAGGCCGCTTGGCAACACTGTTGGCGCAGGCAGAGGACGGCGCTACGCCCTTGCAAATACAACTGGACAGCTTGGGTAAACGTCTGGCCTTGATTGCTGTCGCGATAGTGTCGGTATTATTTGCCTTTGCCCTGTGGCGGGGTGAGCCGCTAATCCAGACCGCCTTCACCGCCATTGCCCTTGCGGTGGCCGCTATCCCCGAAGGCCTGCCTGCGGTGGTGACAGTCACCCTGGCCTTGGGGATGCACCGCATGGCCAAGCAC
>NZ_FUKI01000073.1 GCF_900163755.1 Crenothrix polyspora | reverse complement strand
TTCCGCCCGCAACGCCCTGCGGGCTTCGATGCTAAAATCCCTGGCTTCTTCCTCAACGGCATAGAGCTGGCCAATACGTTCCAGTGCCTCTTTTGCCATCGGGCTTTCAGTGGCCGTGTACAGGTCAAAAAACTTACGCCGCCCATGCGCCCAGCAGCCAAGCTCCGTACAGGGCACGGCCATGCGCTTGGCATTGAATGAGGCCTTGTAGCCACTGTAGTCGTCAACCATCAGGTGGCCACGCCACGTCCCCAGGAAATCGCGGCAATTGACACCGCCCCGGCCTGTGTAATGGTCAAGTAAATTTGGACACTGCATTAGGCGCTTTTTAAAAATTGTTGTTCAAATTGGTTAGGTGCAGCACTTCCAATAATTGAATGTATCCTTTTAGTATTGTAAAAATGGATATATTTTGTGACTGCCCATGTCATTTCCTCGTGGGTTTGGTATTGGTCACGGCTGGTGGATTCTGTTTTCAGGCTCCTGAAAAAACGCTCCATCACAGCATTATCCCAACAGTTCCCCTTCCGGCTCATACTGGCCTTAATATGCAGCTCGGAGAGCTTATCTCCGACATTCCGCACCCCTAAATAAAAATTCAGCATTTAAGCAACATATTGATATTTAATGAATTTTAGTATTTTAGACTTTCGAGTTAAAACAAGAAAAATTCATCTCTCGTTTGTTTTTTGTTAAATATAAGCTGATATAAATGACTTTGAAAATACGCCAAAAATTCGAAAAATTTATAACATACTGAAATTATTAAATTAAATTTAATCATAAAATTATGAATAGGGGTGCGGAATGTCGGGTGAACCTACGGCGGAACGGTTAAACCTACAATGCCAAGTTAAGGCCATTCATGCCGAGTCCAGTCAAATCTATGGTAGCCGGCGGATGTCAGATGCCCTCAAGGAAAAAGGTCTTGATATTGGACGTTACCAAGCTCGTAGCCTAATGCAAGAGGCTGATGTGGTGGCCGTTTACCCTAAAAAACGCCATGTTTATCCCGCTAATTTAGGTGAAGTATCCCGTATTGCTGAAAACCACCTAAACCGTGAATTTGAAGCCAGCCGACCTAACGAAAAGTGGGTGGGTGACATCACTTACTTATGGACGGCAGCCGGTTGGTTGTACCTTGCCGT
>NZ_FUKI01000072.1 GCF_900163755.1 Crenothrix polyspora | reverse complement strand
GGGCGTGTCGATGAAATACCGCTTGTACAAACTGGGGCAGTTCCTTCGGGGTTGGGTCGGCTACTTTGGCATCAGCCAATACTACCGCCCCATCCCTGAGTTGGATGAATGGCTGCGGCGGCGCATCCGTATGTGCTATTGGAAACAATGGCGCTGGCCGCGTACTAAAGTCCGTCATTTGCTGGCCTTGGGGATTAACCTCAAAGCCGCCATCCAACATGCGCTCAGCAGCAAAAGCTACTGGCGCATGGCGCGTACCCCCGCCGTACAAATGGCTTTGAACAACAAATGGCTGAAAAAGCAGGGGTTGTTGAGCATCAAAGACCTTTGGTGCAAAGCGCAAGGTTATGCCTAAGTGTCAACGCGAGCCAATTCGTTGAACCGCCCACTGCGGACCCGCATGGTGGGTGGTGTGGGGGCTGGGGGTTAGATGCCCCTGGCTACCCGATTAGCGAGCCAAACTATACGGCAAAATTAAGCCAAAACTGAAATAAAAATGCCAAAATAAACACCAAGTTTTTACGCTCTGCTGGTGACATCCTAATTCTTACCATAGAATTCTATTTCTGCCGCCATTAATTCTCCGTCCCGCAAACCACTGGCATTAAGCCCTTGAATAACACTGGCCTGATTCTCAATAGGCTGATTTTGACTTACTTTCCATTTACCAATAAGTTTTGTAATAACAATTTCGATTCCAACGATGGCACCAATTAATCTTTCAGTAAATTCGTGTGGAGCATCTGATACTTGCCACTGTTTAGCAAATGAAGCCTCATTATGAGCGGTAAGTGACTCAAGTTGGGAACGTATCCACAAAGCATTATCTATAACCTTTAACGAGCCGTAAGCATGAACCGTTGTATAGTTCCAAGTTGGAACAACTTTACCTGTTTCTTGCTTAGTTGCGTACCAAGAAGGAGTAATGTAAGCATTTGGACCGTGAAATATTGCCAAAACGTCAACATTCTCAGAAAAATCATTCCACATTGGATTGGAACGAGCAACATGACCGCGTAAAGTTCCAAATGGTGGTGAATCTTCTGATATGTGAAGTGGGATGTGATTTGCGGTAAGGCCGTCTGATGACAACGTAACCAGAGTAGCAAGAGGATACAAACGAATCAGTTCGTGCATGACCTCAACTCTTGGTTCTTGAAATTGATCTGGTATGTACATGGATTGTTGAGACTCTTAAAAGCTGGTTTTAAAAAATTACGGCGCTAACGTTTTGTTAAGGGGCTGCCCGTATGGGAAACAAGCAAAGCCCCAATGTTATTTACAAACTAAATTTTAAAAATGGCCAAGTACGGGCAGTCCCATTTGAACAAATTGTTAGCCTGCTAAACTATGCACTGTTGCCAAATTAACACCGAACAAAAATGCAAATAAAATAACGATTTTATTTGCTACACTCGAACATGGTGTTATGTAGAAAAAACCATAGATAAGTTAACATTAAAAATTATTTTACTAAGTTTGAAAACCAAAAAGCCGTAAACCAAAATAATATAACAAATAAACAACCTAAAGTTGTAGGTGTAAGTATACATCCAAAACAACACATGCCTTCAGTTACAAGCCCCTGGAGTCCTATTATATCCAATAAAGCGGCAGGATAAATTATTATTGTATATAAAATTAAACTAATAGGGTTTGGAAAAAATGTAGCTAATGGATAAGAAATACAATAAAGACTGAAAAGCAATAAAATTATTTTTATTGCTTTATGATTTATAAATTTTAAATTCAACAAGTTTAACTTTTTTAAATTATTAAAAACAAACACATATTTAACCTCAAAAATTAGCTGAATTATATTGCATATATTTCATATCTGCTTTCGATAAGATATTTTCTATCGCTATATGTTTTGAAACAGAAGGCTAACGTTGAATTAACCGGCTGGCCAGATTGTTGTAAGAAAACACACCAGTATCAAGGCCAGTCCGGTTGAATGACCCGTGTGCGCCCAGCATGGGCGCGATGTAATGGGGTGGAAGTCCCCTGTGGGAGAACCGAAA
>NZ_FUKI01000085.1 GCF_900163755.1 Crenothrix polyspora | reverse complement strand
TGCGTTATCGGTAAACACTTTGTCTTTAAGACTGCCGGTATTAATATAAACATTTAAAGCGGCACTTTTTAATCCTGCATAAGCCGCCATAGTCGCTACACCTGCATCACTGATTACCGCGACACTGCCTTTTTGTGCGGCGATTTGGCTTAAGTTGATAGCTTCTGCGCACGCACGCGCACAGGTTAGCGGTACGTCGGTTGCGTCTTTTAGTACAGTTTGTATCGCGGCACTTCGCCGGTTTTTTTCGGCATCGGTTTCTTTAGGCATACCATAAACTGCCATCAGGTGATTAAATACATCAACATCGGCTTTAATCATGTGGGTTAACTTTTCGCGTAGCGCTTCGGATTTTACCAGCAAAGCGTGCATATCGGTTTCAACTTCAGCGTATTTAGGCTTGCCAATGGTTAGATTGCATACCATGCTGATTAAAGCCGCTGCCTGTGCGCCCATTAGTGCCGCCACACTGCCACCACCTGGTGTGGCTGATTTGCTAGCCAATTCGTCCAAAAAAACATCTATGGCTGTGTCCTTGATTTCAATGTCACTCATGTATCAGTCTATTTTTAAAGTTATCGTTAATTTAGTTAAGTTAAGTACAGCAATACCTTTAGCTGAATTAGTTGCGCCGCCAACGGGTAGTGCCATCGGGTGAGTCTTCCAGAATAACGTTTCTTTCTTTTAATTCATCGCGAATCTGGTCGGCTAATGCCCAATTTTTAGCTTTTTTGGCTTCTATTCGCGCTTGGATTTGTTGCTCAATGTGTTCATCTGCACTCTGCAATCCCCCTTCATCATTTGCAACTGTTTCTGTTGCGCCACCTTTTAAGAAACTATCAGAATCATCTTGCAATAGCCCCAATAAACCAGCTAACGCTTTTAAGGTGGTAGCTACAATACTGGCTTTTTCAGGTTCGACCTCTTTAATTTTATTCAATTCTCTGGCGGCATCAAATAATACCGACACAGCAACCGGTGTATTAAAATCATCATCCATTGCCTGTTCAAAACGGCTTTTATAATCGTCTTGCACAGGCGCATCAAGCACAGCAACATTACGCAATGCGGTGTACAAGCGCGTTAATGCCGCTTTGGCATCATTGAGCGATTCATCGGAATAATTCAGCGGGCTGCGGTAATGGCTGGACAGGATGAAAAACCGCACCACTTCCGGCGTGTACTGTTTCAGCACCTCGCGCACGGTAAAAAAATTGCCCAAAGATTTGGACATTTTCTCGTTATCCACACGCACAAAACCATTGTGCATCCAGTAGTTAACGAACTTTTCGCCGGTTGCACCTTCGGATTGCGCAATTTCATTCTCATGGTGCGGAAACTGCAAATCCATGCCGCCACCGTGTATGTCAAAATGATTGCCCAGGCAACAGGTGGACATCGCGGAACATTCAATATGCCAGCCAGGGCGACCCAGACCCCACGGTGAATCCCAGGCCGGTTCGTTGCTTTTGGCCATTTTCCACAACACAAAATCCAGTGGATTCTGTTTGGCCATATCGACATCAACCCGTTCGCCCGCTTGCAAATCAGCTAAGTTTTTACCGGATAACTGGCCATAATTTTCAAACTTGGCAACGTGATAAAACACATCGCCATTGCCGCCCACATACGCTAAGTCTTGTGCTATCAAACGCTCAATCATGGCAATAATATCGGGAATGGAGCCTGTGGCTTTCGGCTCAATATCAACCGGCAATACTGCCAATGCACGCTCATCCTCGTGCATGGCTTCAATAAAACGTTCAGTTAACGTTTTGATGTCTTCGCCATTTTCATTGGCACGTTGAATGATTTTATCGTCAATATCGGTGATATTACGCACATAAGTCAGCTGATAGCCGCTATAGCGAAAATACCGTGCTACGGTATCGAACACCACCATCACACGGGCATGGCCAATATGGCAGTAATCGTAAACTGTCATGCCACAGACATACATGCCTATTTTTCCAGGTTCTCTGGATTGAAAAAGCTCTTTTTTTCGGGTCAGGGTATTGTATATTTTTAGCATCAGCGGTGGTGGCGATTAAGCAAGTGGTGATTGTTACGTATTGCGTAAAACCAAGCAATGTAACAAGCAGACGCTTCCATTTCAATACAAAAACACATAAAATTCACGTTTTGAATC
>NZ_FUKI01000014.1 GCF_900163755.1 Crenothrix polyspora | reverse complement strand
GATGCTCGGATAAAATTGAAAAAGCTTTATCCGACACTTAAAGAGTGACTAAGTACTAGTACTTAGTCATTTTTACTTTGTCGAGTACTATAAAATACTCCGTTCGTCCTGAGCTTGTCGAAGGACTTGTGGTTCATGGTTCGACAAGCTCACCACGAACGGTTTTTTAAAATTCACACTCGCCAAAATAAAATTGACTGAGTACTAGTAGTCAGTCAACTTTATTCTGTCGGGTGTTACAAAGACCTACGAGGTTTTAAAAACCTCGTAGGTCTCACGCTGGTCAAAAATATACCCGACATATCAAGATTGACTGAGTACTAGCTAACAGCCGTGGCAAGTGGTGTAAGAGCGCACGCGTGTGTTAGAGGTTGATGCAGCAATATGGGCAGTGATTTAACCTATTATAACAAGGCTTATACTGGATAAAAATGTAAAAGCCGTCTACATTTGTAGTGTCTCATTGCATATTTTGGTTACCAACTTAACGCGGGATAAAAAATAATATCATTCAAGTAGGCTGGGCTGCCTGCTGTTTGGCAACCCAACATTTACAATGCTTTGAAAATGCTGGGTTGAGAAAAGTGTTCAACTCAACCTACATGTTGTCTCTTATTAAGCGGGTAGCTCATATTTGTATCAGTTGCCTTGTTAAATACTCTTACTATTTTGTAGCTTTCAATGAGCCACTATTTTTCTATTCGGCCTATCGCTGCCTTGCATTTAAGAGAGAAATTAAAATGATTAAACCGATTATTTCTATGAGTATTGTTTTATTAACCGGTATGATGAGTGAGACAATGGCCGCTTGCGCTACAGATTCTGCAAACTCTCAATATACCCAAGTAATTGGGGCGGCGGCATTAAGTAGCCTTTTGTCTGGTCGAACCGTTTGCGCTATGGCCAATGGCGAACAATGGCAGGAGTATCATAGTCCGAGTGCAGATTTAATTGATTATAAAAAAGGCCCTAACGATCCTGTTGATCCCTCAGAATTAGTCGGTACGTGGACTACAGTAGGAAGTACGGCGGCTAATTCCAAAGCTATTTACGATTACGATGCCAGCACTTTTTCTTATAAAGTTTGGCAAAACGGCACGCCACCTAATGCGACTTACGATTTTTGTAATGCAACAACAATAATCACTAATGCACAACTGGTGACGGGATCAAATGGGTGTCCGTAAGACAATATAACGCCAATATTGGCTGTGTAGTGGGTTATGACTAAATATTGTTTCTGTGCCGCTGTTGTGTATTTGATATTCGTCATCTACGGCAGTTTAGTGCCTTTAGATTACCAAAGCATACCTTGGCAACAGGCACGCGATAAATTTCATAATATTCCGTATCTTGCGTTAGGCATTGAGTCACGCGCGGATTGGATAGCTAATATTGTGTTGTATATGCCGTTGGCGTTTTTATGGACGATGCTGCTGGGTAATATGCGCTCTGTTGGACTGCGTGTTGTTTGGGCAATAATCGTTTTAAGTAGCTGTGTTGCTCTGGCGGTAGTTATTGAATTCTGTCAACTGTATTTCCCACCGCGTACGGTTTCCATCAATGATTTAATCGCGGAAGCTATAGGTACGGTGATGGGATTATTACTGGCTGCTACGCTTGGAAAGCACTGGGTTAAATTAATCAATAATTTAGCCTTGAGTGCGTTACCGAGTAGCCAAATGCTGATCGTATTGTATTTATCAAGTTATCTGGCAGTCAGTTTTTTCCCTTTTGATTTTGTGACTTCTTTTGCCGAATTAGATATTAAATTAGCCGGCAGTCAGGATGATATCTTTATGTCACTGGATATTTGCCAACACAATGCAGTGAGATGTGTGGTTAAGATTATTGTTGAAATACTGATTTTAATGCCAGTAGGTGCTTTGTTTTATAACTTACCACATGTAGCGCATAAACTGGCATTGGCGATATTAGTGGGATTTTTTCTGGGCATTTTTTCTGAACTAATACAACTGTTTCTATACTCCGGTATTGGCCAAGGTATTTCTATACTGACGCGTATGTTAGGCATGGGGCTTGGGGTTCGTGCCGCACAATGGTTAGAGCAACAAGATTGGCTGCATTGGCAAAAGCGCTTAAAACCTATGATTTTAATGCTGCTATTGCCTTATGTGTTACTGGTGTTTGTCATTAACGGTGGTATGGAAGGCGCGTGGCTGTCTGTGGATTTAGCCTATGCAAAACTGGCAGAAACACGCTTTATGCCGTTTTTTTATTTTTATTACACAACGGAGACAATCGCATTACTGAGTGTCATCAGTAACCTGGGACTTTACATACCGATAGGCTGTGCGTATTGCCTTTGGTATACACCTAAAGCCATCTCCTGGATTTGGGTAGGTATGGGCGCTGTTGTATTAGCCATTATGGTTGAAACTGAAAAATTATTTTTAGCAAATAAACATCCCGATCCGACCGATTTAGGTATTGCTTTTGTTGCTGCGGCTACAAGCTATGTTTTAATGAACAAAGCATTACACTGGCAACAGCAAGACACGTTGTCACTGACCTTAAAGCAGCGTTTTTAATGGGGTGGCCTAAGTGATAGAATGCGTCATTCAACCCGTTGCGCACTGGCCTAAAAGCTTACTGAAAATAGGCTATATTCGCTTAATTTTATCAATGATTTTAAGCGGAGGTATTGCTATTAGCGTCTGGTATTATCCACTTGCACCGTTAGCTTTAGCGGGATTTCTTGTGGTTTATAGCCGCTTATTATGTCGTTACCCAATGAGCTGGTTAATTTGCTTGCCGGCATTACTGCCTGTCATGGATTTTACGCCGTTAACAGGGCGATTTTTTTTTGATGAATTTGATTTAGTTGTTTTAACAACCGTCACCGTG
Organism: Crenothrix polyspora; assembly: GCF_900163755.1. Lineage (GTDB taxonomy): Bacteria > Pseudomonadota > Gammaproteobacteria > Methylococcales > Methylomonadaceae > Crenothrix > Crenothrix polyspora. Next base: position 20,615 of record NZ_FUKI01000014.1, on the reverse strand, counting down.
CAACTTTGGCAACGGCCTACACAAAAATCTGCGCCGGTATTCAACGCAATAACGCGCCTTGTCTTCTGGCTATATGGTATTTTTTATGGCCTTAGTCTGCTAAGAGGCTTGCTGCCGTTTCAAAGTCTGGATGCTAATGCGTTCTCAAATTATTACAGTCATTATAATAGCTTAAGAGTTGGTAAAGGTGTGCTATGGGCAGGCTTATTACTGCCTGCACTACATCAGGCACTGGGGCATTATTCTAAAACCCGTGACTACTTATCGTACGGTATTTTAGTGGGTTTAACCGGTGTTATTAGCATTGCCATAGTGGAGCGATTTGTCTTTACCGGCGTGTTTGATTTTTCCAGTCAATACCGTATTAATGCGTTATTTTCAACAATGCACACCGGTGGCGGTCACATTGAATCGTACCTGATGCTCAGTCTGCCTTTTATTGCCTGGCTATTTGTTAATCCTTCTGCCTCAATCATAAGTTATTTGGCAGGGGGCTGTATTTTTGTTGCTGGGCTTTATGTGATATTAGTCACCTTTTCGCGTGGCGCTTATATCGGCTTTGTAACAGGATTTTTAGTATTGCTCGTGTGTTTACTTATACACTATAAAGGCAGTTTAAAGACCAACTGGAAACAATCAATAGGCGGTGGAGTATTACTATTGATAGTGCCACTGCTGGCTATGCCGGTTTTTCAGGGACAATTAATTAAGCAACGCTTTAGCATTTTTTCTGAAGATAAAGCCATACGAACCCAGCATTGGTTAGATGCCTTTGCCATGATGGATAGTTCACTGATAACGCAGCTACTGGGTATGGGGCTTGGCAGTTATCCGCGCACGTATTTTTGGTTAAATACCGAACATGTCGTTCCTGCGACCTATAAAATAGAAAACGAAGCGAATAATAATTATCTGCGTTTACGCAGTGGTGATGCGCTGTTTATGGGACAATCTATTAGCGTATTGCCGCACCGCCATTATCATTTACAGCTTGATGTGCGAACACCAGCCAATAACATGATTTTAAACGTAGCTGTTTGTGAAAAATCACTTATTTATGCGCTGCGTTGTACTGATACAGCCGTGCCGATTAAAGCGAATGACAATGGCAAGCTTTGGCAAACCTTGGAATATGATCTTAATACCGCTGAGCTTGGCGAAAAATCGGCCGCTATTGCTAACGGTTGGTTATCGCGTCCGGTTCAGTTGACGCTTGCTAACAGCAACGGTGTTGGCAAAATACTGGATACTGACAATATAAAACTTATCGATTCAGTGGGTAAAAATCAAATAATCAACGGTGATTTCTCAAAATCTCTGGATCATTGGTTTTTTACTACCGAAAAACATCATCCGTGGCATATTTTAAATCTCTGGGTACAGGTATTTTTTGATCAAGGCGGCCTAGGGTTTATCATATTTGCACTATTAATGCTGTTATGTGTTTACCATTTATGTAAAACCCTGCCAAAAAATTTATTTTCAATTATATTTTTAGCAGCGCTTTGCGCATTCAATGTCGTAGGCTGGGTAGACAGCCCTTTTGATGCGCCTCGAATAACGCTGTTATTTTGTTTAATCGTCATTTGCTCTGTTGCTGATATATTTCAGCCATCTACGATGCCATCAAAAAATGCTAACCTCAGTTAAAAAACCTAATTTTTTTGTAGCTTTATGAAGAAATCACGCTGTTTAGCGCTTCAGCTTAGCTTAATAATAAGCGGTATCATAATGGCGGTTTTTATACCCGCTCAAGCACAGGCTGAGGTATCGGTATTGCCCTCGGTGCTGGTGAAAATAAAACCCAGCATCGTCGCAGTAGGAACGTTTATGACTAAACGCAGCCCGCGTGCTCAGTTTTTAGGTACGGGTTTTGCGGTGCGTGATGGCAGCTTGGTTGTTACCAATGCTCATGTTGTAGCATCTGCCGTAGATACCGAGCATAAAGAAGAGCTAGCAGTTTTTTATCGGCTAGCTGATGTTGAAAAAAGCGTGTTAGCTAAACTGGTTGCATTAGACAGCGTACATGATGTCGCCATTTTAAAATTGCAGGATGCAAAATTACCCCCGCTAACACTGGGTAAGGCTAGCACGGTACAAGAAGGCCAGCAGTACGCATTTACGGGTTACCCCATGGGCATGGTTTTGGGTCTTTACCCTGTTACGCACCGGGGTATTGTTTCGGCAATTAGTCCTAATATTATTCCCGTGCTGAGTGCTTCACAAATCACGCCAAAATTGCTGAAAAATTTACAGCAGCCTTATAATGTGTTTCAGTTAGATGCCACGGCTTATCCAGGTAATAGTGGCAGTCCTTTATATAACAGCGAAACAGGTGAGGTGGTCGGTATTGTCAATAAAGTTTTCGTACAAGAGAGTAAAGAAAGCGCATTATCAAAACCCAGCGGTATTTCTTATGCTGTCCCTGTCGAGTATATTGAAAAATTATTGAATGAAAAAAATTTAAAATGATTTTTCTGAAAAAATACTGTTATTTTTGGTTATTTAGAGTAAAAACGTGATTCGTATTTTTCGCCATTATATTTCCAGAGCTTATTTATGGCTCATTATTATTGAAACGGGGCTGTTCTTTATTTCGATGTATTACGGCAGTAGTGTTCGATTTTTATTTACAGAATCTTGGTATACACAGGAAGATATTACTATTGCCAGTGTTATATTTTCACTGGCCATGACACTGTCTTGTTTGGGTTTTGGCTTATACAGACGCACACTGAGCTGGGATGACTATAATTTATTGGCACGAACGTTTGTTAGTTTTTGTTCTGGTATTTTTATAGTCGTTACTGTTTATTATTTAATACCTGATATTCTGATTGGTCGAAGCGTACTGATATATGCGGTAGGTTTGTCTTTTTTGGGCATGATGCTAACCCGACATTTATTTTATAAGTTTGCAAAATTAGATCAATTACAACGCCGTATTCTTGTGATAGGAAGTGGCTCAAGAGCCAATAAATTATTATCGCTGAATGAAGCTTTTATACATAAAGGCTTCAAAATAGTAGGCTGCATGTCGGTGCCTAATGAAAAATCCAAGGTTGATGACGAGTATTTAATCCAAGCTCAGCACAGTATTATTCAGGCTGCAATAAAATATAAGGTAGATGAAATAGTGATTGCACTTGACGATAACCGTAAACTTATGCCGATTAAAGAATTATTGCATGCTAAATTATCGGGATTTCCTATTCTGGATTCTATGGGGTTTTATGAACGTGAACAAGGGCTTATATCGCTGGATAATATTTATCCCAGCTGGCTGGTTTTTGCGGATGGTTTTTCGCAAGGTGGCTTAAGAGCTTTTCAGAAACGCGCTTTTGATCTCGTCTCAAGTGCTTTATTACTGGTTGTGTCTTGGCCAATTATAGTGTTAACCGCATTGGCCATTTATGTAGAAAGTGGTTTTAAAGGCCCCGTGTTGTATCGTCAAATACGCGTGGGCGAAAACGGTGTACCGTTTTATGTACTTAAGTTTAGAAGTATGAAAACGGATGCCGAAAAAAATGGCGCACAGTGGGCACAGCAAAAAGATGATCGAGTGACTAAGGTAGGTAGTTTTATCCGAAAATGTCGTATCGATGAATTACCACAAATATACAATGTGTTTAAAGGTGAAATGAGCTTTGTTGGGCCACGTCCAGAACGGCCTGAATTTGTTGAGAATTTTGAACAGAAAATAGCCTATTATCAAGAAAGACACCGCGTTAAACCAGGTATCACAGGTTGGGCGCAGTTATGTTACCCTTACGGAGCTAGTGAATACGATACCGTGCAGAAACTGCAATACGATCTGTATTACGTTAAAAATTACAGCATGTTTTTAGATTTTTCAATTATGTTGAATACCTTTGAAGTGGTGCTGTGGGGTAAAGGCGGAAGATAATCTGGTTAGCAGGCTATATTAAAACGCCCACTAAAGCGTTTTGCTTTGTGGGCGTTTTTTGTTTAAATAAGCAACTGGCTTTTATCTAGGTAGATCTGATGAGCCCATAAGATACTCATCCACCGCACGCGCCGCTTGCCTACCTTCGCGTATTGCCCACACCACCAACGATTGGCCACGACGACCATCCCCAGCAGCAAAGACTTTATCAATCGAGGTCTGATAATTCTTTTCAGTGGCTTTGATTTGGCCACGGCCATCACGCTCAACGCCCAGTTCTTGCAGTAAACCTTCATGTACCGGATGCACAAAACCCATCGCTAACAACACCAAATCGGCATCCAAGGAAAACTCTGAACCGACTTTTTCAGACATTTTCCATTGCCCGCCATCTTGTTTCCACTCCACTTCCACTGCATTCAGCTGGGTGACTTTACCCTCTGCGCCGGTCACGCTGCGGGTATTAACCGCCCAGCGCCGCTCACAGCCCTCGTCTTGAGACGACGAAGTACGCAGCTTGTTAGGCCATAATGGCCAGGTCATCAACTTGTTTTCTTTTTCCGGTGGCTTGGGCATAATTTCAATTTGCACTACAGATGCCGCACCTTGCCGGATTGACGTACCGATACAATCCGAACCGGTATCACCGCCACCAATAACAACAACACGCTTACCTTTGGCACTGATGGTTATGTCGTCAGCCACCGTGTCACCGGCAACGCGCTTGTTTTGCTGGCGCAAAAAGTCCATCGCAAAATACACGCCTTCCAGCTCATTACGGCCTGTTACTTCCAGGTCACGCGGTTTTTCAGAACCCACCGCCAAGACCACGGCATCAAAATCATCCATGATTTTTTGCACGGGGATCTCGGTACCAATATGGCTGTTTGGCCTGAACCTGACACCTTCGGCTTGCATTTGCGCGATACGCTGGTCGATCAAATGCTTTTCCATTTTGAAATCAGGGATACCGTAACGCAGCAAGCCACCGATACGGTCATTCTTTTCATACACCACCACCTCATGGCCAGCCCGCGCCAATTGTTGTGCGCTGGCTAGCCCCGCAGGGCCTGAACCGATGACGGCAACGCGTTTACCGGAGCGTTGCACGGGGATTTGCGGGGTAATCCAGCCCATCTCCCAGCCTTTGTCAATAATCGCGCATTCGATAGACTTGATGGTGACCGGCTGGTCGGTCAAGTTCAACGTACAGGCAGCTTCGCACGGGGCAGGGCAGATTCTTCCGGTAAATTCAGGGAAGTTATTGGTGCTGTGCAAAATCGACAGTGCCTGCTGCCAGTTGCCGCGATGCACCATTTCGTTCCAATCGGGAATGATGTTGTTGACCGGACAGCCATTATGGCAAAACGGGATGCCACAATCCATGCAACGTGCGCCTTGCTGACTGACTTCCGAATCTTCCGGTGTCAGAATAAATTCACGGTAATGCTTAATACGGTCACCGGCTGGCGTGTAGCGGCGCTCAGTGCGGGGAAATTCCATAAACCCTGTTGGTTTACCCATTTTTAATACCTTCTTGTAATAAACGGTTACGCAGTCGCGGATACTTGCAGTGCCTGGATTTGTTTGAGTGCCTCGCGGTAATCGACCGGCATAACCTTAACAAAACGTGGCAGATAGCTGTCCCAGTTGTCCAGAATGTGCTGGGCACGCGGACTGTTGGTGTAACGCTTGTGGTTTTGGATGAAATGCTTCAAACGACTGGCATCGTTGCGGGTCATGTCGCCCATTAAATTGACGCGGCCATGGGTTTCCATATCGCCGCCCTGGTGCGCCACCGATTCCAGCAAATCATCTTCAGCAGGGATAGGCTCAAGCTCCACCATCGCCATATTGCAACGGCGGCTGAAACTGCCGTCCTCATCCAGCACGTAAGCGATACCGCCGGACATGCCCGCCGCAAAGTTACGGCCTGTTGCGCCCAACACGATGACAACACCACCGGTCATGTATTCACAGCCATGATCGCCCACGCCTTCAACCACTGCAATGGCACCGGAGTTACGCACGGCAAAACGTTCGCCACCGATGCCGTTAAAATAACATTCACCGCTGACAGCACCGTATAATACAGTATTACCAACAATGATATTGTCTGCTGCGGTAATCGGGCAATCTTTAGGTGGGAAAATAGCAATGCGTCCACCACTCATGCCTTTGCCGACATAATCGTTGCCATCGCCTTCCAATTCTATGCTGATGCCTTGCGCCAAAAACGCGCCAAAACTTTGCCCTGCCGTGCCTTTGGTATGGATAGCAATAGTATCTTCCGGCAAGCCTTTATGGCCGTAGCGTTTGGCGACTTCACCAGACAGCATCGCGCCAAAAGTGCGGTTGATATTACGGATATCGATATTAATTTCGACTGGTTGACCCTTTTCCAGCGCCGGTTGCGCCTGCGCTATCAGTTGATGATCCAGTGCATGTTGCAAACCGTGATCTTGCAATTCGGTTTGGTACACAGCGGTGTTACCATCGGTTTCCGGTTTGTAGAAAATGCGACTAAAATCCAAGCCTTCAGATTTCCAATGGGCTAACGCCGGTTGCATATCCAGTTTGTCGGAGCGACCGATCATTTCGTTGATGGTTCTAAAGCCCAGTTTTGCCATCCATTGACGGACATCTTCGGCGACCAAAAAGAAGTAATTGACCACATGTTCAGGCTGGCCGGTAAAGCGCTTTCTCAGCTCAGGATCTTGGGTGGCAACACCAACCGGACAGGTGTTCAGATGGCATTTACGCATCATTAAACAGCCCGATACTATCAATGGCGCGGTGGCAAAACCAAATTCATCCGCACCCAGTAAGGCACCAATGACCACATCACGGCCAGTCCGCAAACCGCCATCCACCTGCACGGCAATACGGCCACGCAACTTGTTCAGCACCAGGGTCTGGTGGGTTTCGGCAAGACCTATCTCCCACGGCAAACCGGCGTGTTTAATGGATGTCATGGGGCTGGCACCGGTACCGCCATCGTAACCTGCAATGGTGACATGATCAGCATGGGCTTTGGAAACCCCCGCCGCAACCGTGCCGACACCGACTTCGGATACCAATTTAACACTGATACGCGCTTGTGGATTGACGTTTTTCAGGTCATGAATCAGCTGCGCCAAATCTTCAATCGAATAAATATCGTGATGTGGTGGCGGTGAAATCAAACCTACGCCTTGTGTGGAATGCCGTACTTTGGCAATCACCGCATCGACTTTATGGCCAGGCAACTGGCCGCCTTCACCGGGTTTTGCGCCCTGGCTGATCTTAATCTGGATATCGTCGGCATTAACCAAATATTCGGTGGTGACACCAAAACGCCCCGATGCGACTTGCTTAATCGCCGAACGCATGGAATCGCCGTTGGCCATCGGGGTAAAGCGTTCCGATAACTCACCGCCTTCGCCGGTATTGGACTTGCCACCGATACGGTTCATGGCAATCGCCAGATTGGTGTGCGCTTCGTAAGAAATCGAACCGAACGACATCGCACCGGTGGCAAACCGCTTGACGATACTGGCAGCGGATTCCACTTCATCCAATGGCACAGGCTCGGCGTTTTCCTTAAAAGTCATCAAGCCGCGCAAAGTGAGCAGCGTTTCGTTTTGCTCGTCGATCAGACGGCAAAAGTCATCGTACAATTCTTTGCTGTTGCTGCGGGTGGCGTGCTGCAACTTGCTGATGGTGGCTGGTGTCCAGGCATGGGCTTCACCTCGGATACGGTAAGCGTATTCGCCGCCCACATCCAAGGCATCACGGTATAACGGGGCATTGCCAAATGCCACGCGATGGCGGCGCACGGTTTCTTCGCTGATTTCTTTTAACGACACGCCTTCGGTGGTGCTGGTGGTGCCGGTAAAGTACTGGTCTAAAAACGGTTCGGCAAGGCCTATGGCATTAAAAATCTGTGCGCCACAATAAGACTGGTAGGTGGAAATACCCATCTTGGACATGACTTTTAAAATACCTTTAGCGGCCGCTTTGACATAGCGCTTATGGGCTTCGTACTCGCTAAGGTCAGTCAACACGGTTGTACACATGTTGGACAGCGTATCAAAGGCCAGATAAGGATTGATAGCTTCAGCACCGTAAGCTGCCAGCAGGGCAAAGTGGTGTACTTCACGGGCCTCGCCAGTTTCAATCACTAAACCCACTTGGGTACGCAAGCCTTCGTCGGTCAAAAAGTGATGCACCGCTGACGTTGCCAGCAAGGCAGGGATGGCAATATGGGTGCTGTCCATGTCTCGATCAGACAACGCCAGAATATTGTTGCCATCTTCCACCGCCTGTTTGGCGGCCTTGCACAGCTTGTCGATAGCGCCTTCCATGCCGCTTGCGCCCAAATCGGTCGGGTAGCACAGCGTCAAGGTTTTGGTTTTAAAGACACCGGCGGTGCGGGTTTCAATACGGCGGATTTTTTCCAGGTCTTGATTAGTTAAAATCGGGTGTTCGACTTCCAGGCGCATGTGGGTGCCGCCTTCATTCAAGCCTAATAAGTTAGGCCGTGGGCCGATAAACGATACCAGCGACATCACCAGCTCTTCACGAATCGGATCAATAGCAGGGTTAGTAACCTGCGCGAAACCTTGCTTAAAATAATCGTATAACATGCGCGGACGGTCGGACAGCACCGCTAACGCGGTATCGATACCCATAGAACTGATGGCTTCCTGGCCGGTTTGCGCCATTGGTTTCAGCAAAAACTGGATGTCTTCCTGGGTATAGCCAAACGCTTGCTGTCTATTCAGCAAGGTGTGGGCATCGGGAGCCATCGCCGATACTTCCGCAGGCAGTTTTGACAATAATATTTGGGTTTTATCCAGCCAATCGGCGTACGGATGGTGGTTAGCAAGCTCGGATTTTAGTTCAGCATCATCAATAATACGGCCTTGAACAGTATCGATCAGCAGCATTTTGCCTGGTTGCAAACGCCATTTTTTAATGATCTTGTGCTGGGGAATATCCAGCACACCCATTTCTGAGGCCATGATGACCATGTCATCATCGGTCACCAGATAACGGGCAGGACGCAAGCCATTACGATCCAAGGTCGCACCAATTTGGCAGCCATCGGTAAAGGCGACAGCGGCAGGACCGTCCCAAGGTTCCATCAGGGCAGCGTTGTATTCATAGAACGCCTGCTGTTTTTTGTCCATCAAATCGTTGCCCGCCCAGGCTTCTGGGATCAGCAACATCATGGCATGGGCTAGTGAATAACCACCGGCCACTAACAATTCCAGCGCATTGTCAAAGCAGGCAGAATCGGATTGGCCTTCGGCAATCAATGGCCAAAGCTTGTGGATGTCATCACCCAAAATTAATGACGATATGGAATGCCGACGTGCTGCCATCCAGTTAACGTTGCCGCGCAAGGTGTTGATTTCACCGTTATGGGCGATCATACGGAACGGGTGCGCCAAATCCCAGGTGGGGAAGGTATTGGTGGAAAAACGTTGATGCACTAAAGCCAGGGCGCTGGTCATCCGTTCGTCGCTCAATTCTGGATAGAACGAACCAACCTGATTGGCCAGCAACATGCCTTTGTAAACAATGGTGCGTGACGACAACGACGGCACATAGAAGAAATTGCCTTGTGTAAGGTTCAGCTCGCGGATAGCATTTTCAACTTGCTTGCGGATCACAAACAATTTGCGCTCAAAGGCGTTTTGATCAGCGCAGTTAGCACCCCGTTGGATAAAGATTTGCCCGACAAACGGCTCAACCGGTTTTACCGAATAACCAAGCTCGGTGTTGTTAACCGGCACGTCACGCCAACCCAGCAGTGTTGCGCCTTCTCGCGCTACAAAATCGTTAAAGATAGCCACGCAACGGGCGCGGTCATCGGCGTTACTGGGCAAAAACACCATGCCCACGGCATAATCGCCACTGGCGGGCAAACTGATGCTAAGCTTAGCGCATTCGTCTTTTAAAAATTGGTCAGGGATTTGCAATAAAATTCCCGCTCCGTCGCCCGCGCAAGGATCTGCGCCTACTGCGCCACGGTGGGTTAAGTTCGTAAGTAAATCCAATCCCTGACGTACAATTGTATGGCTCTTGTTGCCTTTTATATGAACAACGAAGCCGACTCCACACGCATCGTGCTCGTTGCGTGGATCATATAAACCTTGTCTGGATGGTAGATTACTTTGACTCATTGTCACCTCAAAAAGTATGTTACAAAAGGATTATTAATTTCCGATTAATAGCCCTCGCACTGCGCCTACGCTGATATTTGTTATCAACGTCCACTTCGCAGCAAAACCGCTAAATTATAAAGAGGACAGGGGGTTTTGTCACGCAGTGTTTTTGATTTGTAAACCCACCAGGTCTTATTAATCGACATCTTCTGTCATTTAAGGTATGAATTCACTGATAGGCAGAGTGATTTATGGTATCTTTAGCTCTGTTATTATCAATCGATTACTTATGAAAGAAGAATTTGATGTTGTCATCGTCGGCGGTGGCATGGTGGGTGCTGCGGTGGCTGCTGGCCTGGGCGGCAGCGACTTAAAAGTGGCGCTGGTAGAAAACCTGCAACCTGAAGCTTTTGCTGTCGATCAAGCCCATGACCTACGGGTTTCTGCGCTCAGCATCGCCTCAAAAAACATTATTGAGACGGTCGGTGCCTGGCAGGGCATTACCGAGCGACGTTTCTGCCCGTTTCGGCGTATGCGCGTCTGGGAAACCGCCGGTGACACCGAGTTTTGCAGTGACGATATCAACTATCAGGCATTAGGCTATATTGTAGAAAATCGAGTGACGCAATTGGCCTTGCTGGAACGTTTGCAAGCTTTTGCCAATGTAGAGGTGATGTGTCCTGCGCAGATTACTAAAATCCATTACAGTATTGGCGAAGACTCAAGCGTAGAACTGGACGATGGCCGCAGCCTGTCAACAAAAGTGTTAGTGGCGGCGGATGGTGGTCAATCCAAGGTGCGGCAAGCGGTAGGCTTAGGTGTCACCAGCTGGGATTATAAACAACATGCGTTAGTCATTTATGTCGAAACCGACTACGAACAACAGGATATTACCTGGCAACGTTTTGTAGCCACAGGGCCACAAGCTTTTTTGCCCCTAACGGGTCATTACGGATCTTTGGTTTGGTATCATAGCCCTGATGAAATTAGCCGGTTAAAAGCCTTGTCTGCCGATGAGTTTAAACACGCATTACAAACAGCGTTTCCAGACTGTTTGGGTAAAATCAAACGCGTTATCAGCATGGCGAGTTTTTCGCTAAAACGTCAGCATGCCCAAGATTACATCAAGCCAGGTGTTGCCCTGGTGGGCGATGCCGCGCATACCATTAACCCGTTGGCGGGGCAGGGTGCTAATATTGGCTTATTGGATGCAGCCGCGCTAGCAGAGGTGTTAATTGAAGCACATAAGAAAAATTTGCCACTAGGTGATATAGCAGTATTAAAGCGCTACGAAAAACTAAGACGGCATGAAAACCTCAAAATGATGACGGTGATGGATGTTTTCTATCAGGTTTTCAGTAATGACATCCTGCCGGTAAAAATATTGCGTAATTTAAGTCTAGGTTTGGCAGAGCGGGTATTACCGGCAAAAAATAAAATCATGCGTAATGCAATGGGCTTGGAAGGTAATTTACCTAAATTGGCGCGAGGTGTTGCTATACTTTAGCTGTGTACTTGTATTGCGGCTAAAGCCGCTCTCAAACATACGTTAGGCCACCACAATACACTGTTGACTTGCGTTAGTTTTCACTAAAACCCGTAAAAAAACACAGTATGAAAAACAAAAAATTCTATATTTCAAACAATTTGTTGTCAGCATTACGATTACTGGTGGTAGCTCTATTGTTTTCAATGGCATGCACCGTTACAGCGGGGAATCGTCCATTCCCCCAGCATACAACTTACACTGTCGGCTCCATCAAGCCCAACAATGTAACCCAAGCTGCGATGGATAACACCGTTAAAAGCATGTGGAGTGCATGGAAAACCAATTATTTAATGCCTGCAGGTGCCGGAAAATATTATGTGCAATATAATCCGGCTGGAGAAACGGTTTCCGAAGCACACGGCTATGGCATGCTTCTCACCGTTCTCATGGATGGCGCTGATGTTAATGCCAAAACCTATTTCGACGGTTTGTATAATTACTACAAAGCACACCCGAGCGCATTCAACCCTTACCTCATGTCGTGGAAACAAAACAGTTTGTTTCAGGACGTTGAAGGCAATGATGCCGCGACTGACGGCGATATGGATATTGCTTACGCCTTGCTGCTGGCCGACAAACAATGGGGCAGCACTGGCACAATTAATTATCTGACTGCGGCAAAAAATCACATCAACGCCATCATGCTAAACGAAGTGAATCAAAGCAATTGGACGTTACGTCTTGGCGATTGGGCGACTGTCGGTTCGTATAGTAAGGCCACACGTTCTTCTGATTTCATGCTAAATCACCTCAAACGCTTTCAAGTAGCAACTGGCGATTTAAAATGGAAGAATGTTACAGACAAAACCTATTCGATCATTAACACGATTTATAACAATAATTCTTTATCAACCGGATTGATGCCCGATTTTGTCGTTCTTTCGACGGCGGGTGTTTACAAACCGGCTGGCAGCAATTTTTTTGAAAGCGCCAATGATGGCAAATATTACTGGAATGCCTGCCGTACACCCTGGCGTATAGCAACCGATTATCTTCTAACTGGTGATACCCGAGCTCTGCCTCAGCTACAAAAAATGAATAGCTGGATCAAGACTAAAACGCTTAATAATCCAGCCAATGTTAAAGCCGGTTATGGCCTGGGCGGTGCAGCACTTGTCACCTATGCCGATAACGCATTCACAATTCCATTCGGTGTTAGTGCAATGGTTGATTCCACCAACCAAACCTGGCTCAACGCCATTTGGGCACGCGGTGCAACCAGTGGCACTGAAATATACTATACAGACAGTATCAAAATTCTTTCAATGATCGTCATGTCGGATAACTGGTGGGCACCTTAATCAATATGCGAGTTTAACGGCTGTGCATAGTTTAACTGCCCAGTGCGTTCAAGTGCGACGGCCTTACTGGGCTTTTTTTAAAATTAGGGTTTATTAAAATTTAGTGGCGTTGCTTATTTTCCAAAAGGCTGCGTCTTAATGCAACGTTAAACTGTTCAAATCACTATTAATCAGCGAGAAAAACAATGAGTAATGTTTTTAGTTTTACCGGCACAGTCGGCAAGGATTCAGAAGTCAGGTACGCGCCGACTGGCATGGCGGTACTGAACGTAAGTGTAGCCAACAACGTAGGTTTTGGTGATAAGCAACAAACCTTATGGGTTAATGTCGTTTTGTTTGGCAAACGCGCGGAAGGACAATTGGCGACCTATTTAAAAAAAGGTCAACAAGTATTTATATCTGGTGAGCTGACACAAAGAGAATACAAAACCAATGACGGCACAACACGAACCAGCCTGGAGCTTGTCGCTAATATTATCGATTTAGTTGGTAAAAAGAACGAATCTGGCCAAGGGCAGCAAACGTATTCAGCACCAGCGCCGCCGCAGTATGCACCAGCAGCACCTGCGCAAAGTCGTGATAATTTTGATGCACCTTATGACGATGACATTCCGTTCTAAAATAAATTCTGTAATTAAAGCTATAATTAAGGAGCGTGTGTTAAATAAAGCAGCTATTTATTGAAGCATTTACACGTTCCTAAGTTTTATTGAGTATTGATATCATTACGATAAAGCTTTCTTTAAATTAAAACGGGATGTTTTAATTATATGTTAATAAAAAATAAAAAAACGTGCGCTACAAAAACATTGTCGAGTGATGTAAAAACAGATCAGCATGAGCCGGTATATAACAGTTTTGAGGGTATTTTTAACTTAGCGCCCATCGGTTATTTGGTGTTAGATAAAGAGGGAATTATCCAACACGTTAATGCCGAAGCAAGTCGATTAATGGCAAGGACTGCGCATCAATTAATCAATAAAAAAATGGATGATTTTATTAATCCAATTGATCACACTAGCTATCATTTTTTTATTAGAAATTTTACTGAACAACAAACCAGTCGAACTTTAGAAGTGCGATTGAAAAAAGAATGTAGTCCACTAACCCATCTTGAATGCCGTGCCAGTATTGGGGGGGAAAATAGCGTAGTTTTGTTAACCATCAGTGACATTACCACGCGCAGACAGGCAGAAGATGCAATTGTTTATCACCATGAATCGCTGTCAGAAAAAGTGCGTCATCAGTTATTGGAGCGGGAGGCCAAGTTAAATGCTATTTTTAATGCATCCATAGAAGGCATTGTCACTATTGATACGACAGGAACAATTGTTTCGGTAAACAGTGCTATTAAAACTATTTTTGGCTATACCGAAACCGAGTTAGTTAAAAACAATATTGATCAATTACTGCCACTGTTAAAGCAAAAAAGACGATCACGGTATTTAAAAAATAAACTGCACATATTTGTCGCGGTTTTTGTGGGTAAAATTCAAGAAGTGCAGGGCATGCATAAAGACGGTTCTATTTTGTTACTGGACTTGTCTATCGTGCAATATTCAATCGATGAAATAAATTATTTCACAGGTATTGTGCGCGATGTAAGCTTGCGTAAACAGCAAGAACAGCAAAATAAAGAGCATTTGGAAAAACTAGCACATGTAACCCGCCTAGGTGTTATGGGGGAAATGGCCTCTGGTATTGCACACGAAGTTAATCAGCCGCTGACAGCTGTCGTTAATTATACGCAAGTGTGTTTGCGCTACATAGATACACAACAACCCGACTTAATTAAACTCAGCGAGGTGTTGCATAAAACCCATCATCAAGCACTAAAAGCCGGGCAGATAATACACAGTATGCGTGAATTTGTAAAACCGCGAAAAATACACCGTGCTACGGCGAATATCAACAGCTTAATCTACGAGGCGATCAGTTTATTAGACGCAGATCTTAAACAATACAGTATTAAATTAAGTTTTGAACTAGAAAAAAACCTACCTCTTGTCTATATTGATACTGTACAAATTGAACAAGTTATTATCAACTTAATTAGGAACAGCACCGATGCTTTGCGTGATTTGCCACCAAGAGAGCTACGTCTTTTGTCTATACAAACGCATTTAAATAAGCAAAACTACATAGAAATCAAGGTTAAAGACAATGGTTCTGGGTTAAGTGATGAACAGCGTGAAAAAATATTAACACCTTTTTATACAACAAAATCAACAGGCATGGGTATGGGGCTGTCAATCAGCCGGTCATTAGTAGAAGCACATGAAGGTGCGTTACATTTCAATTCAAAACAGAATAAAGGCACTACTTTTTATTTTACGTTACCCGTATGGAAACACATTAATGATCAAAAATGAGCCACATTCTTTAGTTTATTTAGTCGATGATGAATTTGCAATACGCGATTCTTTGACACTGTTAATTGAATCTACAGGACAATCTATTAAAAGCTTTGATTGCGCCGATGCTTTTTTATTAAACTACAATGCCGCATTACCGGGCTGTTTGTTACTGGATGTCAGAATGCCAATAATGGATGGCCTAGAGCTTCAGGAAGAGTTAATAAGAAGAAATATTTCCATTCCCATTATATTTATCAGTGGTAACGCAGATATTCCAGATTCAGCCAAAGCATTTAGAGCCGGAGCTGTCGATTTTCTGGAAAAGCCTTTTGATAGTAATGTGTTACTGGCACGTATTGCCGAAGCTATTAAAAAAGATGTCGACCACAGACGCAGTTTGGTTGAAACACGTAAATTACAAGAACGGCTTAATTACTTAACCGAACGTGAAAAAGAAGTATTGTGTTTAATTGTCAGTAGCTATTCTAATAAAGAAGCGGCTAAGGCGTTAGATATTAGCAAGCGTACGATAGACATACACCGTGCGCATATCATGGAAAAAATGCAGGCCGAAAATATCGCTGAATTAATTATGATGGCGATGCAATGTGAAGTGATAGGTAGAAATTTACATTGAGGAAATAAAGTCAATGATAGTGTATGACCGACACTATTGAATTGCATATTATCAACCGCCACTATTTAACATAATATAGACCATACGCAATAATATAATCCAAAAATAAAACTTACGAGGCTTTTAAAGCCCCGCAGCTTAACGCTCTATTGCGGATTAGCTAACTCAAAAAACAGCCCTGTCATAGTGTTATTTTTAAGATACGTGGCAGTAGACCATTGAATATGGTATTGATTGGTTTTACGTAAATCGTTATCAATAAACACAGCGCCTCTTACACTGGATAAAGCCATATTAACGTTGTATAACACAGATTCGATAATAGTGGCACGATACAAATTCGCTTTAAAAAACGATGCACTAATGCCTTGAAACTTATGCAGTGACGCATAATTAAAAACAGCAGCATCAAAGTTTGAATCTTGTGCGTTAGCAAAATCCAGCACGGCCATTTTAAAATTACCGTTAGAAAAACGCCCAGATAAAACAGCGCGCGTCAAATCAGTCCGTTCAAAATTGGAGCCTGCTGCATTAACATTTTGAAACACAAAGCCACGCATATTAGTTCGACTAAAATTAGTTTTTAGAGCCAATCCTTTAATAGTGGCACCGGTTAAATCACAGCCAGAAAAATTAGCGCCTGAAATATCCCCTTCAAAGCTGGCGAATTTTAAATCTTTGCGTCCAACAAAGCTTTTACCACGGTAATCGCCTACAAATTTTTTATGCTCAACCGCTGGTGCAGCCACAGCAACTCTAACAACTGATAACGACAGTAACACAACAAAAATTTTTTTCATAAAATGCACCCCTAAAATAATTACTCACTTGGCATTAGAAGGCTGTTCAAATATCTCTGCCAAGAAATTTTGCATAGTTTGCCAAGCGCGTTTATCGGCTTCTGCCTGATAGTAAAAACCAGTGGAATAGTCATTAAGCGCCGGGTTAGTAAAGGCATGCCCGGTATTACCGTAAGTATGTAACTGCCAATCTGCGCCGCTTACGCTCATTTCCTGCATAAAAGCTAACATATCAGCAAGGGGTGCCAGTGGGTCATTATTGCCTTGCAACACGAGGATTTTCGCTTTAATCGCTTGAGTTTTAAGCTCTTCCGGCGCATGTAACATGCCATGAAAACTTACCACACCTTTTAAATCAATGCCAGAACGTGCCAAATCCAGCACACACAAGCCACCAAAACAAAATCCAATAGCCGCCATAGTATGGCTATCAACCCAAGGCATTAGCTTGGCGTTGCGGTAAGCCGCCATGAGTCGTCGACGCAATAATAATCTATCGTTTACAAAAGGTTGCATGAGTAGCGCATTTTCTTCGGCACTGGATCCTAGCACGCCTTTACCATAAATATCGACGGCAATGCCGACATAGCCCAGCTCTGCAATTTTTTTGGCTTTTTCGATGACAAAGTTATCGCGACCTGCCCAGGTAGGATGAATTAAAACCGCTGGTCGGTAGCCGACAATTGCATCATCAAAAGCAACCACAGCTTCTAATAAGGTTTCGCCGTCGCGGTAGTGTGCTGTTTGTGTGATTATCGCCATACTGTGATTTCTCTGTTATGTGGAGTGATTATTTAACGCGATCTGTTTTTTGCACATGCGCTAAAAAACCTAACGATGCCGCTTCTATCATATCTAAGACTTTCTCAAAACCGTATTTACCGCCATAATACGGATCGGGTACTTCGCGGGTAGCTAATTGTGGGGCATAATCAAGAAAATAGTGTATTTTATTTTTATACTGTTCAGGGCACTGCATTATTAAATTTGCATAATTATCATCATCCATTACTAATATAAAGTCGAAATTTACAAAATCTTCGCGATTAACTTTACGTGCGCGTAAATGCGCCAGCGTAACACCGCGATCATTGGCGGCTTTTTGTGAGCGTAAATCAGGCGCATCACCAATGTGATAAGCATGGGTTCCCGCTGAATCAATCAGAAAATATTTATCGACATGCTTGTCTTTAATAAGCTTAGCAAACACACCTTCAGCGGTAGGTGATCTGCAAATATTACCCATACAGACAAAAAGTACACTGGTTTTGATCATGGTGTCCTTGTTAAAAAATAGCATTGTGTTGAATGTAAGAATCTATTGTAACGCGTAGTATTCGAAAAAAAACATTAGCTGCCAGCAAAAAACTGACACATTTTTGTCGTTAGAGCCTAGGGCTAACAGATGGAATCAGGTATAGCTGATTTTTTCAAGCTTAATGTAAATTATACAATTATTGATCTATAATCATGTTTCTAATATTAATTATTTTTAGGTTGTTTAATGTCTGCCGTTATGGAAGAAAAAACGTTTCGTGGTTTGCGCGAAGTCGCTGTATTTGGTCTTGTTGCTGGTGCAGTGTTTTTTTTAATTTCTTTATGCACGTTCAGTATTGAAGATGCTGGCTGGACACACAGCGGCAGTACTCAAATTGTCCATAACGCGTGTGGCGTATTGGGAGCGTGGCTTGCTGACTTTTGCCTTAGTTTTTTTGGCTTGATTGCCTATTTATTTCCAGTACTGTTTTTTTGGCACGGGTATTTACTGTACACACAAAATAAAAAAATCAAAACCAGCCTCTGGTTCGCACTGCCTTGGCTAGGCTCACTGATTTCTATTATTAGTGCAACCGCTTTGTTATCGTTGTATTTTTTACGTATTGGCATTGAGCTTCCTGACAGCACTGGCGGAATTATTGGTCGTGAAGTTGGCGATAAGCTTTTCTTTTATATGGGTAATTCTGGTGCAACATTATTGCTGATTGTAATAGTGTTAGCAGGAGTAACCTTAATGACGGGACTGTCTTGGGTAAATTGTATTGATTTTATTGGTCGATATTCATTATCCGTTTGCCGTAAAGTGACAGCAATAGTTAAAGTGTATTGGCAGCAGCATTTACACGCGCCCGCTCATACAGCGCCCTCCCTCCCCTCGGCAAACAAACAGAAAAAACCAGAAAAAAAACCCCCTATCAAGTTGTCAATACTGTCAACGATTACACCGCCGAGTGTTGAGAAGTTTGTAGAAAAATTTGTCAGCAAACCGATAGAAAAAGACAGTCTTACTAAGCCATTAAAAAAACAACTGCGTGCTAAATTTGGCACTGCTAAATCGGTATTGCCATCTTTAGAACTACTTGACAATCGAGATACACGCGTTAGAGGCTATACACAAACGGAATTGGAAGCGATGTCGCGTTTGGTGGAAGCCATTCTTGCTGATTTTAATGTTACCGTAATGGTAGTGGGCTTTCATCCAGGCCCTGTTATTACCCGCTTTGAGTTACAGCCCGCACCGGGTGTCAAAGTCAGTCGTATCAGTTCGTTGTCTAAAGATTTAGCACGGGCGTTATTGGTTACTAGCGTGCGTATTGTTGAAATTATTCCAGGCAAATCGGTGGTGGGTTTAGAAATTCCTAACCAAGAGCGAGAAATGGTGACTTTACGCGAGCTATTGGTTTCTGCGCCGTTTGAAAAAGCAAAATCGTTACTCACCTTAGCTATGGGTAAAGATATTTCCGGTACGCCTATGGTGGCTGATCTTGGTAAAATGCCGCACGCACTGGTGGCAGGAACCACCGGTTCGGGGAAATCGGTTGCTATCAACACCATGATTTTGAGTTTGCTATACAAAGCTACTCCAGAACAAGTGCGCATGATTATGATCGACCCAAAAATGTTAGAGTTGTCGGTATACGAAGGTATTCCGCATTTGTTAACGCCGGTAGTGACCGATATGAAGGAAGCCAGCAACGCCTTACGTTGGGCGGTTGGCGAAATGGAACGCCGTTATAAGCTAATGTCCAAGATGGGGGTTAGAAATCTGGCAGGTTTTAATCAATTGATTGAGGATGCTGCCGCGCGTGGTGTAGCGATTCGTGATCCGATGTTTCAAATAAGCGGTATGGCGCTGGAAGATGGCGACGAATACCCAACCTTATCAACCTTACCCAGCATCGTTATTGTTATCGACGAATTAGCCGATATGATGATGATTGTTGGTAAAAAAGTTGAAGAGCTGATCGCACGATTAGCACAAAAAGCCCGTGCCGCCGGCATTCATTTAATTTTAGCCACGCAACGTCCTTCGGTGGATGTGTTAACGGGTCTGATTAAAGCCAACGTACCGACGCGTATTTCTTTTCAGGTGTCATCACGTATTGATTCGCGGACTATTTTAGATCAGGGTGGAGCCGAAACTTTGCTAGGGAACGGCGATATGCTGTTTTTGCCATCGGGCACTAGCATTCCCATTCGCGCACACGGCGCATTTGTCGATGACCATGAAGTTCACCGTGTGGTTGAATTTTTAAAACAAACCGCGCCGCCTAATTATCTGGAAGACATTACCCGTGAAGTATCTGACAGTAATGACGGTTATAGCATGGGCGGTAATGCCAGCAGTAGTGCTTCTGACGCTGATTCGCTGTACGATCAGGCTGTTGCCTTTGTGACAGAAACCCGCAAAGCGTCTATTTCCAGTGTGCAGCGCAAATTTAAAATTGGTTATAACCGTGCCGCCACTATGATTGAAGAAATGGAAGCTGCCGGTATTGTCAGTGCTGCCGAAACTAACGGTGCGCGCGTGGTATTAGCCCCGCCGCCAGTCAGAGACTAGTATTTCAGCTCTCTGTACATGACAAAAAATTATAGCGATTGGCAACATTGTTTTAAATCAATAAATTGAAG
>NZ_FUKI01000052.1 GCF_900163755.1 Crenothrix polyspora | reverse complement strand
ACACTTCGACAAGCTCAGTGCGAACGGTTACGCTGTAACTATTGAACTGTGAAAACGCTGTACGACTATTTTCTTAAGATTCTTGCCCCGCCCAGCAGCGAGGGGTTTGACCGCTTAATGGCTGCTGTAAAACCCTGGTAGGCGTAACACAGGATATTGGCAGCAGGTTTAGTGCCTATTGTATTTGCAAAGAGTCTTTCCAATCGTCCTTAGCATCTAAATTCAGGGCGCTTCTTTCAACCGTATTTAGCACGGTAATAATTTCGGTATATCTTTTTTTATCAATTAAATTCCTGTTAAAAACATTTTCAATAAAGGCGAATGTCGAGATTAGATTGGTGTTTGATTTAAATCGTCTTGGCTCCAGAAACCATTTATCTTCAAACAAAATAATGCTTGCTTCGGATTGGTAAGCATCAAAGCTAGCGATAGACATCTCGCCAGCATCGGGCGGAAGTTTGTAACCAGGGTCCGAACGTACTCTAAATAAAACGGCCTGCCCGTAACTGGTCTCTTCAATGGTGATATGTCCAGCATTTTTAGTCAGAAACTGGTATGTTTTTTGGGCATCTGGATACCGGTCTCTTTCAGCGGTTACTTCATGGTAGACAATGTCTGTTAAAACCACCTGCACCTCCGGCTTGAACATCAGCAGCAAATCCAACGCATCAGCCATAGAGAGGGATATTAATGGCCCTGAATCGGCAATAATGAGTTTTATCACTGACATAGCCCCTAAAATTTCAGACAACTTGTCGGACATCCTTTTGATTTCGTTATTTGGCAGGCGAGGCATTGGGATTGCTAAATAGTTGGCATCTTGCAGTAATTCCCGATACAGATTATAGCCCCCGTTCTTCATCGCAATGGTTCTGTTAATTTTTCCATCAAAATAACGCGTGATAATTTCACGCTTGGCTTCCCATACGTCTGGCAGTGGCGGTTCTTTAAGTGCATTTGATACAAGGACGAACGGCCGCCCGTTCTTTATGATCGTAATGTCTTCTGTCCGAGCTGTGTCGATAAGTTCGCCAAACTTTTGCTTGGCTTCTGTCGCGGTAAAAGTTCTCATAAAAACCTCTCGAATTGATTATTTTAGCGTCTATTTTAGGCGATATTTTAAAATTTTAGCAATATTTACAGAAATAATAGACAAAATAACCGATGCGCTATCTCCAAAAATACTTTATCAATGGCAAGAATTCACCTCCCCCTTTGAAAAAGGGGGAGAGTTTACGAGGGGTGGAGGGGGATTTTTCTAATAAATCTCCCCTAACCCCTTTTTTTCAAAGAGGGGGACTGAGCAAGTACTGCCAATGCAGAAATCACAGATTCGTCTTTTTGTGACAAATAATGTTTGTGAATACTAAAAAGTGTTAGTTTTTTCTTACAAACACAGCAATTGGCACGCACTATAAAATAATCAACACATTGAATACTATATAATTTAAATAATTGGCATTATTATTGCTATATTTTAAGAAAGAGACCTTGAGTGCCCATACCTGCATTGAACGCGGCAAACCTCTCAAGCTTAAGAAAGCTTTACGATTTGGGTGATATTGTGATGTTGATGATTGCACGGCAAAAACGCCAAGTTAGACACATAAAAAAGCCGTGCCGAGGTGTTTTACCACCAGGGCACGGCCTGTTTACTGCGCTAACGCGCTATAGAACAATTACCAAGACTTACAACACCGCCATGCCTTGCTGTATCCAGACATCACCCAACTTATTGGCAGCGTCCAGGTTGGTATTATGGTAAACATCAAAGGTAATGCCAGTGGCTGTTGCTGTGGTCGCTGTTGTCCAGGTACCAGAACCGTTAAGCTGTACACTATCGCCAGCGCCACCGGTTACTTGCATGTGGCCTAATACAGAGCTGTTAGTTTCGTTAAGTACATCGGATAAACGCAAGCTCAGATTATGGCCTATGCCATCACTTGACCCCAAATCGAACTTCTCGAAACCTTTAACACGGTTGCCGTATTCCGCAATATTTAAAGACAATGAAGACGTGCCGGCAAGCGTTAAGGTATCGATACCCAAGCCACCGTCAACACGGGTGAAGCTCATGCCAGCCAGGGAGATATTGTCATCCCCTGCCCCGCCATAAGCCACATCGTGTAAGCTGGTAGTATCCATCGTGCCTGTTGTGTCTGTACCGATACCAGTAAGAGTATCGTTACCTTGGCCACCACTGATACGGTCTACACCCGCCACCAATACTGGACCAGAACCGTTATGTGTACCTGCTGCTAACGTATCGTTACCCAGAGTGAATGTTTGTGTCAAATTAGATGTAGCACCGTTGTAAACTTGATAACTACCTGTATTTGTCGCGCCGTTTTCCCATGTACCATAACTGACATCCGCTATACCATCACCATTCCAGTCACCAATAGTAACGCCGGTACCCGTATAATCATCAGCGTTAACCCCAGCAAATCTAATGGCTTTATTGGCCGTTACCAGAACATCTAAGCCTGTGGTCGACAAGAACCCTGTGCCGCCTGCCTGACCAAACACCAAATAAGCCGCACCCGCATAATCTTTTAATGCACCCGCTGTCTCGCCTGGCGCACCAATCAAGAAGTCATCGATACCATCACCGTTAACATCACCACCGTTGCTGACACTGAAGCCTAACTGGTCATGATGAGTAGTATTAAAGTTAAAACCATTAGAAACATCTGTTATCGAGCCTTGCATGATAAAGCCTTGCGACCCCAAAGAAGCCAAGTTTATATCAGACCAATCCATACCAGCACCCTTACCATACACAATATAAGTACGCCCCGTGGATTGTGCATCCGCAACCTGATCACCCCATTCAGGCGAACCAATGGCAAAGTCCGTAATGCCGTCGCCATTGATATCACCTATGCTGTTTACGGAGCTGCCCATACCGTAATAAGCATCGGCATTATCATCATTACCGCCAGCAAAAAGAGTTGAGCCACCTAAATCTTCATAGTTTTCTGTGCCATTAATGCGAATGCCTTGTGTAGGTGACAGGTCATTTAAATCAAAACCTTTGCCTAAGCCAGCTTCCGTACCAAACATCAGATAAGCCCTACCTGCATCAAAGGTAGATGCTGTAGCTTCTGCCCGGGGCGCGGTTACCACATAATCATTAAAGCCATCACCATTGACATCGCCCACAATTTTAATCCTGTCGCCCAAATCGGAATCCAGATCATGGACAGTCGCCTGTGTTTGAGAAATATAAGTGGTTTTAACCGCCGTATACGCCGATCTATTTAGCTCATCCCCTGGCAGTTGCGAATTTGTCGATGTGTTAAGACTGGTGGTTTCAGCCAGAATATTACCCCAGTTAGCAGCACCGGCAGCACCCGTATGACCATAAAGGGTAAAGTACATACCATTACCCAATCCATCTGAGCTACCAAACATCAAATCACTGTAGCCGTCGTTGTTAACATCGCCACCGCTCAAGCCACTTGCAAACCAGGCTCCCGTATCCCAATTTCTGATGCGGAAACCGTCTGCGGTTGCCACATTATCCAAATCTGTTAATTGCAATGCACTCGTGGTGTTACCACCACGACCGAACACAACATAAAGACTGTCATTCAATATAGAACCAATCGCCACATCGGCAAAACCATCGCCGTTTAAATCACCAATAGAAGTCACGACCATACCTTGATAGCCGTCGGCATAAAGCGAATTAGATGCCAGCTTAATACCTTGGCTTGCTGTCATGCTATCAATATTGCTAAGAGTCGGCAAACCAGTCTGTGAGCCGTAAACAATGTACATATTGCCAGCCGCTACCGCAAGTCCCCCTATTTGGTTATGGGGTGCGGATACAATGTAATCGGTATAACCATCGCCGTTAAAGTCACCGGCATCCGACATGGCAAAACCTAAACCATCGTTAATCTGTGTACTGCTTGATGTAGAAGATACACTGAGGGTTACAGGCAATACCGCTGTACCTGCCAGAGGGACATTATTATCACTAGCAGAGGTATTAGTGCCGTTAACGGTCACCCCTTGTTGCACCCAGACATCGCCTTTGGTATTAGCGGCATCTAACGCGCTGTTATGGTAAACGTTGTAAGTAACACCTGATGCGGCCTGGGTTGTTGCCGTTGTCCATGAGCCTTCACCTGACAAATCAACCTTGTCACCTGCCCCACCGACGACTTCAATATGGCCTAAGGCATTTGTACCTGGCTCATTCAATACGTCGGCCAGACGCATACTGAGGGTATGGCCAACACTATCGCTAGCGCCGAGATCAAATTTCTCAAAACCTTTAACGCGGGTATTGTAAGGGGTTAAATCCAGGCTCAAGGCGGTTGCACCTGTCAGACCCAAGGTATCTATGCCTAAGCCACCATCGACACGGGTGAAGTTAGTCCCTGCCAGGGCAATGTGGTCATTACCTTGGCCACCGTAAGCGACATCATGCAAGGTGGTGGTTGCCGTTGTGCCTGTCGTGTCTGTACCTATACCGGTAATGCTATCGTTACCTAATCCACCACTGATACGGTCTACGCCGTTGACAATAGTTGCACCACCACTGTTTGTACCAGCGGTTAAGCTATCATTGCCAGTGGTAAAGCTCTGGGTCAAGTTGCTCAAGCCCCCTTTATAGACAACATAACTACCGCCGTTATCAATAGTGGCGGTATCACTTTCCCATACACTGTACGTAACGTCGGCTATGCCATCGCCATCCCAATCGCCTGTAGCGAGACCGGTACCAGCAAAGTCTTTGGTATTGATACCGCTGTACTTAATGGCTTTGCCTGAACTTACCAAGCTGTCCAAGTTAGTGATTGCTGTAAACGATGTGCCACCGGCTTGACCATAGACCAGATAAGCTGCGCCGGTATCTGTAGTAGCGCCATTATCCGCACCGGGGGCGCTAATAATAAAGTCATCCACACCATCACCGTTAACATCGCCGCCGTTACTGATACTAAAGCCCAGCTGTGCGTCTTGGCTATTGGCTATAATGGAACTCGTGCTGCCCAGTGCTGTGCTATTAATAATAAAACCATTGCTTCCATTCAAATTAGCCAAGTCTACATCTGCCCAATTTGCACCGATGCCTTTACCATACAGTACATACACACGACCAGCAGCCTGACCATCAGCCACTTGGTCACCCCATGTCGGCGACCCAATAGCAAAATCAGCAACACCGTCGGCATTGATATCACCAATATTGCTGACAGAAGCACCTTGTCCCCATAAAGCATCGCCGTGGTCGCCAATGCCACCTGCGAGTAAAGTTGACCCACCCAGATATTCATAGTTTTCTGTGCCATTAAGGCGCACACCTTGGCTGGGTGACAAATTACCCAAGTCGAAACCACTGCCTAAGCCACTGGCAGAACCAAACAGAAGATAAGCACTACCTGCATCAAAAGATGTCGTGGTATCGGCTCTTGGCGCGGTCACGATATAGTCGTTATAACCATCACCATTGACATCACTGATAACGGTAACTCTATCGCCTAAATCTGAATCGAAATCATGCGCTTGTCCCGTTGGATCATACGTAGTACTAAGCGTTGTATAGGCACCAGCATCCAGTGGAGCGCCATAAACCCCAAGAGTTCCTTTTACATGCAAGCCTTCAGTGGCTGTGGCATAGAGGTTACTCCAGCTTGCATCACCGCTGGCACCGGCATGACCGTACAACGTATATGCCAGACCATTACCCAGACCATCTGAACTACCAAACATCAGATCCCCGTAACCATCACCATTCACATCACCGCCACCCAAACCTGTCGCCATCCAAGCACCGGTCGCCCAATTAGCTATATGGAAGCCATTGGTGGTTGCGCCAGTTTCTATGGAGCGTAGGTCAAAGGTTGCTGTGCTGTTACCGCCACGGCCAAACACCACATACAGGCTGTCGTCACGGTGTGAGCCAATGGCTACGTCAGCATAACCATCACCATTCAAATCACCTATTCCGCTAGTGACCAGGCCTTGTAAGGCTATATCCGCACCCACTATCGCTGTGCTGGTGATATGTATGCCCTGCGCGGCGGTCATGGTATCAATATCGCCAACATTAGTTAAACCCGTGGCCGAACCATAGACAATATACATATCAGACTTTCTGACACCAATATCGAAACTGGACGATTGATCATGTGGCGCAGTAAGAATAAAGTCGGCATAACCATCACCATTAAAGTCACCGGCATTGGCCATAGCGTAACCCAAACCATCATTAGCCTGGTTACCGGCAACAACACTAGGTGCTGCCGTCCAATCAACCACAACCTGTGCTGTACCACTGTTATCTAGCAAGCCAGCAACAGAAGCGTTATTCGCTTGATCAATTAATATCGCCTTGGTGTTGTATGTGCCGCCCAGTAAGGTAGGTTGTGCCGTAAAGGTGGCGTTTGTACCTGTTACGCTAAGCGGTATATTGACCGCAAGGAGACTATCACCGGCATCGTATAAGCCGTTATCATTTTTGTCATCAAACAAATTGGCAGTTACTGTGCCTGCGGTGGCCGCTGCTGCAACGGTTGCGCTTAAGCCGGTTACTGTGCCATTGATTGTAGGTGCCGTGTTACTGGTAATATTATCAGTTGTGCTTACGCCGTTATCACTGGCAGTTGCCAAATCAATAGACATGCTAGTGAAAGTTAATGGATTAGCAACTACTGGATTAGCAATAACCTGGAAGGTAACAGAGAAGCCATTACCATCAGCATAACCATTCACTTGGCCAGTGGTGAGTAACTCATTGTAATGAGCCGTTGGTGAATACAGTGTGGCTGACCAATAATGATTAATGTTGTCCCAACCAACCGGTGGATTTGGCGCTGGGTCATTGTAGAGTGCTGTCAGTTCGGCAACGGTAGGCAGTACCAGAGTATAACCCCCTACGATAATTGTTCGCTCATCGTCCACACCGGCCACTGCACCGCTTAGCTGAGTATTAATCGTATCTGCGCCGCCATTGAGCAACGCATCCAGTAAATCATGATCAACATGATCTGAACCAGAGAAGACCCCATCACCTGATTGATCAAGATGGTAATAAACTTTGCCATCTGCCATCGTCACTGGAGCAATCAGATTAAGATTAACACCAGCAACCGGACCAAGATGAAGTGCTGTATCGGCCACCGTAATACTATTGGTTGATGCCGCCGATAAATTGCCTGCGGCATCGACGGTGTAGACCTTGTAAGTACCATCTAGCAGACCGGTTGCGACTAGATTTGTGTTACTGTTGGCCGTGCTGATGGGGACTTGATTCCACACGTTGTCCGCAGCGCTAGTGATACTAGCGAGGTTAGTTACGGTAACCGTATCCTTAACTAGGTAGGCTGTACCTACTTCTGTACTTTGCACAACGGCATTAGTCACAGTATCGATAGTGGCCGTTGTTACACTTGCAGTTGGAGCCGTGGTATCCGGTGCCATTGCTGAAGCAACAGGACTCACGTTATTAGCAGCATCTGTTGCTGTTGCTGTTAACGCTTCGCCATTGGTCAAAGCTGGACTTAACGGCACACTGTAACTGCCATCCAAAGCTGCCACTGTTGTACCCAATATCGTATTAGCGGCATTTTTGATGGTTACGGTGCTGCCAGCTTCGGCAGTACCGGTTACGGTAGCTCCATTGGCTGCTACGGTAGCAACTGGAGCTAACGGTGCTGTGGTGTCTAATCCATTTGTAGAAACAACGACTACACCTTGCTGAACCCAAACGTCACCTAAGGTATTACCAGCAGCCAAAGCACTATTATGGTAGACATCAAAGGTAACACCGGATGCTGTTGCCGTGCTGGAGGTTGCCCAGGTTCCGCTCAAATTCACTGTATCCGTCGCACCACCCGTAACCTGCATGTGGCCTAACGTGGACGCATTAGTTTCGTTAAGCACATCCGACAAACGTAGTTTCAAGGTATGGCCAACACCATCGGCTGCACCCAAATCAAATTTTTCAAAGCCTTGTACTTTGCTACCCAAAGAGGAAAAATTCAACGTCATTGCGGGAGCGCCTGCAAGACTTAAGGTATCAACACCCAACCCACCATCTACACGGGTAAAGTCGTTGCTGGCAATACTAATCAAATCATCACCCGCACCGCCATAAGCAACATCCAAGGTGGAAACATTGTTAATTGTGTCGTTGCCTTGAGCACCTGATATGCGCTCTTCCGATTTGGTAACAGCCGCTATGATGTTATTACCGCTATCGCCTGTTTGGGTCAATTGGCTTGTGCCCGGTAGAACATAGGCAGAACCATCACCAAAGAAATATTCTGACTCACGGCCTATACCAATATCGGCAACACCATCACCATTCCAATCACCTACCGCCACGCCAGAACCTAAACGACCCTGCCCCGATATTTTAATGGCTTGCTGTGAACTTGTTAACAGTGCTGACAAATCAACACTGTTACTGCCAAAACCACCTTTTTGACCATAGATGACATAAGCAGCTCCAGCATCTATTGCCAACCCTAAATCCTGATTTGGCGCACTGACCACAAAGTCGTCTAAACCATCACCGTTAATATCTTGGCCACCACGGATACTGGCACCCAACTGGCTACCGCCCAGGTCAAACTCTGAATTTAATACAAACCCATCAGCCGCTGTCAGCGTATTGGTGTCCAAATTAATATTATTGGCATGGCCGCCATTTACACCATAAACAACCCATACGTGATTGTGCTGCGCCGCTGCTATTGCAAAATCGCCAATACCATCACCGTTGATATCACCTAACGCGGTTGTTACGTTACGCCCTGCATTGCCACCCAGGTTTTCACCAAGATAACCGTTAAGTTGCACACCTTGTGCCAAGGTCAGATTATTAAGATCTAAACTAGCCCCAAAGCCGCCTTGCTGGCCATAAACCAGCCAGGCTGATCCCCCTGCTAACAAGGGTGATAAAGCATTGGTAGATGTCGATGCCGTAAAGATAAAATCATCAATACCATCACCGTTGACATCACCGACATTACTGGTTGCTTCGCCTAACCTGCCTGAATTGGCTTGATCATTACTAAGGCCTAACAAATTAAGATCGTGGCTCGGCAGTAATTTGGTACCTATTGTGCCGTTAGCAAAAGTATTTGCTTCTCCAGATATTGTGCTTAGGGTAATATCAGGGAAAGTGACATTGGTAATAGCACCACCATGTCCATACATGACATAACCCGCTCCAGCCCCACTGCCCGCTACCGGCGCTCCAAATAAAATATCAGAATAACCATCGTTGTTGACATCGACACCACTAACAGAATAACCCGCCTCTATATTACTAGATGCTGTAATTGCAAAGATATTGTTACTAGTGGTAGTGCCTAGCACTGCACCTAAAGATACACTACCCGTGATATAAGCAATATTACTGCCCAAAACTACATAAGCTTTATTGACGGCGGTTGCACCAATCACTAAATCAGCAAAGCCATCACCGTTAACATCGCCGACGGCATTAATCATTTTACCTATGACATCACCAGGACTTGCCCCTGTTATTTTTAAGCCTTGGGTAATTGCCATGCTTCCAATATCACCGATAACGGGTATACCTGCTGTAGTGCCATAAACGACATAAACGCCGCCTTCATTATTGCCACCAAAGAATCCCGAAGTTGCATCATAGTTTGGAGCGCTGACTGCAAAATCAGCAATACCATCGCCATTAAAATCACCTACGTTTGAAACATCCCGACCTAAATTATCCCCGCCATTATCACCTTTTAATGTATCCACAGCGGGTTCTGCAATAGGTGCTGCCACCACAATCGCCTGCACGGCATCAATATTAGCGTTCGCTACTGGCATGGCCATATTGGTCATGGCATTACCTGCCAAGTCATGCACTGCCGGTGCAGCAAAAGTACCTGCCGTGTAGCTGATTACCTTCAAATCAGCAGCGGCATCACCCAGGCCAACAGTATAAGTTCCTACCAACGCCGTACCATCCGCCGCAGCTACCAAATGAATCAGATCACCTGTGTTCAGCGTCACATCAATGGATGATCCCGCCTTAACAGATTCTGTCATTGTTGCAGTGATATTAATACTGCTGCCAGCAGCATAACTGCCATCCGCTGTGGTTGAGCTGAAGTTTAATACTAAAGGTGCCGAAGTATCGGGTGTATACGCTACATTCACACCTTGCTGTATCCACACATCACCCAAGGTATTGGCTGCATCCAACAGATTGTTATGGTAAATATCAAACGTAATGCCGGATGCTGTTACAGGGCTGGATGTTATCCAGTTACCTGTACCATTGAGATTCACGGTATCGACTGCACCACCGGTAACTTCCATGTGGCCTAATACGGTGTTGGTGGTCTCATTGAGCACATCCGACAAACGTAAGTTGATGGTATGGCCAACGCCATCGGCCACACCCAGGTCAAACTTTTCAAAATTCTGTACTTTACTGCCCAAAGCGGCCAAATCCAGCACCATTGCGCTAGGGCTGGCAACCGTTAAGGTATCAATACCCAAACCTCCATCCACACGGGTAAAGTCATTGCTGATAATGTTAATCACATCAGCGCCTGAACCACCATAGGCCACATCTTTAGTAGAAACACTATTAATAGTGTCGTTACCCGCGCCGCCTGAGACACGGTCAGGTGAACCATTAATAGCCGTAATCGTATTAGCAGTGGCTATGACAGCTTGAGTCAGCTGGCTAATGCTAGGCATGATAAAAGCACCACCAATATCGTCATTAACGAGGAATCCGTTAGACGAATCGCCATTGGCCTGGCCTATCGCTATTTCTGACAGACCATCGCCGTTCCAATCACCTAAAGCCACACCCGAGCCTAAAGTATCACCACCCGTTAAGCCTTTAATTTCTACGGCTTGTTGCGAGTTGGCCAGCAAATTAGGCAAGGTAATATCATTGCTGCCAAAACCGCCGTCTTGGCCGTACACGACATAGACCGAACCGGCATCGCCTTCCCATGTTTGATTTTGGGTTGGATCGGACACTACAAAATCGTCTATTCCATCGCCGTTAATATCCTGTCCGCCACGTATACTTACACCTAAATTCGATGAGGTCAAAAATTCAAGCTCAGAGCGTAACAAGAAGCCATCTGCCGCAGTAAATGGATTAACGCCAGAATCATACCCAAGTGAAGTACTGAGAAACGGCGCATTAACATTTAAATTAATGTCGTGGGTTAAGCCACCATTACGCCCGTAAATAACCCACACTTGTCCGTCACTACCTGTTGCGGCAGAAGAAGGCGCAGAGATTGCAAAGTCGCCCACCCCGTCACCGTTAATATCACCCAAGGCTGTGGTTAAATTATGGCCTGAACCTTCCCCACCCAAGAGTTCACCGCCATAGGCATTGATTTGTACCCCTTGCGCGAGGGTAAGATTACTTAAATCCACATTAAATGTGTATTTACCCTGTTGCCCGTAAACCAACCACGCGGAACCTGCGTTGCCAGTACCCGACATGGCATTATCTGAAGTGGGTGCAGTGACAACAAAGTCATTAATCCCGTCGCCATTGACATCACCCACATTGCTGATGGAGTCGCCCAAGCGATACGGGTTGGCAATGCTAGCGTCATTAGCATCGGCGAACAAAGGCAAATCATTGCTTGCCGACAAAACACTACTCAGCGTTTGGTTGGTGAACGTATTGCTTGTCAGGGTTACGTCTGTAAAGTTGACATCTGTCGCAGCGCCTGCATGGCCATACATGATGTAAGCACGGCCTCTATCCCAGTCCAGAATACTATTGTCAACCAAAGGTGCGCCAATCAGAATATCAGAATATCCGTCGTTATTAACATCAGCACCGCTTACGGAGTACCCAAAAGCGCCGCCCCCAGCAATACTAAAGATATTGCCATTGACTGACTCAATATCGTAGGTGGTTGCTGAGAATGTGGCTGCATTGCCGCCCAATAAGACATAGGCTGTGTCGGTATTTTTTGCGCCTATGCCCAAATCTGCATAACCATCGCCGTTAATATCGCCCAAGGGGTTAATGATTTCACCGATAGCGTCACCACCATAAAGGAGATTAGAAGCATCATGCCCTGTCAACCTAAAGCCTTGGGCGACAGTCAAGTTTTGCATATCACCCACGTTGGGCAAGCCAGTCTGGTTACCGTAGACAATATAAACAGCGCCTGCATCATAAGCGCCAAATAGGTTCGGATTAATGTCCCATTGCGGTGCGCTGATGGCAAAATCACTGATGCCGTCGTTGTTAAAGTCACCAATATTGGCCACATCCCAACCCAAATGGTCGTCTAATCTGTCACCCATTAATGCTAATGTAGCAGGCGCTTGTATAGGCGAATCAACAACAATTGCTTGTGCTGCGTCAATGTTCGCACTGGCTACAGGCATAGCTGTGCTGGTCATGGCATTACCAGCCAAATCGTGTACAGACGGTGCGGCAACCGTGCCCGCCGTGTAGCTTAACACCTTCAAATCTGTTGAGGTATCGCCTGGACTGACAATGTAATCACCAATCATTGTAGTGCCATCAGCAGCGGCGACCAGATGGACAATATCACCGGTATCCAGGAGGATATCAATTGAAGAGCCAGCGGCCACTGGTTCTGACGCTGTTGCCGTGATATTAATAATGCTGCCATCACCATACGTGCCATCAACTGTGGCTGAGCTGAAGCCGATAATGGTCGGGGGCGTGACATCGATGCCAGGCGTAGTGGTATCTATGGTTATATTTAAGGCAACACTCGTCGCAGAGATATTCCCAGCCGCATCCGCGACTCTTGCCTTGTAAGCATAAGTGGTGCTATTAGCCAAGCCACTGTCGGCATACGTCCATGTCAGGCCATTCACCGTGGCGGTTCCTATCAACGTAGTACCCCGATAAACATTGACCACTTCCCCCACAGCCAACGGCGCACTAAGTGTGCCATTGATAACGGGCGATGTGTCATCAGTGGTTGGTGCAGTGCTGGCTGTACTGGTCACCCCACCCACATTATCCGCATAGCCAGTCACAGAAGCCGTTGCGGTTGGCGCTGTCGTGTCTATGGTCATAGTGAACGCAGTACCAGTTACCGTTTCATTACCAGCAGGATCAGCCACTTTTGCAGTGTAAATATAAGTAGTCCCATCAATCAATCCACTGTCCGCAAATGTCCAGGCATTACCAGATACCGTAGCCGTACCCACTTTGACACCATCACGATAAACATTAACAATGTCACCACTATCTAAAGCCGTAGTGAGTGCGCCATTAATAACAGGGCTGGTATCGTTAGTAACCGCCGCTGTACTTGTAATGCCTGAAATAGCATTCACACCCATGTAGGAGAATGAAATATCATCGATGAAGATATCATTACCCGATCCACCAGGCGCATTGTTGACTAAAACAAAGTTATAGCTGCCAGCGGGTAAATTTGCCATCAGGCTATATTCTCTCCAGGCAGAAGCCGCATTGGTGTAATCCGGTAAGTCCCCTGTATCTATTGATGCCACAATATTGCCCAGGCTATCCACGATTTTAATAGTGACATTGGCGTTGATAGGTGCATTGTTAGCACTGGCTAAAAATGCGGCAACCTTATAATCGCCAGCATCACTTACCGTTATTGGTTGGCGATAAAATTCACCGGGTGCGGCGCTTGCATTAACGGCCAAGAAACGGCCATTAACATCACCTGTGTGATCTCTAAACGCCAAGTCTTGCGCGGCTGGCACTGTAACATTTGCAGAAGCCCACCAAGTTTCCAAACCAGAAACGGTATTGGAAAGCGTATAATCGCCATCCGGAACAGCCCCTGCCGAGTAAATATAGCTTGTCGTTGCAATCACACCCGCCGATGCAAACGATGCTCGTCCCGTTCCTGAGCCAAATGTTTGTACGATAAGGTCAATCTGGTCTGCTGGTATATTATTATCTGTGTAACTTACAACAGGTGCTGTAACTATGGGTGCTATGATATCCAATATAAAGTCACCATCGCTGACATCTGCTGTAGTGGTAGGGTTGCCTGCGGCATCGGTCGTGACGGTAGTCACTTCCACTGCGCCATCACCCAAGGTTGCCAAGTCGGCCGCCGTTAACACGACGGGTAAAGCTGTGCCATCGTTGGCGATGGTTTTGGTGACCGTGCCGTTCACGCCAACAAACGTCACCACGGCCGTGCTGCCGGTTTCGCCATTGACGGTGACAATACCGGCGGCATCAGTCGCTTCCGCCACTGTTTTGGCTGCATCACCTATCGCAGTTACGGTGGGTGTAGGCGCTGCGGTATCCAGTACAAAATCACCGTCGCTGACATCGGCTGTGGTGGTAGGGTTGCCTGCGGCATCGGTCGTGACGGTAGTCACTTCCACTGCGCCATCACCTAATGTTGTCAAATCGGCAGCGCTTAATACCACGGGTAAGGCCGTACCATCATTCGTGATGGTTTTAGTAACTGTGCCGTTTACGCCGACAAAAGTCACCACGGACGTGCTGCCGGTTTCACCAGTGACGGTGACAACACCCGCTGCATCGGTGGCTTCCGCCGCTGTTTTGGCCACATCGCCTATCGCGCTTATTACTGGCATTGGTGCGACAGTATCGAGGACAAAATCACCATCACTGACATCGGCTGTGGTGATAGCATTGCCTGCTACATCGGTAGTGATAGTAGTGACTTCCACCGCACCATCACCCAAGATTGTCAAGTCGGCAGCGCTTAATACCACAGGTAAGGCCGTGCCATCGTTGGCGATGGTTTTGGTAACTGTGCCGTTCACGCCGACCAAGGTCAGCACGGACGTGCTGCCGGTTTCACCATTGACCGTGACAACACCGGCAGCATGGGTTGCTTCCGCCGCTGTTTTAGAGGTATCGCCAATGGCAGATACAATAGATGTGGGTGCAGTTGCATCCACGATAGTCGTGGCTACTGAACTGACATTACCCGCCGCATCCGTAGCGGTCACGCTCAGCACAGCACCATCGACTGGTACGGTAGACGGTACGATACTATAAGCACCAGTAACCGCATCCGCTGTGCCTGTACCAATCACAGCACCCAAAGCATCTTTAATAGTGACAAAGCTACCTGCTTCCGCAACACCCGCAATTGGGCTGCCGTCGGTGGCGTTAATCGTTGGTAGTGCTGGCACTGTTGCATCCACGGTAGTCGTGGCTACTGGACTGACATTACCCGCCGCATCCGTAGCGATCACGCTCAGCACAGCACCATCGGCTGGTACGGTAGACGGTATGATACTATAAGCACCAGTAACCGCATCCGCTGTGCCTGTGCCAATCACAGCACCCAAGGCATCTTTAATAGTGACAAAGCTACCCGCTTCCGCGACACCCGTAATTGGGCTGCCGTCGGTGGCATTAATAATCGGCACTATCGGTGGAGTTATATCCCCTGCTGCATTCACGGTAGCAGTTGCTACTGGACTGACGTTACCTGCTGCATCCGTAGCCGTCACACTCAACAACGCACCGTCAACAAGAACAACACTCGGCACGATACTGTATGCACCGGTCAGTGCATCCGCTGTCGCCGTGCCAATTAATACACCCGCCGCATCTTTGAGAGTCACGACACTGCCCGCTTCGGCAACACCGGTAATCGAACTGCCGTCGGTAGCGTTAATCGTTGGTAGTGCTGGCGCTGTTGCATCCACGGTAGTCATGGCTACTGGACTGACGTTACCTGCTGCATCCGTAGCCGTCACACTCAACACCGCACCATCAACAAGAACAACACTCGGCACGATACTGTACGCACCGGTCACCGCATCCGCTGTGCCTGTACCCATCACAGCACCCAAGGCATCTTTAATAGTGACAAAGCTACCCGCTTCCGCGACACCCGTAATTGGGCTGCCGTCGGTGGCATTAATAATCGGCGCTATCGGTGGAGTTATATCCCCTGCT
>NZ_FUKI01000051.1 GCF_900163755.1 Crenothrix polyspora | reverse complement strand
TTCAATTTATTGATTTAAAACAATGTTGCCAATCGCTATAATTTTTTGTCATGTACAGAGAAAAATATCTAAACACGCGCTTCAAATATCCGCCACCAGCTTACTCAACCGCTCCTGCCCCGCATGGGTGTAAATCTGCGTGGTGGCGATGCTCTCATGGCCCAGCAGCGCCTGGATGTCCACCAGTTGCACATCCTTTTCCAATAGCCGCGTGGCATACGTATGCCGTAATTTGTGCGGCGTGACCTTTTTATCAATGCCGGCCTTGTCGATCAGTTTCTTTAAATACGCTCGTACCGCATGGGCACCGGGTGCCTTGGCACCGGCTTTCTTGGCGAACACATAATCCTCGCCGCCCTTCCCCGCCAAGGATAACGCCAGCACACGGCCAAACGATTCGGGCAACGGCACCTGCCGTTCCTTATCGCCCTTGCCGATCACCCGCACATGTTTTGCGACACCATCGACCACGCGCACATGCGCCACCTTCAGCCCCAACGCCTCGCTGATCCGAAGGCCGGACTTTTGGATCAGCTCAAACAGCAGGTCATAGCGTTGGCGTATTTTCAGCGAAGAGGCGCGGCTGCGGCCAAAGATATTGTCGGGGATGTCGTCATAGTTGCGGGTGGCTTTCAGCAGTGCGGCCTGTTCCTCGGTCTCCAGCCACACGGGGATGCGCCGTGGCCGCTTGGGCTTTTCGATCTGGTAAATCGGGTCTTCCTGTACCTTGTGGTTGCGCTTCGCCCATTTGTAGAATGTGGCCAGGCAGGAAATCTTCCGCGCCACCGCATGCGCCCCCACGCCTTCACGCGACAAATACGAGACAAAATGCTCCACATCGTTCGCGCTGCATTGCCGCCAGTTCAGTTGTTCGGACAGCAGCCACTTTTGCCAGCGGTTCAAATCCGAGTTGTAGTTGTAACAGGTGGCATCCGAATGCCCCTTGGAGTATTTCAAAAACCCCAGGAACTCTTTTCGGATGGCCGGAAATCCGGTTTCGTTGGTATCGGCCATGACTGCTCCACCTCGCGTTTGCAAACCTGAAAAAAAATTTTGGCCTCAATGCCAGCCTGTACTATACACTAAAATAAGTATTTTATAAATTTTTATTGGGAATGGTAAAACGTAATTTTCTAGATCCCATGCAAATTAAAGCCTATTAAGGACAGTAAAAACACACACTGGCAAACGATGAGGCGACTAAAACCACTAAAGCATTTGTTTTAGTAAAAATAGGCCAAAAAACACGGTTTTTTGACGGTACGGAACTTGCTGCTCATAAAGTTGAGAGTGGCGTTTTGTGGGCGCAAATTCAACCCAACAAAAACACCAACACATTGATTAATAATATTTTTTATTAAATAACTACCGATTTTGACCACAAGAAAAGGCGAAACTGCCCATGTGACCAAAATTGGTTATATATAACCAACTTTGCAGTTACATATAACCGACTATGACAATCCAAAACTCAGAAAAACAAAAACGCTACCGCGAATCCAGATTGAAATCCGGCGACCGCCATTTAACCTGCTGGCTCGACCAAACTGACAACGAGCGCCTGTTAAAACTCATGGCCTCGCTCGGCTACGGCGACAAGGGCAAATTACAGGACGGCTACACCGAAGTGATCCGCATGGCTCTTGAGCAACTGGAAAAAAAGCTGAACCCACCGCGCTATGGCTTGATACGCTTTGTGCCGCAGGAATCAACATGACCAGTGAAGCATTGCTGCTCTGGGGCGTGGTGTTCAGTTCGGTTGGCCTGGGCTTTTTCGTTTACGGCAAAAAACAGCAACGGCTGTCGCCTTTGCTGTGCGGCTTGGCGCTGATGGTCTATCCCTACTTTGTCGGGACAGTGCCGCTATTGCTTGGAATCGGTGTTGTGCTGGTGGCGTTGCCTTATTTTGTCCGGCTTTAAATACCGTGAACTTAAACAAACGACAGAAATGTTTCATAGGATTTTACGGTGGGTGATGATTGCCCCGATGCTGTAGCGTGCGGGTTATCCACAAAACATGTGGATAACCCAGGCTTTTGTGCGCCAAATCCAAACCCAACTAACCGTAAAATGTAGGGTTTAGTTAGATTGCCTAAAGTTTGGTCTATCCTTGTAGGTAATAACCTACCATCAAGGATTCAATGGACATCAACCAAATCCTGCTAAACGTTTTTGTTCCGATAATACGTGAATTTTGGTGGCTATTACCGCTGTTCCTTATCGCGGCAATCCTGAAATCACCTTTTGGTAAAGGCGCAATCGGTG
The DNA here is from genome assembly GCF_900163755.1 of Crenothrix polyspora. GTDB lineage: Bacteria > Pseudomonadota > Gammaproteobacteria > Methylococcales > Methylomonadaceae > Crenothrix > Crenothrix polyspora. The sequence continues at coordinate 2,145 of NZ_FUKI01000051.1, read as the reverse complement.
AGCTTCAAGTTAACTTGGCGGCAAAATTCTTTTTGGATAAGCAGGTCTACACACTGTTCAAAAATGTGACGTTACCAACAGAAGACGGCACAACCCAAATCGACCATATTATTGTTTCTCGACATGGTGTTTTCGTTATCGAAACCAAGAACATGAAAGGCTGGATATTCGGTAGTCCCCAGCAAAAAACTTGGACACAGAAAATTTACCGGCACACTTCCAAATTCCAGAACCCACTGCATCAAAATTACAAACACACCCAAACGCTGCAAGCCGCTTTAGAACTTGATTCTAACAAAGTATTTTCGCTGGTTGTTTTTATCGGTGACAGCACCTTCAAAACTGCTATGCCAGATAACGTTGTTTACGGTGGCGGCTATATCCGGTTTATCAAAAACAAAACGCTATTTATCCTGAGCGAGGATGAAGTTCTGGATATTTGCACCGCAATTCAATCGGGTCGATTAAAACCATCGATCAGAACCCATATTGACCATGTTAACCACGTAAAAACAATTGTCGAAAAACGGCATGATAATAATTCATGCCCGAACTGTGGCAATAAAATGGTTTTAAGGACAGCACGAAATGGCAACAATCCAGGAAATCAATTTCTGGGTTGTTCCAGTTATCCAAGATGCAAAACGATTAGACAAATAACGTAACCTATGAGGTTTTAACTAATGGCTAAAAACTGGAAAGACCATTTTCAACAAAGCGTTCAACAACCAAAAACCATTGTTGATGCAGTCGATCATCTGATGACAATACTGGATGGTGAACACAAACTTGCTATTGCGGCCATGAAAAATGACGAGTTGATCAATTTGCATTTCAGTCTTGGCGTTATGATTCGGAATGCTTTTGGCCTACACGGCTAGGCGTAAGGATTGCTTCGTAAATTGATAGTAGTGACCTGTAACCCGCATTAATCCTACATTTTACATTCAAAACATAATCCAATAGTCCACCAGCAGTGGATAGCGCTCTTTCAGCTCGAACAATCCGAAGCGGTTGATATGGGATGTGCGGTATGGACTGAAGCCCGCAATTAATTCCGGTGTTAGCTTCTGTCGGGGTGTAGAACTGCTCTAACTCTGCTTGCGTCAGGCGGGTTTTAAAGCGGGGATAAGCGGTATCGCTGGGTTGCATGCCATTGGACTCCGGCTGTGGGTGGTTCGAAAGTATCGTGGCATATGGGTGCTCTAGGTGTGATAAATCCGCCGCTAAAAAGTACAGGTTATTCAGGGCAATAAACCGCCCGTTTTATTTTGATGTCAAAGCAACCTCCCTTATTCGCATAATGGTTTGTCGGGGCGTCTTGAATTCACGGGCTAACTCGGTAACATTAAGGCCAGCAGCCAATTTTTCCATGACTTTTGCTCGTTCCACCTTATTTAGTATGGGTGGTCGGCCAAATTGTTTGCCAACAGCCTTAGCCCGGTTAATCCCTGACTGCGTCCGTTCAATTAACAGGTCACGTTCAAATTCAGCGACCGCAGCGATTACTTGCATTGTCATCTTCCCCGCTGAACTGGTCAGATCAACGCCCCCCAGAGCAAGACAGTGTACGCGTATCCCCTGACCAGAAAGCAGCTCTACGGTTGCCCGCACATCCATCGCATTACGCCCAAGCCGGTCAAGTTTTGTCACTACCAAAATATCGCCGGACTCCATCCAGTCGATCAATTTAGTAAAGCCTGGACGTTCTTTCGCTGCCACGGATCCGCTGATGCTCTCTTCAATAAGGCGCTGCGTTTCAATAGCAAACCCAGCTGCCTTGATTTCTATACTTTGATTCAGGGTAATTTGGTCGGTAGTCGAAACGCGACAGTATGCAAAAACTCGCGACATGAGCCAATTCCGTCCGAAAGGGATGTACGAATTATAACCTGTGTACGAAATACATTTAGCTTACTTTTGTACACCCATTGGAAGGCATGTCCGAAACAGATCAATTTCGGACAGGGCTGTTTTCAGTAAAAATGATAAAAATCCAGGTTTAATGCGGGTTACAGAGCACTACTATCCAAACACGCACGAATCCTTACGGTCGGCCTACACGAACCAGGCAGTCAGTTGTTGGCTTCGTGCGGTACGGTGCATCCAGATGATGCTTCTGATGGAATTGTTCAGGCATTGTGG
>NZ_FUKI01000083.1 GCF_900163755.1 Crenothrix polyspora | reverse complement strand
AAGTTGAATTGTGATATCCAACACTTACCCGTCATAATACGCACCAAAATTCTGTCCGTCTGTACGGTATCGAACCAAGGCTGTTAAATGATCTTTATTCATGGGATATTTATAAAATATGTTTCACTACCGTACACTTTTTGAAAACTACTTGATATTTTTTAACAATTTGATAAATTTACGCATTTTTGTGTAAATTCAGTATGCCAAACTGTTACAGAGTTTATAGAGCAGTTCATCAATCACTAATCAAGGCACTGGGGTTTGAAGTAAAAGGTAATCAAGCACGACACCTTAACGTATTGGTGGGCTTTATTTGTGGAATCCTTCAAAGCAAGGAAGTAAGATTAACGGAAGTTGCTGGTGAAATACCCAAATCCGGTCAGGAAGATAGCCATGTTATGAAGCTGCGCCGTTGGTTAAAAAATGAATCTGTGGATGTCGATCTCTATTATTTGCCCTACATCAAACAGATATTGAAGTCTCTTGCCCATCAAACTTTAGTTTTTATAATCGATGGCAGCACTACGGGGCGTGGCTGCATGACCTTGATGGTCAGTGTCTATTATAAAGGACGGGCAATTCCCGTATTATGGGTAACGCGCAAAGCCAAAAAAGGCCATTTCCCTGAAGCCATGCACATTGAATTGATTCGCTTGGTAAAAGCATTGGTTCCCAAAGGGGCTGATGTTGTTTGCCTTGGAGATGGGGAGTTTGATGGCGCAGAATGGCTAAACACAATCAAAAGCTTTGGGTGGCATTATGTGTTCCGTTCCAGTGTAGATTCTGCCTTGTACGAGGAAGGTGAGCGATTTCAGTTTAAGGACATATGCCCTCTCCGTGGTGACGAATCGGTCTTTATTGAGGGGTTAGAATTTACAGATAAGCGTAATGCGATTGTTAATGCGGTAGCCTGCTGGAAACGTTCACATAAAACCCCTATATTCTGGGTCACCAGTTTTCAGACAGCGGACGAAGCCTATCTTTGGTATCGCAAGCGTTTTAGAATTGAAACACTGTTTTCAGACATAAAAAGCCGTGGCTTCAATTTGCACAAAAGCGGCCTCAGGTGTCCAGAGCGGATTTCCAGGTTGCTAATCGCAGTGGCTTTGGCTTACATTTGGACGATTTATCTGGGGGAATATGCCCTGAAAAATGGTTGGCAAAAATTGATCCACCGAAAGACACGATGTGACTTGAGCTTGTTCAAATTGGGGCGGCGATTATTAACAAGATTGCTGTCCAGTGGTTTAGAACTCCCTCCATTTTGTATAGACTTAAAAGTAACAATTTGAAAATTAAATGACTTTTTTACATGAAAAAAAGTGTACGGTAGTGAA
>NZ_FUKI01000047.1 GCF_900163755.1 Crenothrix polyspora | reverse complement strand
TAAATAACTTTTGCTGAAGAACACTAATTTTCTGATACATTTCAGGGTTATACAGTAGCTTTGACAGCCTTTTTGAGAACTCGTAGGAAATTACGCCATTTTCAATAACTGCTGAAGCTCTCAAGAAGCTCGTTTTAAGTTTCTGATATAATTCATATTTTTTAAGCCATTTCTGAGGCTGGAGTTAATTGAAAACCTAGTTCTTCAGCACGTTTGGTTAAGTTTTTAATGACCCGTTCGCGGTATTTTTCTTCGTAGTAGGTTTGACCTTGGTCTACGTACTCTTCACCTTTGGTTAACATGGCGTATATTAACCGTGCCAGTTTATGGGCACAAGCGGTAACGGCTTTGCCTTTGTCCATCCGGCCACATAATCTGCGATAGTACGCCCCCAAGGCTGATTGGCTATTGCGTAAATTCACTGCCGCCATTTTGAGGGCTTGTGCAACCTTGTTGGAGGTTCGCTTGGTTGCCGCCGAAAGCACTTTACCTCCACTGATTTTTGTTCCAGGACACAAGCCCAACCAAGAAGCAAAATGCTTTGCGCTCTTGAACTTGGACATATCAGCACCGATTTCCGACAGTACCTTAAAAGCCGTTGTCACATCAATGCCATCGATACGGGTTAAATCCACACCACACATTTGCATCAACAAAGCACGGGCATCAAACTTGGGCGCATTCTTGGGCTTGCCGCCACGGCGTTTGGGTTTTTCTGGCTTGAGATCATAGCGTGCCAAGTCTTCCATCTGTTGTTGTATTTGCTGGTCACACGCCATCAGCTGCTCTGCATAAAAATCGTACAATTCGACAGCTACCTTAAGGCTGAACAAATGCTCATCCCGCCAACTGCCCTGCAAGGCCTTGGCGATGTCTTCCTCGCTGGCCTTGACATGGCCGTTGCGGTAGCTGGCCAAGGTTTCGCCATCACGTTCACCCGCCAAAATGGCGCGGATTATCAGTTGGCCGGTCACGCCCATTACATCAGACAGCACTTCCGTCAGCAGGATGTTCATCAACAGCAAAGCCTTTTGGATATGCTGGATATGGGTGGCTTGGCAGCGCAGCAACATTTCACGTAGCCTTGCGAGAGTGCGTAGCGCGGCATAATCCCCTTGTGGCCGAAAAGCCCCCGACAACAGGCCAAAACTCATCAACTGTTGTAACCATTGGCAATCGAGTACATCGGATTTACGACCCGGTACGTTTTTGACATGACGTGCATTGACTAGGTAAACGGTAAAGCCCCGCGCCTCTAGGAGATCAAATAGAGGAATCCAGTACACGCCGGTCGATTCCATGGCCACCGTATCGATTTCGCAGGCGGTCAACCAATCGGCGAGGGCATTGAGGTCTTCGGTAAAGCTAGGAAATTCACGGACAGGCTGGTCATCCCTGTCAGGCGGCACGGCAACGAAATGGCTGGAAGCACCAATATCAATACCGGCGGCATTAGGAAACTTCAGTTCAAAGGTGTTTTTGAATTTGCTCATGGCAGTATCCTCAGGCTGGAAACAAGTACCATACCGCCGTGGAAACGTCTCAAAAATCACTCTCTCAAACGGGATAGCCAGGAAAACCTGGACTTCACCAATATCACTGACGTAATCCTAAACCATGCTAACGTACGGGCGCGAACGCACCATTGCTCTGTCGGTCTTTGGCGGTACAGACAGCCTATATTACTCCGAACCAGAGCTT
>NZ_FUKI01000065.1 GCF_900163755.1 Crenothrix polyspora | reverse complement strand
CAGGTTTAATGCGGGTTACAGAGCACTACTATCCAAACACGCACGAATCCTTACGGTCGGCCTTATAGAGAACGCTGACCATCAAGGTGACACAGCCGCTTGCTGTCGTGCTGCCATCAATAATCAGAACTATCGTTTGTTTTGCGAGTGCCTTCAATATCTGCTTGATATATGGCAGGTAATACAGATCAATATCTACCGCTTCATTCTTAAGCCAACGGCGCAACTGCATGATTTTGCTTTCTTCCTGGCCTGCTTTGGGTATCTCACTGGCAACTTCCGCCAGCTTGACTTCACCACTTTGGACGATCCCACAAATAAACCCTGCCATGATATTCATATGCCTGGCCTGGTTGCCTTTCATTTCAATACCCAGCGCTTTGATTAATGCCTGGTGTATAGCCCTATAAACTTTGTGACAATTTAGCATGGTGATTTTATGAAAAAATTCACTAAATTATCAAACTGTTAAAAAATAGCAATAGCTTTGGAAAAAGTGTACGGTAGTGAATACTTGCTATTGATTAGTAGCATTGATACTGACTGACCCCATGGATTGCGCCGACTTCGCCGTAGTTGACAGGTCATTGATTTCGTCGGAAATATCGTCATAAAGCTCCGTTGTCCATTCCGGAAGTTGTTCAGAATCGCTTTCTAATGGGTAGGAGCTTGGATCGTGCTGGGCTATCACGACTTTTACATTTTCGGCACCTACTTTTGCGGTGAGGACAAAAAGTTCTTCTATGGTTTCATCACCCATAGCTAGGCAACCGATTGAGACAGCCCAGCCATGAATGAAAATATCCAAACCAGGATTAGTGCGTCCTTCCTCCTCAGCATGGAACAAATCAAATTCGTTTGAATAGTTGATTTTCATGGACAAGTGGTAATTGCTATTGGGATTCAGCCCCTCGATGCGGTAAACGCCTTCTGGCACTTGCCTGTCGCCTTGGCGCAATTTGGGGCCTGCTACGCCACTGGCAGCCTGAATGCCGTAGGTGTGGATAAGGCGGAATTCTTTGTTATCCTTAGCCCATAGTTCCAGTTTCTTTTCCTGTTTTAAGGCGACCAGGGTGCTTTGGGAGGAAAAGATACCTTGGCTTTGGTGAAATAGTTGTTAAGTTTGCGCGTTACATGTGTACCGTAAATTTGCATAATATCTTCTACGGTTCTTTCGCCTAGCGGATGCGGGATGTAATTTGGCTTGATTTGACTCCGAGGTTTTACCAGTGTGGCATTTGGCCTATTAATAGGCTGGTATTCGGAGCAAGCGACCAGTAATGCTCTCAGGGTTAAGCCGACAATGATTTTGCTTGTTGATTTTATAATGTGCGAGATAAAGAGGTTGGAGATTGTTGTACATTTTAGACTATTAACATCCATAACTGTTTTCTAACCCCTTAAATGCCCATCCCCATAAGTTACCGATTTACAGCTTGTCAACTTATCAGACCCAACCGGACCACGGACATGCAGCGAGGTAGGCTGAGTAGAACGCAGTGAAATCCATTTCAAAAACAACCAAGGATGGAACTCAACCACCCTTTTTTGCCTGTTTTTCACATATTGATAAAGATTGCACTTAGTGCTATATTTTGTGTTCATTAGCGTAACTAAAACCAAGCTACATGTACATTTACAAAACTCACTGGTTTGATAACTGGGCAAAGAAACAGGATTTAAACTCCTACACACTTTGTCAGGCAGTGCAGGAAATGAAAGCTGGACTTTATGAGGCAGATTTAGGCGGCGGGTTGTTTAAAAAACGCATCGCCAAACAAGGCCAAGGCAAAAGCGGTGGTTTTCGCACATTAATTGCCACCAACAAAGGCAGCCACTGGTTTTTTGTCTTCGGTTTTGAAAAAAATACCCGCAGCAATATAGGTCAAAAAGAGCAAGCCGCGTTAAAACGATTAGCTGTTGAACTGTTACATTACCCGCCGCAAATTATTGAAAATTTGGAACGTGCCAACGAACTCATCAAGGTAGAATGCCATGAAAAAAAATCAATCAGCCATTCTTGAAGTGGTTCACCAAACTGCACAAGGTTTCTATCGTGCCGGAGCGATGGATAAAACCACCTTGCGGGAATTTGACCGCTTATGTTTGCCGCCTATAGAACCTTTACAGCCCGAACAAATTAAGCAAATTCGGGAAAAAGCCAATGTCAGTCAGTCCGTATTTGCCGCGCTGTTAAATACCAGTGTCTCTACCGTGCAAAAATGGGAAGTGGGGCAAAAACGTCCAACCGGAATAGCCCTTAAATTGTTGCATTTAGTGCAAGAAAAAGGCTTGGAAATCGTTTTTTAGCCGTGTAGGGTAAAGGCAAAGACAAAATAAAACGTGTGAGGGCGGAATTCATTTAGGCAATTAAATCAGGAGAACATAATGGGAATGTTCGATAGTTTCTATACTAACGAAGGCAAAGAAATTCAAACCAAAAAACTCAACTGTGTTTTAGATAGATATTACATTGGTGATACAGTACCTAGCTACGAGTTGAATTTTGATGGTGCAACGGGAAATTACTATCTGATTGAGGCGTATGACAACGCCAGCGTCATTATTATCAACAATATTTTTATTGACACTCTTATTGACGCTGATCATGAAAATTTAAAAGCCAATACAAATGCCATTTTTAAAAGTTATTTAGCAAATTCCGAGCTGCTTTCTTTAAAATTGAGCCATATCATCAAAGAAAAACTGAATCCACAACGCACCGTTTTATCTAAAAAATTGAAGGCTGTCGAAGGCATACTGCATGAATATAAAACCTACCAAACTGACCCGAATTGTCTTGAAGGGAAATTTGCAAAATTAAGCTATCGCCATGTAGAAAAGCTTAAGCAAGGCGAATCATTAGATTCTTTGCTTACTGACGCTATAAGCAGCGAATACTCAACTGAATCAAGTTTTTTTGATGAGTAGCGCGGGAGGGCTCAATAGTGAAACGTATTGAGATGGATGTTTTTAAACCACCCTACGTTGTATTACGCTACCGCTAATACGCCCTACATTACTGTTCATTTCCTTAAATGCCCATCCCCATAAGCCACCCATTTATAGGTGGTTAGCTCGTCAGGCCCGACCGGACCACGCACATGCAGCTTATCCGTGCTGATGCCGACTACCGAACCCAAACCATAATCGCCGCCTCCTGATAATCGGGTCGAAGCGTTAATCATCACCGATGCCGAATCCACCCGCTCTTCAAATTGCCGAGCCAGCGCCAGACTTTGCGTCACAATGCCGTCCGTATGCCCCGAGCCATAGTGGTTGATGTGATCAATCGCGGCTTGAATACCCTCAACAATCTTCACCGACAGAATCGGCGCCAGATATTCGCTATGCCAATCGGCTTCTGTCGCCGCTGGAATACCGGGCAACCATTTTTGGTATCTACTTTAAATTCCAGGGTAAGCCCAATATCAAATCGGCACTGGCTGCGTTTTTTG
>NZ_FUKI01000024.1 GCF_900163755.1 Crenothrix polyspora | reverse complement strand
CTTGGAAATCGGTATGTTAAATTATATGCAAATTCTGGGTAGGGGGGTGCGGAATGTCGGTTCTGCCATTATGCTAGCGTAAATATTTTTATCAACCCGATAGCAGCGACAAGCAATCGCCTCCAAAGCAATAGAATCAAGAACTGTTATGTCACCGCGTTGGTAGCTAATGAGTTTTTTCTGTTGGAGCATTTTCGCGGCTTTAGTGATGCCAACACGGCGCACACCCAGCATATAGGCCAAAAACACATGAGTCACATGGAAGTGGTCTGAGTGTGCCCGATCACGAGTCATTAACAACCAGCGTGCCAAACGCTCTTCCACCAGATGGAAACGGGTACAGGCGGCGGTTTGCGCCAGCTGTTTCATGCACACGTAGAGATAGCGTTTCAACACCCGCTGTAGCGCAGGACTGTGTTCGAGGATGCGTCGAAACGTTAATGTACTGATGCGCAGTGCCGATCCACCACCTTGAATGAGTGCATTAAACGGCGCGATGTCAACATCCAACAGCGTGGTAATGCCCAGCATACCTTCATTACCCACCATACCCACTTCCAGTTTTGCATTGTCATCAATAGCCGTCACCAAGGAAATAAAACCATCGAGTGGAAAATAAACGTGTGCCATGCAATCACCTGCCTGGTAAAGCAGTTTGGAAAAGTTAAGTTCGATGGCATCACAATGCGCGAGTAATTGTTCGCGCTCTTTAAGCGGCAGGGACGCTATGAGGTAATTGCTGGCGAGTACAATTGGGGGGGTAACCATACAGGTCTCCTGTGATCATGAGGGAACTCGACAGCTAATCCAGGATGGCAGTAATCCCCTATCGGAGCTTGCTACGGAGAATGTTCTCATAGTCAGGCTTTATGCTAGCACCGATGTTTTCTGACTTCTGTACGTTAACGCACGTAGTTTGATGGACTGACAAAAAAGGTGCTTTAAAAAACCAACCTCCAACAAGTTGAGCTGTGTGCGGTAGCCAACAGACAAGCTGTTGAAACTGATTTATTTTATGCCCTACGAGATGCGTCCCTGTGCTTTTTTAATTCGCCGCTGCAACAAGCTATCGGCCATAAACCTCGGTATTTGGACGGCTCGTGTCCGTTATCGATCACGATACTGATTGCCATACCACCCTTGAATGAGAGCCATAACAATGAACAACCATCAAAGTAACAGCAACTGGCAACAGTTTAAAAACAATCTGATAGATCAATGGCGCTGGCTGACTCATGCCCAGCTGGATTTAATCGGCGACAACCAGAATTACTTTACCGGCAAACCGCATAAAAATAGCTACGTGACTGACATTGTTGAAGCTGAAAAACGTTTATCCGATTGGCAAAAAGGTCAGCGAGACAAAATGCGCAACCAAAAATAACGTGCTGTGTGCGGTAACAGACGGACGAGTAATAAAAATCACCTTATGCTTAAAACCGAGAGGTAGGCGCAGCGCTGTTAATGGTGTGTACCGCTGTTGCTTATATCTACGACCCGCCAAATAATGCAAAAATAGGATGAATACAGATGAACTGGGATCAAATTGAAGGCAATTGGAAACAATTTAAGGGTAACGCCAAACAGCAATGGGGTAAGCTAACCGACAATCAGTTGGACATTATTGCTGGCAAACGCGACCAGCTTGCTGGCACGATTCAGGAATTATATGGCGTTACCAAATACGATGCAGAGCAACAGTTGAACGAATGGGAAGCCCTGCAAAAGTCGGGTTCATGTTGTTGCAATAAAGATGCCTCTACGCCAACAAAGGGGTGCAGTTAACATACCGAATTATGCTTAACGGGGCAGCGCCGTTTCGCTGTGTATAGTAAATGATAAGGTCATCATAAAATGAATAAAATATTAGTAGCCATACTGGTTATTTGTGCTTTGCCTGCGGTAGCCAGCGCTGAAATGAAGATGCAAAATTCCAATCCTTCACCTGCTGTAGTCCCTGAGCATGTGACGCAAAACAGCGATCCTTCGCCCGATCCCGTGCCAGAACATGTGATGCAAAACAGTAATCCCGCGCCTGCATCGGCAAGTGCTGGCACGACAGAAAAAGAGCCTGTAGATATTCAGCATTTAATGAATAAAAAATAAACAATGTTTGCTGAAAATGTTGTTCAGCTGACTAAAACAAATTGGTTAACTGTCAAAGTAATAACGTTTAAAAGGCTATCCCCAAGCTGTTCATAATGAGCTTATTTAACACGAACATCCAGTGGATAGCCTGTATTTAATAATAGAGGCGTGAAATATCAGACACAGAGAAATTACCTACACCATTATCGATATGGTTTCATAGCCTTTAATAGGCAAGGCTGGTAGGGGTATTTCTGAGCTGAAGATTGACAATAACTTTAATCAGCAAATAAGCTAAATCTTAATATAAAAATAACAGAGCAACTATTTGTACCCTACTCAGTAATTCTTGTTTAGGAACGCGCACGAAATAACTTAAGCAAGTTCATGCTTCGACAGGCTCAGCACGAACGGTGGTAGCGTTTAAGTTGTTCAAGTTATTTCATGCACGTTCCTTAGTAGGATAGACGAAAATACCTTAAGCTCTAACAGGAAAAATCATGAAACATTTAAGACCCAGCGCAGTAGTGCTTGCTATCGGCTTTACGCTGAGTGTTGGCGTAATGGCTGAAACCATTACAAAAAAACAATACAAGTCGTTACAGAGTAATCTTGGCACACAATACAAAGTCGCCAAAGTACGATGTAAGAAAATGAAAGGTCATGACAAAAAAATATGTCTGGCAACCATAAAAGGTAAAAAGAAAGTAGTTAAAGCCCAGCTTGACGATACCTACAACCCCAACGCACAGACCTGGTACAAAGAGCGTATAGCTAAAGCCGAAGCGACTTATGCGGTTGCCATTCAGGTCTGCGACACTAAAATTGGTAACGACAAGGAAGTGTGCATAAAAGAAGCCAAAGCAGCCCAAACTCAAGAAGAATCTTATGCTAAAGCCCAGTTAAAGACCTCAAAAGCCGATGCGACAGCAATCGAAAAATCATCTGCTGCACATAAAGATGCAGAAACAGATACCCGCGATGCTAACTATGCGGTCGCTAAACAAAAGTGCGAAGCTTTGGACGGTGATGCTGAAGATTTATGCCTAAAAAATGCAAAAATCGAATTCGGCGAACCATAAATAGCAACTATAGTGAATTTCAGCTTCAGAACAACACGTTAAGATGGTAACCGAATGGGGTTACCCCACTTAAGGCGGGACAGTTTCAGGTTAAGCCGTTCGTGGTGAGCTTGTCGAACCATGAACAACAGCCTTCGACAAGCTCAGGCCGAACGGTAGTGTTGTAGTTTATTGTCCCGTCTTAAGTGGATAGCCGCGAATGGTGGATTGCTAGCGCGAATCCACCTTATCAAGTTATCAGCTATGTACATTCAAGTCCAGTTCTATTGAATAGTCACATTTTTTGGTTTCCGACAATCAAAGGCTCTGCACCCATAAACAGTGCCACTTGTATCCCCAGAGCCAAATGTAATATTTAGCAATCTTCCAGAGGTAAGTGCTGTGTTTCCTAAGTTTACAAACTGTGTTGCATAAGCGGCACCTTTTACTGTCGCACTCATTGGTAGTGCATAGAAAAATATTTTATCAACACCATCAAAAATTCCGGTGACACACCTTACGTGAACCCGATCAATTCCGGTAGCCCCGAAATTGGCAATTAAGACCTCATTTACTCTACATGTCCTTGTTACATCTGCTGCCATAACTTGGCTGCCAAATAAAGTAAACAGACAAAAACAAATAAATTTATACATAAATCCCCCGCTAATTTGGTAATGAAACGCTACCCGGCATGTAAAAAAACTACCGCTTCTAAATAACTTCAATGTTAAGTTTATTTGGAAAAAATACGTAACATGGAACACCGAAGTTGGGTTAAGTCTAAAGTTATTTAAGTCTGCCGTCTGTGAATTATTTCACACATTTTTTGTGAAATAGTTCATATCTGTGTAGTGTTAAAATATGCTACCGTGACGAAATTCACATGGTGGAATAGTGGAATCTGTTTAAAATGCCCAACTCCAGGACAATGAAATCGCACCATTTTCTATAAAATTAAAACGATCGCCTTGGATTGAATCAAAAATTGGATTACTGCCCCAATTATCGTAGGTCAGAGAAAAAGTAAACGGATGCCAATCGGAGTAACCAAAACCGTAAGACCAATTCAGGCCGCCTGGATTGGTTAATGGCGCTGATAAGCCTGCACGCACAAACCAGTGTTCGATAGGCGACCAAACCCAGGTTGTTGAAATACTGGGCTCCCCCGAAAAAGGCACATTAATAGCCGCTGAACCGCTGAGATGATAAGGTTTTAAAAATTCCGCTTTAAATTTATAACCGAAATTAGCGACAGCACCGCTGAAAGGTGATCCATTACCAGGAATAGGCCCCCAATTATTGATTTGCGCCGAAAAAGTACCCGGATGCCAATCATCGTAGCCTATGCCCCAAGAATAGCTGAACTTACCGGAGTCGGGCAGATAGTTATAATTAATACCGCCCCGCACAAAAAAATAGGAAAAAGGTTTCCAGCTTCCGTTGGCTCCTAATGACATTGCACCGGTCAGTTTGGCACGATGATAAAAATTACCCGCAACACCTAAACCATTTTCTGGCGGCAAGGGCAAAGGGGCACCGGCAGTAGAATTACCGAAGGGCATTGCCGCCGATATAACGGGAGTTTCTCCTTGGCTGGGTTGCGTATATTTTTTAAATGACAAGCCCATAATAATTTTTTCATTAGGTGCTGGAGTTACTATTTTCTTTATAGGTTGTTTTGATTTTAATTTCGACGGTGGCCTCGACCTCATTTTTTTTACTATTTTTGGTAGGGGAATAACACTGTCAATGTGTTTGGATAACGTATCTCTTTCAAGAACAATTCTTTGAGGCTCCGGTTTAACAACAGAAGTTTCTGCTTGTTCGTTTAAATTATTTTCAATAAATCTAACATTTTTTTTATGGATCACTTTGTTTCTTAGTAAGCGGGAGACTGTGTTCGTGGATTTTTTTGTAGGCATTGGGCTACACTGTTGTTGCCAAAAAAAAGGATATTTTTTTCCAGGCTCCAAAGCTGGCATTAAATGCAAAGTACCGCCATAAGGGTTGCCATGTGCTTCATTTTGTAATGTATCAATATCTGGATGGGGGAAACATTGTTTCTCAGTAAGTCGGTACAATAGATCCTGATAAGCTCTTGGATAAAGCGGCACTAACTTGAGTATGTCCGGCACATGGCGACTATTGGCATGTTTTGTAAAGCCCCAAATCTCAAAACCTTGTTTGTTGGCAGGAAAAGGGCCGATGGCTTCTCGCTTGATAATACCTTCTTGCTTGGAGGCTAAGAGATCGGCCAAATCACCGTCATTGATGAGTTCGCAATAATTCCACAGCAAGGTAATTTGTTCTACGGTTTCCTGTAATTTTGGATAACGCTGTGTCGTTTCATAAAGAACGCGCAATAAAATATCAGCTGTTGCTGCATAAAGCTCACTGCTTTGTGTATTTGTAAGGTCTTCGCTGGGAATACCAAAAGGTTCGATAGGTAATTTAGCCAGTTTCGCTAACAGTGCTATAGCATCTTGTTCTGATTTTACACAGTGTAAATCCTGAGCTATTTTTAATAACGGTGATTGCTCAGCATTAACTTGCGTAACCGTAGCCAGTGTAATAAAAAACAGCAGGCACGCCAGCAACCCCTGTGCCGATTGAGTCATGGAGCCTGGTTTGAGTCGTGCTGTCTGTCTATTGACCGTAACAGGGTTGGGCGTTTTGGTTTTGAATTCAGGGACATTGTTACGGCGTTAACTTTAAACTTTTACCTGCCTTGTTTAATACTCGGTTCAAAGGGCCGTATTTTTTATATAACAGTGCTGTCAGAATGACACCGTTCGTGTTGCTGGTGATAACATCGTTATAGCCCAGACCTTTTTCATAGATGCCCGAATACCAGCCTACCTCAGGATCATAGGCACTACTAATAGCATTGAGCAATTCTTCGCTATAAGCATCATCAGGATAAAGATAAGCCAAGGTGACCGCCGCTTTGGTAGATAGACTTTTTAAATCTTCCATATCTTTGCCGGTATCGGTAATGGCATTCCAGGGCGATCCTGCTGCGAATATGGTGTTATAGACGAATCTGGGTTTACGATCGAGATTGTCCTCAGAAACAGCGGTCACTAATCCGGTTTTTTGCCAGCGCCGTTTTTGCACTTCAAAGATATTATCAGTCAGCGTTCTGTTCTCCTCGTCAAACCCGTGTTCAAAAACATCCATGACATAAGATTCGGTAACAACGTAATTATAGGCGCCGTATTTGCGGGGATCACGATTATCGTAAGCGATAGGGACATCGTTAATATTAACGGTGGCTTTGTACTCATTATTGTAGGTCGCTGAAATTTTCTGATCGAAACCCAGCATCTTGAAGACCTTGCCAGCATACTGTTCATAACCCAAACGGCCTTCTTGCAACACGCGAATTTCTTTGGTGACAGAATCCAGCGCTAAACCGTACATTTGTCCCTCTTTAATCAGTTCTTTTAAATCCCAGCGCAGCATAATATTACGGGCTGACAGCGCATGTTTAGGGTGCGTGCCCGCAAGAATATTTAACCAGGAAGCAAGGCGTGCCAAATCTAACGCAGAAACACCGATACCCACATCAGAGGCCTGGTTTTTATAGTTCACCATGCTACCTGTGGTGGTGTCATACACTTTATTCGGGGCTTTATTGGCGAACAGTTTGAGTTCATAAAGCGTCGCCATCATAGTCATGACGCGGTCATCAAATTCCTTTTCATTAATAAATCCCAGATCGTAGGCAGCAATCGTTGCCCCTAAGCTTGAACCGGTATCCCACATGGTGGTTGAAGGATATTTATCGACGGCATTGATCAACCCTGTGGCTTTTTGGTAATTTTTTTCAAAGAACTTCCAGGCAATTCTGGCTTTTTCTATATCCGCATCATTCAATGTATGAATGGGATGTAAGTAGGCTTGAACCGATTTTTGATACACGGGAGTCAATAAGGGCATTGAATTGTTATAAACCAGGGCGTTACCGGCACGGTTTGATGCAGGTTCTTTAGGCCAAAAGATAATCGCTACAGCAACGGCTACGCCTAATAAGCCTGCAATAGCCATTGAAAAAATACCACGATTTAATGGCATCGGTGCGATAAAGTTACCTAACCCTTTGGATACTGCAAACGGCGCTTTGTTGGTTTCATTATCATTTTTATCATTGCTGTTTTGCATAGTCATTTAAGAATGGCCGTCTAATTTTTGTAAAATCGTTTTTACCGCCGTTGATATCTTCAAAGAATCAGCGGTTTTATCGCCTTTTTTCCATTGGCTGATAATGACATCGATAGGTGTCATCAATGCGCGTAAAGCATCCTGGTCGGACGTTAAAACATCTCCCGCTTGCCACAGCGCTTGTTTGCTAGCTTTAAGGCTATCCACCGCTATGGTCAGGTCGCCTTGTTTATGCTTGGCTTCGGCCTCGGTCAGTTTTGCAAAACCACTACGTAAAGCTTCGATAGCCGCTTTACGTTTGTCATCTTGAGACGGTTTTGGTACGCTGACTCCACTTTTATTGCCACTCAGTGCTTTAACATCGGCCTGCAAGGCTTCCAGCAAGGTATTTTGCTGGGTGAGCTGTTCCTGCAACGTCTTGAGGCTTTCTTGTGACATCGCAAGATCTTGGCTTATCATCGGGAGATGCTTGCCCATAACGATAACGAGATAGCTTGTTAAAACCACGGTTGTAACAAGTATGGTTCCGTACCAAATTTTCATAATTTAAAATCAGTCAGAAGGTAACTTTTTAATTAAAGATCACAGTAAAAACAAGCAACAGTGATAGTTGATAAACCGACTGGGTACTCACGACTTTCCTCACGTTGTTAAGTGAATTAAGCGATGATGCAACGGCATTTTGTCTACTGGGTTTTAATAATGACTATAGTTTATGTACTAAGATTTACCGGTTTTTTTGCTGGATTTTTCTTCCGTGACAACGTCAGGGTAGATTGCCAATAGGCGGCCAAATTTTTTAAAACACAAGGCTTCCAGAATAATGGCATTGGTATTGGCAGTCAGTGCTATATTCGGTTTTTTCAACACTTCGTAGTAGCCTGAATACCAGCCTTTGGCAGGATCATAGAGCTGTTTTACTGCACCGAGCAAGGTGTCCCGATAAGGGGTTTGATACAGAATGCTCCAACCAATAGCGGCTTTAGTGCTGATGGTTTTAAACTGAGAGGCATCCTCACCTTTTTCGGTGATGGTATTCCAGGCTTTACCGTCCGTATAAACCGTGTTGTAGACAAAATACGGATCATCTTTGATGTTGTCTTCGCTGACGGCAGTTACCTGTCCAGTGTCTTTAAAACGGGCTTCTTGTGCCTTAAAAATACGATAGGCAAATTCTTTAGACGTGTAATCCCAACCGTACTCTAAACCATCCAGAATATAAGATTCACTGACGACATAATTATGCGCATTAAATTTTTCAGGATCGCGTTTGTCGATAGGAATATCAATGCCATAAATATCGACATAGCTTAAGTAATCTTTGTAGTTGCTGGACTTGCTGACATCCATACCCAGCAGGTTAAATGATTTTGCACTGTACTCTTCATAACCCAAGCGTCCTTCCTGAACATACTGGGTTTTATTAGTCGCCGTATCCACGGTTGCACCGTGCAGCTCACCATTGATCAACAGTTTATCTAATTGCCATTGTTTAATAATAGCTCTGACTTCTGGCATAAACTTAGGATAATTCCAGGTGATAATATTCAATGGCACCAGGACACGTCCCACGTCAATCGCCGACCAACCTACGCCGCGCTCAGAGACATTGTTTTTATAATCGACCATTTGCAAGGTGATGGTATTGTAGGACTTGTTAGGCAACTGCCCGTCGAACAATGGTAGTTTGGCTAAACTTTGCAACGCCTTGCCCAATTTTTCATCAAATTCTGTGTTATCGATCAGTTGTAAGCGTTGTGCAGCAATCAAGGCCATCAAATACGATGCCGTATCCCACATGGAAGCGGCCGGGTATTCATCCACGGAATTGACCAATCCCGTTTTTGGCTGATAGTTATTGCGGAAATACGTCCAGGCAATTTTGCCCCATTGCAGCTCTTCGGGTGTTAAATCCCCCTGTAACGGTTTTGGAATATCTTTGGATACCACAATATCAATCTGGTTAGTTATTGGTTTTTGTGTGGCTTGCAGATCAAGATTATCCAGGTAAAAAACCAGTCCAAACGAGGCAAAAAGCCCAAGTATAAAAATAATATGGCTGCGGGCATTGATAAGGCCCTGGGTAAATGTCATGGTTGTTCCTTATTGATAAGACATGGTTATTCGACATCGCTATCGTCAGGCTGCCAGAAGGCCGCTAATACCAAGCCACTCATCGCCAAAACATTATTGATTCCCCAAAAAATATTGGTTAACAAGCCATTAAGATTAGTAAAGCTGCCTTGGTGGTAACCGTATCCGGCATACAGCAGCCCTGCTATCGTTAATACAATAACCAAAAACTGGGGGATAACGAGGTGAAAGAAATTGCCTTCCTGACGATCTTTAGGTGTCGTTGGAAATTTGATCTGTTTTTTACGGAACACCGTCCACAACGCCTGTAAGTTGACAGGAAAAAAAGACAGATAAGAAGCTTTGGATTTAAAGCCAGCAATACCCCAAGTGCCCAGCATGGTAGCCAGTTCATTTAAAACCAGAAACGGAAAAATATGTTTATAGAATTCACCGGAATAGCTGGATACCGGCGAAACTTGAGTAAATAGATAAATGGCGGGCGATAGCAGAAATATTATGTTCCAGACACCCCCAAAGTAAGACCAAAACGTCGAGCCATACATCAACTTTTGTTTCCAGTTAAGGCCAGGGCGAAATACCGGATTATCGTTTAGGCAAATATCCAAAGAACCACCGGCATACTTAAAACGTTGTACTGTCCAGGTTTGCAAATCTTGGGGCGATAACATTTTGCATTCAATACCTGGATGTAACACAGACTTCCATTCGCTGCCGTGATCCGAGTGCAAAACGATAGAGGTGTAAATATCCTCCGACACATGAAATTTATAAGGGGTCATTTCAATTTCATGAATAATTTGCGAGGTGACAGCTTCCCTTAAGCGATCGTTTAAACGACTCTCCGCATCTTTTTTCTCCAGTTTTTTAGCGGCTTTGGCTAACACTTTGGAAATGTCTGGCATGATCTCATCAAGCACTGTATCAATACTGCGTGAATAGGCTTTGAGTGCCGCTTCCATAACCGCATCACGTCGATGGATAGAGCCCGCCCCACAGCAAAATGAGGCATTAGCCCAGTTGCGTCGGCGTTGAATAACGTCGTAAAACATTTGTGGGTCATTTACAAACGGGTCTTTGCCAACCATGACCGGACCACAACATTTTTCAACAAGCCATCCCAAGGCAAATCCTGGATACCACAGATATTTTTTCATGACAACGCGCAGTGGCTTGCCTTCGGGCAAATCAAAAAACCACTGTGGCGTTTGCACCCAGGCGACTTTAGGATCACGAAAATAACCCAAGGTATTAAGCAAAAAAGTCTGAAATATCCGTGTGTCCGCATCACAAATAACAATAAAATCGCCCGATGTTTGTTCCATCGCGTTGCGAAGATTACCGGCTTTGAAACCTTGGTTGTTAGTACGGGTGATGTAGTTAACCCCTAACTCGGCAGCCAGTGCCTGCATGGTTTTACGCTTGCCATCATCAAGTACATGAATGTTGATCTGGATGGGGTGCGGGTATTGCAAACGTTGTCCATCCAGCACACTGAGGCGCACCAAATCTTCTTCTTCATTGTAAGTGGGGTAAAAAACATCTACCGAGATAGGCCGGTCATGACTTAAAGGCATCTCCAGTGTTTCAGATAAACTGGTCGGTGGCGGTTGTTGTGGGTAGTCTTTGGTTTTCCACAAATTGGCAGTAAACAGCACCAAACCGATGTAGGCAAAAGTCTCTGCCAGAACCAAAGGTATGGCAAACCACAAGGCTTGATAGTTGAGCGAATAATTCCAGCGCCACCAAATATACCAGGCACCCATCGCTAACGTCATGGTCGCTACAAACTGGTACAGCAGCTCGCGTCTAGCTGAATAGACCAGTGGCTCAGGGGGCTTACGATTTTCAAATTTATCAAAATAAAACGACATGGTGAGCTTACCTTTGAAGTCAATAAATTTAGGTGAGTTATAATATTTACCCTTCCTAATACTAGAAATTTTGATGTTGGGTTAATTAATTGAATCCACCTTTAATGCTTAATGGAAATTTCTAATAATTTAAATTCAGATAATTTTCGATTTAGAAGTTATTTAAATTTATCAGCCGTAAGTTTTGAGACAGTAGTTTTTAGAGGTTCGCTTATATCAAACTCATGTGAATTAAAACCCAGAGTATTGCCTTGGTTATCTGAAAGGGTATAAAAAAATTGATAATGACCCGCTGCAAGATGGTTCCAGTTTATGATCTTTATCTCTCTGCCACTGTCAGCGTTTAAATCTATAGTCAAGGTATGGTGTTCAAGTAGCTTTTCTCCGTTTCTTAAACTATAAGTAACTTGCGCATTTTGATAGGATTGGGGCAAATCATTAATGGCCCACAACTTAAGACTCACCGTTTCGCCGTATTTATAATTTTCCTGTTTCCACTCAATGCTGGGTAATATGGGTTGGTAAGCTTGCTTTAGAGCGTAGTAACCCGATTTTGGCGAACGCCAGTAATCAATAACGCCCCAATTCATGGAAGGCCAGTCTTCAACAAACATAAATTGAAAAATACCGCTCACGGGTTGATAGCGTTGGCGACGTAAAGATTCAGCGGCCAATTTAATCAATTTAGATTGATATGTTTGCGTATTTTTGATGAACTCAGTGGAGGTATTACCCATTGAAATATTTGCAACTTTAAAAACATTTTTCTTTTGAAAATTATGGTAATCCCACACCGCCCATTGCTTGTCAGTGGTAGGCCAAATATCCTTAGCACTGATTATTTTTCTTAAATTAAATAAATGAGGCAGTGCCTGAGCTCCGTATTCGGCGACCAAACTAACTTTAGATGGCTGAGTGTAGTCATGCCAATCCCCGCTATACCAGCCTAACCACGGATGTTCGGCAGAAGCAGAAAAAGGATGCACGTAGCGGGTAGGATCTAGGGGAGAGATAGCCTGATAAAGCTTGGTGGTCAGGGCTTTATTTTGCAGTTTGTTATATTTTTTATATTTATACTGCATCCACTCAGCTTCCCAGGCGGGTTCATTGATCAAGCTCCAGGCAATGATGGAGGGATGATTGAACAAGCTATTTACCATATCTCGCGCTTGACGAATGGCATTTTTATGAAATGCGTCGTCGTCCGTATATCCCCACTGTAATGGAAAATCTTGCCAGTTCAATAAACCCGATTCATCGCAAAGCCGATAATAATCCTCTGCTGTGACGTGCGCATGTACCCGAACAATATTAATATTAGCCGTTTTCATTAAAGCAATATCCTGAGCAAAGCGTTCATTCGTCATCTCACTCAACCATTGCGTCGCTATATAGTTAGTGCCGCGCAAAAACATTCGTCTGCCATTAATACGCCATTCATTATGGGCTTTGTCATAACGCACATCACGAAAACCAAAAGTGACCGTCTTGGTGTCAATCACTTTATTTTTAGCAAACACTTTAATGTCTAGCGTATAAAGATTAGGTTTACCTTGATCCCAAGACCACCACAGTGCGGGTTTCTTTATTGCAATAGGAATATGCAGACCATTAAAACCGGACTTGAGTTCTTGAAAAATTTCTTTTGATATGCTCTGTGTAGCTGCGAAATTATAGGGTTTTAAAGTGAGCTGGATTTTGACCGGCATTGCTGTAGCCTGTTGCAGACCGATATGCAATTGCACGTCAGCATTGGCCGAATGTTTATCCAGATTGAGCTGTGGCGTTACTTTAACCTGTTCTATCACGGCCACTTCGTGAATTTCCAGTTCAACTGGTGCCCATATACCGCCGGTGTTTTTTTCTTGCGCCCGAACTGACCAAGCCCCCCCTGGACGAGTATCGTGATGGCCAAAAATACCCTTAATATATTTTTTATGTAGCGACCAATCTTCGCCCATTTTTTCTAATGGGCTATTTACCTTAACCATAAGCTGGTTTTCTTTGCCGAAAATCACAGCTTTTGTAATATCGAAATTAAAAGACTGAAAATAGCCTTCATGAAAACCGATATATTTGCCATTGAGCCACACTTCGGTTGTATAATCTACTCCAGAAAATTTAAGGGAAATATGTTTATTTGCATATTGGCTGGGAAGTGTAAAGTTTTTGCTATACCAGGCTATACCATTAATATCGTGTCCTTCAAGATACCAATTTGCCGGTACATTAATATTTTCCCAATGGCCAACATTATTTTTTGACGTATCTGCTACAGAGCTTTTCAAATCGCCCGTCTTAAATTGCCATGTTCCAGAAAGAGGAATAACAATTCTTGCAGAACTTATGTTGTCTTGAATCGAAGGTGTTTTTACTGTTTCGGCAACACAAATTAAAGGAGCTGTCACAATAAACGTCAATAACAGACCGTAGCGATAAACTTTAAATATGGAGGAGTCGAAACTATTCATGGGTATTGGAAAGCGATTTTAATTGCGAGTATTAACTTTATAAAACTGCGACCTATGCTTTACAATTCTATTAAGACAATAATAGTTGATTATTGAAATTAATCCTTTCCATGAGCTGTTTTTAATAAAATAAATATTCTTTGTAAATATTTCCACCCTCCCAGCTGGAGATATCCGCACAGCATAGAATCCCCAAAGTTGCCAGCTCAGGAACCCATACTGGTACTTAGTCAATCTTGATATGTCGGGTATGTTTTTGACCGATGTGAGACCAGACCTACGAGGTTTTTAAAACCTCGTAGGTCTTTGCAACACTCGATAAAATGAAGTTACAGCGTTTTCAACTTAGGACAGTTACAGCCACCGTTCGTGCTGAGCTTGTCGAAGCATGAACGGCACACTTCGACAAGCTCAGTGCGAACGGTTACGCTGTAACTATTGAACTGTGAAAACGCTGTAACTCACTGCTAGAAATAGCAAAAAAATCCATAACAAACGATTACGCATTATTGTCGCGCCTTACGAAAATAAGAATTATCCTTTCCCAATATTTTGGTAGTAAGGAAAAAATAATGCGATTTTATGGACATCCGAGGATTCAAATGACAACAGGAGGGTCGATTCAACCCTGTTATCGACGATTAGATTGTAACTCGCCTAAAACACCTTAGCGACTTGATGAAACTCTGTACGATCTATTATTTTGTTGGCTCTGCCGGTGGCGTGACGATTACAGTGGTGCTTTCTCCAGAAGTGCCGGTCTCGCCTTTAGCGCCAGCTTTACCTTGGCTGCCTTGAACACCTTCGTTACCGGTTGCGCCTTTAGCACCGGCAGGCCCCGCAGGACCTGCTGGCGCGTTGATTACGGTAGGTTTATTGTCGCAAGCAGTAAGAACAAATGTGGCTAGCAGGGCTGATATTAATAGGGAACGGTTCATGATAAATCCTCTTAGTAAGTGGCGTGTGGCGCGGAGTTGTTCAGTTGTCCGCAAAAAACTGGAACCATTTAAAATGTGGCCACCAGTGAACTGACAGCGTAGGTGTTTACCGTGCTTCGGTCTGTGCGCTGTCGCACATAAACCAGTTTTCTTAGCGCCTAGTAGTCAGTCAACTTTATTCTGTCGGGTGTTACAAAGACCTACGAGGTTTTAAAAACCTCGTAGGTCTCACGCTGGTCAAAAATATACCCGACATATCAAGATTGACTGAGTACTAGTACTTAGTCACTCTTTAAGTGTCGGATAAAGCTTTTTCAATTTTATCCGAGCATCTTCATTAGTAAACCGCCATTCCATAGGTTGAGCAAGGGCGTTTCTTTTTTCTTGCCATGCTGCAATTTCCTTTTTTAACGTATCTTGGTCTGGAATGCGTTGATCCACACACTGACGCGACAGGATGC
>NZ_FUKI01000121.1 GCF_900163755.1 Crenothrix polyspora | reverse complement strand
ACCTCCGCGATTGTAATCAGCGTCAGTGACGGCAAGGGCGGTACGGCCAGTCTCGCCGCTTTTGATTTGACGGTAGCGCAGGTAAATGGCCAAATACCGGATTTGGTTCACTACAGCTTTACTGGTCAAGAAACCAAGGTTCTGCCTGGGAAAAGCAGTGATTGTAACGGCACGATAGCCAGTAGCGACCAAATTGGCCGTTTGGCACTGATGGCGTTGTTTTACCAAAATGCTTGTTACACCGATGGCCGTTACAACCATAATAATTACGGTGTGGAGCGTGGGGTGATGTCCAATAGTGCCAACTCAACGCAATTTGAGGCGTATAGGATCGCTGAACCAACCAGTAAGGCCACACAATTTTTGGCTTCTGAGCATGTGATTTATTATCAATTTCCAACCAAAGAAGACTACAGTGTCTATCAATTGGCAGGGGATGCAGTCAGCTTGGTTAAGCAGGTGTCCGCAGTAGATATCAGTATTACCAGCGCACCCGTTAAGGTAGCAACCCTAACCGTGAGCAAAATTAAGGGTACCGTCACTTATGTGTTTGTACCTAAAAGCCAACGGGTCAGTTCCTTCACTGAACTGGGCACCGGCATTGAAGGCGCACGCGTCAACAGTACGGCATTAGGAGACGTAATCAAGTACCGTTACACAGTCAGTGGCCGGCCTTTTGACACCAAATTGGATTTCAATAACGGCCCCAGCACACACAGCAACGTGTACAGCCGGACCCGCCAGTTTTTCTTGGTAACCAACAGCAATGGCCAGCGCGGTGTTGTGTGGCAAGATAAGGATGATGCCTCAATTCAAGTTACTTGGTTGGGTAGCAACCTAAAAACCCAGCAAACACTGGATTTGCCTTTTAGCACCGATACTGATTTGGTGGCGGCAACAGCCGATAATCTGGGCAACTTGTATTACCTGACATTACAAAAAGGCAGCGGCGTGAACGGCAGTGGTGATATCGCCCGTGTTGCTACGTTATTCAAGACCAATGCCGCAGGCCAAGAATTGCTTAGAAAAACCTTGGACACCACGACCGCCGGTCTGAATATAGTCTCGTTTGGTGATGGTAATGTAGCCAGTTTGCAGCATGTCAACGGAACTTTGGGCTTGATTATTGGCCGGCAAATGCACCGTTCCAGCGATGGATTAAACCATCAAGGCGCTATTGCGGTGGTTTTTGATGCCAACACCTTGTCTGTCACCAAAAATTGGGGGCAAACATCGGGGCATTCATTTGAAAGCGTATTAGCCACCAATGCGCAGAACGAGTTTGTCGGCATTGATTTGGGCGACAATTACCCGCGCGGGGTCAACCTGCATAAATTTACCCAAAGCACCAAACGCTCGCGGGTGGTTTATACCTTTAAAACCCAACACGGTACCACGGCGACCAGCCCTGCTGGTGCTACATACCCAGTGTATCCAGAAATCAGCAATGCCACCACAACCTATTACAAGTGGTCTAATGACAACCGTACCTATACCGAGTTGGGCGGGGTTACTGAAGGCAGCAACGGTTACAGTGTCGTCTTTTCAGGTGAGAACACTGCGGACGGCAGGGCCTTGGACAATGCTAGGGTTGGTAACTATCTCAATGACGCCCGCAATATTGGCTTGGTGCAAGTGCGTAAGGACTTTGAAAATGCCACCGGTTCCGGCGCTGTTATTAGCGATGATTTAGTGAAAACCATGGGTGCGGCCGAAACCGGTGGTTTTTATACATTTGGCGGCGGATGGTCTGAGCAAAGGAACAGAGGAATTGTCTGGTTGACGGCGTACCAGGACAAAAGCCAAGAAAATGTTTCCCGCTTGCGGACGGTAAAGCTTGCTGATGGCAATTTGCTGTTACTGTGGGAAAAATGGACTCCGGATGCGTATGTCAACACCTATGCGATAAAAGTGGATGAAGCGGGTAACGCCTTAAGCCAAGCCATTGCACTAGGCAGCTATGCGCGTATAAATCGGCGTGATGATGTGTGGCAATTCGATAACCAAATTTATTGGGTGTCGGGTGATTCGGTGGATAAGAAGTTGGAGCTGATGGTGCTACAGCTAAAATAACCTGAGGTGGGTAAGGGATAACGGGATTGCGCCCGTTATCCCTCCCACACCACCGGACATGCGGTTTTCCGCATCCGGCGGATTCCTGCGCCTGATCCCGTTGCAAAATTAATGGCACAAACAAATCCCAAGGCCGAAAGCGTGCATTGTGTGTCATCAATGTTAAATACTGGGTATAAGCTGTTGCCGTAATCAAACTGTCCAAAGACGTAATCGGTTGACCCTTCTTTTCAACATTCGCTATCATCACGCTCCACAACAGCCTAATCCAGTATGACGACACAGCAGGTAGCCCATATGAAGTGCATGGCATGCTGGGACTTTCGTGTCACGACACTCCCGCATTGCGCGTTGTTTCATGGCGGCTGCTTGCTGAGCTGTAGCAATCGTTCAGCAGCCAGTAAGGAATGAAAATTAATTAACTTGAACAACTACCCAATTTGAGGGGTGGCACAATAATTCCACTTTGGAAGCAAGCTGTCAAAAATGGCTACTAACTTTAAACGGGACAATTACAACTGTAGGGTGGGCACCGCGCTTGGCTTCCCCCTTTGAAAAAGGGGGAATTATTCTTTTTTACTGATTTTGATGTGTGTTTTGTGATTTATTGGATTTAGAAAAAAACCACATCTGATAAATGCTCAGAAAAATCTGCAACCCCATAGACAATCCCATTAACGCGCCACTGAAAATAACTACGTAAGCAAAAGATGAAACTTGTTTGGTAACAAACCACGATAATACATCTAACAACATAGCAGCAAACGGAATCACTACCGCGACACGTTTGATATACACATTGATATCACACAACAAAAAGACTTTACCAATAAAAAATAGAATAAAAGCAATACCAAATAAATGGATATGTGATACGCGCACCAGTGTGGGTATCGTTGCGCCGCCTGCATGAGCTACCACCGATACCGTTTTGTACTGTGTTAAATCAGGTAAAGATGGATTAACGTTAGGCGTGTGGCAAACAATGCAATCCCGATTTAATATGGGAGCGATTTTTTCATCGTAACCCGCTTCTTCAGCGCCTTGTTGTATCCATTGCAAGATGACATCTTGATCACTTTTAAATTTTAAATTGGGTGCCATAATGCCTTTAATAGCCGTCCCTAGACGCGTTTGATTACTTGAACCATGATAACTAATCACCACGTCTTCAAGTGATAATCCCGCTTTGCCATCTAATCCTTGATGGGTGTAATACATATTGGCCAACGCCATCAGATAACCAAGGCCTATGGTGAGTAAAAATACGGTATTTAAAATACGTTCGCTAACGGAAATATCACGAAAGCGTCGATAGCGTTCAGGCGGGGTGTTCATGCTAATCCTTAAGGTAAGTATTTTTATTGTGTGATGCTAGTATTGTTTACAAGAGATATGAAAGCTATCGTAACGGTATCTTATGGATACAGTAGCATCAATTAGTATTGTTTTAAACGGAGATTTTAGTACTAAAAACGAGAGCGTTTCAGTGAAGGGTATTATGAGTTAAAAAGCCGCATGACCACCTAATAAGTGACCATACGGCAGTAGGATTAATTAGAACGCTAGCCAGCCATTTAACATAAACGTATTATTGTCATGAGAATAGGTACTGGTACCATTGGCTTGTGTGTAACCAATATATTGCAAGCTGGTACGTAAATTTAACCACGGATTTAAATACGAGGTGGATTTACCAAACGGTACATAAACCAGTTCAGCGGTAAAATATTCACTGTTAGGGTGTGAACCATCAATAGGTGAGCCGTTTATTTTGTTATAGCCAAAGGTAACGCCATAGGTTTGATCAAACGTATACGCGGCATTCATCTTATACGTAGCCAGGTACGTGTTTTGATCGCTTGGCAGCGCACCATCGGCATTTAATTTTTGATCTTCATAAATGTACGTGGTTTTCGCTTCGAAGATATGTTTAGGATTGGCCATGTACTGATAGGTGGCATCAAACGCTAAATCGGTAAATTGGTTAGTGCCTTTGCTGCAATCGCGATGCGGGCAGACATCTGCCATCATACCGTAATGACCCAGGGCAAAAAAGTGGCCTTTCCAATCATGTTGCAAGGCAACTCGCCAATAGGGCGCGGGGCCATCCAGTGAATTTCTATCGCCTACACCAATGCCAAAGCCACGTTGTAGGGTATCGGAAAATGAACCATACGCACCGGCTTCCAGATATAACAGGTTATCAATCATCGTGTAAACGGTCGCACCACCTACTTGCGAATCCAATCCGCCATCAATCAGAGCGCCAGCACCAACACCCGGTTGCATGCCGCTGCCAGTATACGGAAAGCCCCATGCGATGGTGTTCCATAAGTCTTGTACGGTTGGGGTATTATTTAATGACACACCGTAAGTCAATTGATGTTCGCCAATACCCAGATTGTCAGCAAACCGAATGTCGGTTTTATCCATTTCTAGGATGTCTTCAAAACCATTATACAGCGTTTTCACAGTTCAATAGTTACAGCGTAACCGTTCGCACTGAGCTTGTCGAAGTGTGCCGTTCATGCTTCGACAAGCTCAGCACGAACGGTGGCTGTAACTGTCCTAAGTTGAAAACGCTGTAAGTACCTTGAATAAATGCGCCTACTTTGCCATAGACTTTTCCTGCATAAAACAAGGAAGCTTCATCAAAAGTGAAGTTATTGTTGGCATCAAAACCTGCCGGTATGTCAGTTGCGTCTTTATTGGTATTGGTAAACGAGCCGGTAATCATGGCACTGATGGGGGGTAACTTGGCATTAATGCCTTTACCGCCGCTTATGGTATAGCCACCTAATTTAAAATCACGACCAAACGGCGTAAGGTTAGGGCCAAATGATTGGGTGTGACACTGACTACACGAAGCACCGGTTTGTCTGGAAAACTGGGCATGGCATTAACTTTTGTACTCATCAATGTAGCACCGAATGTCACAATGATTAATGATGCGAGTGAGAAAGCTGCGCCGTACTGTTGTTTGGTGAATATTCGCATAGGTTTTCCTTGCTTTTAATTGTAATGGTGAGAGGGTTGGGATTTTTAGTAATCCCGCATTAACGGTTATAACAAATATCTCTAAGAGAAGATTAATATCATCAACGTTAATATTGGCAATAAGGCTTTAAATAATGACGCTAGAGAGCTAGTAATCCAAGTTTACTGAAAATAAAGTTAATCAAATGTAAACTAAAAAAAGACAAAGGCACTGCTGAAATAATGAGTAATGCAGTAAAGCCTAAAGCCATGTAAATATCTTTTTTCATAGGATGTCTCCGGTATAAGGTTTTAGCGTAGTAATATGGGTTTTAGCCATAAAACTACTTATTCTTGTATGGCAAGATGACAGAGAAAAGTTTATAACTATCTTTAATCATCTAATAGTTGGCAATTGCTAATATTTTAAGTATCTGGCTAAGCATTTAATAGAGTGTAGTTATATGATGTTAAGTTTAGTCCAAGTCCTCAAAAATAATGCTTAGTGGATAATAAATCATGAAGTCAGAGGATTATGCAGCGATCTTGCTGAAAATAAAATTAAGCAGTTGTAGTCCTAGCAAAGATAGTGAAATTGCTTAAACAATGCGTAATGTGGTAAATCCTGCGACTAGGTATAAGTCTTTTCTCATGGTTAACTCTCCGTGTGTTGGGTTGGTATGATGACTCAAAAAACAAAGCCACTGATGCTGACATATAAGCAAAAATCACGCCTACCTTTAGGATTCTGATTTTAAATGTAATTTACACTATCACTATTTATTAAAGCATACCATTTTTGCAGTGACTGCAAAAATGGTATGGTTTTCATTAAGATTAAAAGTAAGCTGGAATTTTTTTGCACACCAGCGTTAATACCAAGCTTATGTTAGCACTGCGTGTCGTAAGGGATAATGGTAACTGGAAAAACTATTGGAGTAATTTTTACACAGCAGTGGCCGCGTGAGATGCCCAGCGCTTTTAATCCCCCACCTTGTATATATATTAAGACAAACTATATTTTGTTATAGGTAGGTATGTTAATCGCACAGTTAAGTGATTTTTGTAATGTACGCGATTACTTATAATAATTTTTTAAGGAATAATATAGCTATGAAAATAAAAACCAAGACAAAATATCAATGGTTAATAGAATTATGGCCTTATTCACATTATGTCCTTGGCGCTATGCCAATTTTATTGTTCACTCTGTATTCCACAAAAATTCGTATACAAGGCAAATATTTTGGGGCGATATTAATGTCGTCGCGCCGAACGTTAGAAAGCGCAACTGTTTTTGATGTGTTGTTTTTATACCGGTATGACTTATTACTCTGGGGATGTCTTGCACCTATTGCAATCATTGTAAGTTATCGGTATTTACGACATAAGAATGCTACTATTATCTGGGTGGCCATCTCAATCCTGTCTTTGCTTCTGTTGTATACCAATTTACAAAGTTGGGGACAGGTTGGACAGTTTCTTACTTTTTCTGCGTTGGTGGATGCGGTATCTTTTGGAATTTCAAAACCTGACATTGCTAAGAAATATATTGCGATGGACGGGGTAATTAAAACGTTAGTGCTTATTTTGGCAAGTACTGTTGCCTTTTGTGGCGGTAATTGGTTGAAGCATTTTAAAAAAATTCAAAAACTAGTGGCATGGATTTCAATCAGTTCTGTGCTGGTTTTTTTAATGATGGCATGCTCTGCAAACTTATCTACCCTGCGTTCAAGCAATATTACCAACAGTTTTTTTATGAACGCGCTATTTTCATTATTATCCAGTAATGCGGGAAAAACAACGTTAGACAATCTTTCTGAAATTGAGCTCAATAAGCGTTTCTTTGCATTGCATGGGCTTTCTGATACCACTCAACCGCCATTAAATTATGCCGTTGAGCGCAACTCAAACTTAATCTTATTTGTATTAGAAACGGCATCTATCAACTTTTTAGATGTGCGTAAAACCCTGCCAAATCATCCAGTCTGGAATAAATTGTCTGCCAACAAATACATTGGTGCCAATCATTATTCGGTTTTTCCTGCTTCTGCTGAGTCTAATCTTGCCATGCTGACAGGGCTTTACCCACCAAGAGCGTATTACGACTCCTGCCTGATAAATCTTACCGCAGATAAAACCATACCCAGTATTATGACGGCATTTACTAAGCTTGGCGCTAGCACGGGGGTTTATGTACCTTACAAAAGCCAAGTACCTATGGACAAGGTTGTCTTTGAGCATGTTGGCTTTAAAAAAGTGTTTTATGGTGAGGAGCATAGGTTAGCCAATCTGAAGAATGCTGATATTATTGCATTCAATGAACTTGATGCTGATATTTCTCACTGGACGAAAGAAGGCACACGTTTTGCTGTTGGCTTTTATCCACAACGCGGCCATGGCCCTTGGGATGCGGCTTTAGGCGCTTCGGTTGCCGAAAGAGGCCACAAGATCGCCATGCAACAACTAGATTGGCTGCTGGCACTGGTCAATCGTCTTGAGGAAAATGGTGCTTTATCGAAAACAGTGATTGTGCTTACTGGCGATCATGGGGTGCGTACTTCTGAAGAAGATCCTAATGTTCGTATCGGTATGATTGATCAGTATTCATTTCATGTCCCTTTGATTTTGATTGCCCCACATGCACACTACCCTGCCGAAGTGAGTAACAAGCCTACATCTCATATTGATATTGCCGCTGAAATTACGCATTTGTTTGGTTTACCAAGAGATAAATTGCAACAAGGACTTGCGTTTCTGGATGTAGATATTAATAAACGCCATCAATTTTTTGTGGCAAATTGGTATTATGGCGCAGATGGATACCGAGCACCGACGACATCTGCTATGTATTCTAAGGTACTTGATATTGCCTTCGAGAATAAAAATACCGTACTTAAGTTCTCTGATATGGATATTGTTACAACACAAGGTGAGAAAAACAGAATTCAACAGCACATTGATAATATGCTGGATTTACAAACTGAATGGATAAAACGTTACGCCTGCGATGCCGCTTGATTAAAACGCTTTTTTAATACTCAACTTAGAGTGTTCAAAATTTTTTAATCGTTCACATCGCGCTTGTTGTGAGTATTTTTTAAGAATACCCCAAAATTACGCCACAGATAATTTTAGGCATAAAAAAAGCCCTGCATTTTTATGCAGGGCTTTTGAATTTTTTGGTGGGTCGCATGCGATTCGAACGCATGACCATCGCATTAAAAGTGCGGTGCTCTACCGGCTGAGCTAGCGACCCGATATGAACCACCAATTGTAGTTTAATTATTGGTTCTTTGCAAGAAATAAAAAATAAATATAAATTTAGTCTGGCACTTGCGCTAAATCACCCTCATAAGGCGTGGCGTATTTGCAATCTTTTTGTGGACAGACTTTTTCTGCGCCGCGCTTTTTGGTTTCTTTCACGGTTAAAACCGGCCAATTGCAATCAGGGCAATGTTCTTTTATCGGCGCATCCCATAAAGCATAACTGCATTTTGGGTAGCCCGCACACGAATAAAATATTTTGCCATTCCGCGATTTTCGCTTAAGAATATTAGCTTTTTTACACTGTGGGCACTCCACATGGGTATCTTCTGGCTTTTCCAGTGGCTCAATATGCTTACACTGCGGGTAGCCGCTACAACCAATAAATTTACCATAGCGTCCCATTTTAAAAACTAACGGTGATGCGCAACTGGGGCAGGTTCGGCCTTCTAAAACCTCTGATTCTTCTGCTGTATTGGCATCGTCATTTAAATTGCGGGTGTACGAACATTCAGGATAATGGGTGCAGCCAATAAACCGACCATTTCTACCCAAACGTATTGACAAAGGACTGGCACACTCAGGGCATTTTTCATCAATAGTTTCCTGAGTAACATCTTTGCGCTGAACGCTAGCTTCTTTTTCATGAATCAAGTGGGTAAAAGGTGCCCAGAATTCATGCATTAACGGAATCCAGTCTTTTTCACCTCGCGACACCGCATCTAATTCATCTTCTAAATTGGCGGTAAAATCGTAATCAACGTACTTAGTGAAATGCTCGGTTAAAAATTTATTAACGATTCGACCCACATCAGTGGGGTAAAAACGCTTGGTCACTAAAGTGACATATTCACGATTCTGCAAAGTAGAAATAATCGACGCATAGGTAGAAGGCCGACCTATGCCATGCTCTTCTAAAGATTTAACCAAGCTGGCTTCGCCGTAACGTGGCGGTGGCTCGGTAAAATGCTGGGTACTGCTAATATCCAACAACGTCACCGGGCGACCTTCTTCCATAAACGGCAGTAGGTTTTCTTTATCATCCGATTCGTTGCTGTCATCTTTACCTTCCAGATACACAGTCATAAAACCTGGAATCGCAATAGTAGAGCCTGTGGCTCTAAAAATATGTTTTTCACCTGCACAACTTAAATCAACCGCCACCATGTTCAAGGTGGCGTGTATCATCTGGCAGGCAATCGTACGCTTCCAAATCAGTTCGTACAGCTTAAACTGCTCAATAGTCAGATAATCTTTGAGTTGACTAGGCAGATGACGTGGATAAGTCGGGCGTATTGCTTCGTGCGCTTCTTGGGCATTTTTAGCTTTAGTTTTAAACTGCCTAGGCTCTACCGGTACATTATCCGCACCGTAAATCTCAGCAATTAAACTACGCATATCGGCCACTGCATCGGCAGACAAATTTACCGAATCGGTACGCATGTAAGTGATAAGACCAGCGGTTTCACCGCCAATATCAATACCTTCATACAACTGCTGGGCAACCATCATGGTACGCTTGGTGGTAAAGCCCAGTTTACGCGAGGCCTCTTGCTGCAAAGTTGAGGTAATAAACGGTGGCGCAGGATTGCGCTTTTGCTGTTTTTTCTCCAGCTTACTAACCAGTAACTGACCGTCAGCAGCATCCAGTAAAGTTTGCCGCGCTGCTTCAGCTAAATCTTGGTTGTTAAGACTGAATTGATTGAGCTTTTCGCCATTGTAATGCGTGAGCTTGGCTTTGAAATTTTGCGCTTGCGCGGTTAATAGCGCATCGGTTGTCCAATACTCACGGGTTTTAAACGCTTCAATTTCCAGTTCACGCTCAACAATCATCCGCAACGCGGGGCTTTGTACGCGCCCTGCCGACAAGCCGCGACGAATTTTTTTCCACAATAACGGCGACAGATTAAAACCTACCAGATAATCTAGGGCACGACGGGCTTGCTGGGCGTTAATCAGATTAATCGCCAGTTGTTCAGGGTGGGCAATTGCCTCAGTAACCGCTTTTTTGGTAATCTCATGAAAAGCAACACGGTGTACCGTTTTATCTTTTAACTGATTTTTTTCATTCAACAACTCGTACAAATGCCAAGAAATGGCTTCGCCCTCCCGATCAGGATCAGTGGCCAAATACAGCGTATCTGCACCTTTAAGTGCTTTGGTGATGGCTTGAACGTGCTTTTGATTGCGGTCAATAATTTCATATTTCATCGCGAAATCATTGCTGGGATCCACTGCGCCTTCTTTAGGAACAAGGTCGCGCACATGACCGTAAGACGCTAAAACCTGAAAATCCGGCCCCAAGTATTTCTCAATGGTTTTGGCTTTAGCGGGTGATTCTACAATAACAAGATTTTTACTCATTTATTCGATAGCACAAGAGGGTCAGTAATTAGTGTAAGTAAATAGGCACCAGGCCATAAACTATATCTTCCATACGAGAAAATGCAATTTCTTCATCAGGCTGGCTTAATAACACCATGAGTACTATCCATTTTAATTTTTCGATTGATATTTCTTCGTTACCCAAAGCCATGATGCGGTCAATAACCAGCTCACGATTGCACGCGTTTAAAATACCATTTTGCTCAAGAAACATGATAAAACCACGGCACTCCATATCCAGCTTGGCGATTTCTTCTGCACAAAAAACCCGAAATGCTGAGGTGATGGTGGGCTTAATCGCACCTTGAAACCCCAGTGATTCCAGCCAGTCAAAAGCCTTATTGACTTCCAATTGCTCAAAGCCTGCGGCCAATAATTCTGTACGCACCGCGTCACTGTCAGGCAGGATTTCAATTTCATCCTCCATGTAGTTTTCAAACAAATACATCAGGACATCAAAAATATTTTCTTTCATAGGGTACGTTAACTTATTTTATTCGCGTATAGCAACCACCGGTGGTCGCCTCTATATAGCCTTGCAGCTCTAAAATCAGCAGCATTGATGAGATCACATCCACCGATTTTCCGGTATTTTCAACCAAGTTATCAACGGAAGTTTGACCAAACATGATGAGATTCAATAATGTTTGTTGCTCTAGGTCAAGCGTTGATTGCATAGCGAGTGGCAGTATTTTTTCAACCTTATGATTATATTGATCTAGTTCTTCAAGAATATCTTCAACTGTTTCCACAAGCTTCGCACCTTGGCGAATTAGCGCATTGCAGCCTCGCGCCAAGGGGTTGTGAATAGACCCTGGGATAGCAAACACTTCGCGATTTTGCTCCAATGCCATGCGTGCGGTAATCAGTGAACCACTGTCTCTGGCGGCTTCAACCACCAACAAACCTTGCGCTAAGCCGCTGATAATGCGATTACGCCGTGGGAAGTGGTTGGCTTTGGCAACCGTGCCTGGTGGAAACTCTGAAATAATAGCGCCAGTTTTAACAATATCCAGCGCCAAATCTTTGTGCTTGGCAGGGTAAATACGATCCAATCCCGTACCGGCAACTGCAATAGTAAAGCCCTGGCCACTTAATGCCCCGCGATGACTGGCAGCATCAATGCCTAAAGCTAAACCACTGGTAATAACAAAACCGCATTGACTCAGCGTTTTGGCAAAATCAAATGCCATCTCAAGACCTAAAGTCGAGGGATTACGACTACCTACCACCGCTATTTGCGGCCATGATAACAGCTCAGGCTTGCCGCGTACAAACAGCAGCGGCGGTGGATCGTAAATTTCTTTGAGTTGCGCAGGATAATCGTCATCAGCAAGGGTAATGACATGATGGTCTTTGCTTTCTAACCAGATTAAATCCAGTTCGATACGTGGCCAATCCGGTTTTTGAATGGCGGCAATGCTGTCAGTTTTTAAGCCTAATGCACTCAGTACCGTAACCGATTCGGTAAATAATTGGCTAGGCGTATGGGTTTGCAGAATTTTAGTGAAGGTTCGACACCCCACCCCTGGCGTTCTAATTAACGCCAGCCAATATTTTATGGCTTCAGGAGAATCGGTCGTGTTCAGGGGGTTTGTACTTTATCAAGTACGTGTATGGACTGGGTGGCTTTCATCACTAATGCATAGCTTAAGCGCTCAAACGGGCGAAACACCATCAAAGTACCGGCAAACTCATCCGGTAATTTCACTTCGTCGTTTTTAATCGTGCTGTAAGCATCTCTGGTGACTCTGCCATTTTTATAAATATCCAGTTCATACCCTGGCAAAACACCGTCATTACTGCCTTTATCAATTACCACCACATTGTAACGACCAATTTGCGACACACCGCCCAATACATTAATAATACTGGCATTTATCTTACTATCAGGTGGTCTTGGAAAGTAATTTAGGCTGACATTTTCCTCAATATTAGCCATGATACGATCGCCTATGCGGATTTCACTGTTGGCTTTAGTAATGGTTAAGGTGGCAGGATTACCTTCTTCTTTTAAGCTGGCATTGCCGATATATTTGGCTTCGTAACCTAAAATTTCCTGAGTGCCTGGCCTAATATACGGTTCACCCGGCCGGTAAATAGTGTAGGTCATGGTTTTGGGCTGCACTAAGCCACGCACATACACGGTGTTATCAGTGCTGGCAATCAGATGCTCGCCACCAAAATCAATAATATACGGTGCGTTTTTTAGCTCTGTTGCACTGACCACACGCGGTGAAGTTAAAAACTGATCAATTTCATCAATAGCAATAATATTAATGGCCTGCTTCATGTCAGTAATGTGCATACACGGCGATAATTTATCGACGGCACGCGCATAATTGGTACGACCAGTGCTAATATCTTCGTGTTGTAAGCAATCGCCGTCATCGACGCTAGCGCCGAGATTATTTTGATTGGATTGATCTTGCAAGCTATTTTGAGAAAAACTTAGCTGCGGTCTGCCGTTAACCACAGTTAAATACAGCGTGTCTCCAGGGTAAATCAAGTGCGGATTATGTATCTGGCTATTGTCGTGCCACAATTTAGGCCATTGCGAGGGGCGTTGTAAAAACCGCCCTGAAATAGCCCATAAGGTATCGCCTTCCACAACGGTATATTGGTTTGGATGATCAGGATTAAGCTGGATATCCTCTGCCCATACGCTCATACTCAACAGCAAGGGCGTAATAAATTTTATCCACGGTGGAAAAGCCATATCTGAGTCCTAAGGAGTCTTTTTAAGGGTTACGAATTCAAAGTTTAGATGAATTCAGTTAGAATTCCAGCATTCAATTATATTTAGTGGAGAAGTCGTTGAGCATTCTAACCATTCTCGAATTTCCGGATGAGCGCTTGCGTAAAAAAGCAGCGCCCATCAAGGTCGTCGATGCGTCTATCAAAAAACTGGCTGATGATATGCTGGAAACCATGTATGAGGCACGCGGCATAGGCCTTGCTGCAACACAAGTCAATATTCAGCAGCGTATTATCGTTATTGATATTAGCGAAGAAAAAAATGCGCCGCAATATTTTATTAATCCCGAAATCATTGAAAAAGACGGTGTTGAAGAATCCGAAGAAGGCTGTCTTTCTGTGCCAGGCTTTTACGAAAAAGTAAAACGCGCGGATCACATTACGGTAAAAGCCTTAGATAAAGACGGTATCGCTTTTGAGCTGCAAGCCCGTGATTTGCTAGCCGTGTGCTTGCAGCATGAGATTGACCATTTGGATGGTAAATTATTCGTCGATTATCTGTCTTCATTAAAGCGCCAACGTATTAAAGCCAAGCTGGAAAAAATTCATAAACAAAGTCAAGGCAAGTCATGAAAATTGTTTTTGCGGGTACGCCCGAATTTGCCGTACCTAGCTTGCAAATGCTGTTAGATTCTAAGCACGATGTGTGTGCGGTCTACACCCAGCCTGATCGTCCAGCAGGCAGAGGACGAAAGTTGCATTTTAGCCCCGTTAAAGAACTGGCATTACAGGCGAATATTCCGGTGTTGCAACCACTGTCGTTAAAAAATGCTGACGATTTGGCACAACTTTCGACTTTCAACGCCGATCTTATTATCGTTGTAGCTTACGGTATGATTTTACCGCAAACCGTATTGGATTTGCCGCGCTTGGGCTGTCTTAATGTCCACGGCTCGCTATTGCCGCGCTGGCGCGGCGCAGCCCCTATACACCGTGCTTTAATGGCTGGCGATAAGCACACAGGTGTCACCATCATGCAAGTGGTGCTTAAACTGGATGCCGGTGATATGTTGCACAAAGAAGTTTGCCCCATCAGTGACACCGATACCTCCAGCGACTTGCACGATAAGTTATCGACATTAGGCGCTATCGGTCTTTCCAAAGTATTGGTACAACTGAAGAACGATTTACTGTGGGCGCAAAAACAGGATGAAACACTTGTCACCTATGCGGAAAAACTATCCAAACAAGAAGCCATTATAGACTGGTCACACTCAGCGCAAGACATTGCCCGCAAAGTAAGAGGTTTAAATGCCTGGCCGGTTGCACAAACTCTCTACCAAGGCGAGGTATTAAGAATCTGGCAAGCCGAGGCCATCGACTCTAATGCAAAAGAAATCCCTGGCACGGTCAGCGCAACCCACAAACATATGGAAGTTGCCACAGGGCAAGGCTGGTTACGCGTATTGGAAGTGCAATTGCCCGGCGGTAAACGCTTGCCCATCCATGCCTTTCTTAATGCCCACGCTGTCGACGATGTCGTGTTAGGTTGATGACGTGAGTACACGCCGCATTGCCGCACAGGTGTTATCCCGCGTATTAGACGACGGGCAGTCTTTAACCACCGCACTGGACAGCGCGTTAGCTAAGCTAGAATCCGCTAAAGAGCGCGCTTTTGTACAAGCTTTGTGCTACGGGGTGTGTCGGTATTTTTACCGCCTGGATTTTATTCTTAGCCAATTACTGGATAAGCCATTAAAAGACACGGATATTAAGGCATTGGCATTAGTCGGCTTGTATCAATTGATTTTTATGCGGGTAAAACCGCATGCCGCTATCTCAGAGACGGTGTCAGCCGTAGGTAAAAAAACCTGGGCTAAAGGTTTGATTAATGCGTTACTGCGTAACTATCTGCGGTTACAAGATAAACTGGATGCTAAAGCCGAAAAAAACCTATCGGCGGCAACAAGCCATCCCGATTGGCTGCTTGAGCAAATTACCCACAGCTGGCCGGAACATGCGCCACAGATTTTTGCTGAGAATAATCTGCAAGCGCCGATGAGTCTGCGGGTTAATCTGTCCAAAATCAGTCGTGACGATTACCTACAGCAATTAAACCTGCATACTATTTCCGCCACTATTGCAACGCAGTGCTTAAGCGCAATAACACTGGATAAGCCTGCCGCCGTGGAATTATTACCTGGCTTTGCCGAGGGCTGGTTTTCGGTACAAGATTGTGCCGCGCAACTGGCCGCTGAACTATTAGATGTGCAGGCAGGCGACAGGGTATTGGATGTCTGTGCAGCACCTGGCGGTAAAACCGCGCATATTTTAGAAACCCAGCCTGACGTGAAAGAATTGGTCGCTATCGACATTGATGCAACACGAATGCGGCGTGTCAGCGACAATTTACAGCGCCTACAGTGTCAGGCCACACAGATTATTGCAGATGCAACGCGGCCACAAGATTGGTGGGATAAAATTCTATTCGAGCGAATTTTATTGGATGCACCCTGCTCGGCTTTAGGTGTTATACGCAGACACCCTGATATTAAATTACTGCGTAGGCCTGACGATATTGCTGCGTTGCAAGCATTGCAACAAGCGCTATTGCAGGCTATCTGGCCGCTATTGGCGCAAGGCGGCACCTTGGTGTATGCAACCTGCTCCGTACTGAAACAAGAAAATGAACAGCAAGCTGCGGCATTTTTAGCCACTCATCCTGACGCTATCGAATGGCCGATTACCTCTGCCTGGGGTGTGACTAGGCCTGTGGGCAAACAAATTATCACCGGCGACTTAGGAATGGACGGCTTTTATTATGCGCGTTTTAAAAAACAATAGTTGACGTTGTCCACGGAAATCAAAAAAAGGCACGGAAAACATGAACAATTTGGCAGATAAACACGCTATACAAGCAATAGTATATTGGCAGTTTTTACGTACTGTGCGAGCATTTAGCGCATTGATTGTGTTATGAGTATTTTTTGTCATTTTCGTGAACAAAACACACTATCAAACCGTAAATTCTACTGCTTTCTGGGCTTGGTTTTATCGCTATTATCAACATCGCT
The DNA here is from genome assembly GCF_900163755.1 of Crenothrix polyspora. GTDB lineage: Bacteria > Pseudomonadota > Gammaproteobacteria > Methylococcales > Methylomonadaceae > Crenothrix > Crenothrix polyspora. Next base: position 14,090 of record NZ_FUKI01000121.1, on the reverse strand, counting down.
ACATGCTACCGATGCCGCATCAACCATCAAACATGCCAATCTTGCTCTGCAAGACGGCAATTACGTGCTGTCTGCTAACATAAACTATCACTTTAGCAAAAAAGCGCTCAATGCCTTACAGCATGGGGTAGCTTTGTTCTGGATAATACAAATTGAACTGCAACAGCAACGCGATATTTTGTGGAATAAAACCTTAATTGATAAAGAGATAAGCTATCGTATTCAATACCATGCTTTATTGAACATGTATCGGGTAAAAAACCAAAGCAGCGGTGAGGTGTATAATTTTGCTACTTTCGCGGCGGCACTGGATTTAATGTCTAACCTACATAATTTTCCACTGCTCGCCCGCGAGCGTATCGACCTTAATGCGCATCACTACCGTGCTGCTATCAGAGTGGTATTTAATCGTAATGCGTTACCATTGCCATTACAACCCATAGCTTACCTTAATCCTCAGTGGTATCTTTCCAGTGACTGGTATTTATGTCCACTAACAAAATGAAGTTACCTGTTAACGTATTTATTTTAATCTTGTTTGGATTAATTTTAGTGTCGTTACAACTGATGAGTTCAGCGACACAGGAGTCATCAGAACTCAACGCTATGTACTCTTGGTTATTGCTTGTTAACGCATCGGGGTCTGTGGTATTACTGGGTTTGGTGGGTGCTAACGTTTATTCGCTTACCAAGCAATTTAAAAAACGCGAGGCAGGATCGCGGTTAACCACACGCATGGTGTCGTTATTTGTGTTGCTGGCATTGGTACCGGCGGTTATTGTATTTTATTTTTCCATGCAATTTTTACATCGCGGCCTGGATAGCTGGTTATATGTCGAGATAGATCGCGCGATGGAAGATGCGCTGGAACTGAGTCAAACTTCGCTTGATCAACGGATGCGCTGGCATGTGCGCCAAACGCAACAACTGGCCGACACGCTGGAAGCCACTTCGGAAAACATGGCGGTTTTTGAAATGGAAAATTTACGCGATCAATCCGGTGCCTCGGAAATGGCATTATTCTCACGACAAGGCCGTGTTATTGCCTCCAGTAGCGCCAATTTAGGCGATATTTTACCTAATTTACCCGATGAATACGCTTGGCTGCAATTACGCCGCAATGGCGAGTTTGCCACTTTAGCGCCGGTACGTGATGATGAATTAACGATACGTGTCATTGTCACTATTAAAGCGCAAGAGCCCTACTATTTACAAGCGCTATACCCCGTACCTCCCCGTATTGCTGATTTGGCTGACTCGGTTGAATTTGCTTTTGTGCGTTACCGTGAGATGAATTTTTTAAAGGATTCACTAAAATTAAGCTTCTCTTTGGCCTTGTCGCTGGTGTTGTTAATGAGCATGCTAGCAGCGATTTGGGTTGCCTTTATCAGTATCCGTAATATTATTGCGCCGGTTAAGGAGTTGGTTAAAGGCACTCAGGCCGTGGCTTCTGGGCATTACGACCAGCAATTGCCGGTTATGTCCCAAGACGATTTGGGATTTTTGGTGGAGTCTTTTAACGACATGACGCACCGCATTGCGATGGCGCGTGATGAAACCAAACAAGCAGGTTTTATTGTTGAAAATCAACGTGCTTACCTTGAAACCATATTAGCAAATTTAACCGCAGGGGTGATCAGCTTTGACGAGGCGTACAGAATTCGTACCGCTAACCAAGCGGCCTACCGAATTTTCCATGTGCATGTCAGCCACTTTATTGGCCAAACTTTATTGGAAGTGGCACAGATTTACTCGGAGCTGGTCGAGCCGCTTAAATCCATACAGCGACTTTTAGTACAAACCGATGATATTTGGCAGCACCGGATTGCTTTTTTAGGCCCCAATGGTAGACAAGAGCTATTATGCCGAGGTACGCCGTTATTTTCTCAATTAGGCGTGCGGGTTGGTGCGGTGGTAGTATTCGATGATGTAACCACTTTAATGCAAGCACAAAAAAACGCCGCCTGGGGTGAAGTCGCACGGCGTTTAGCGCATGAAATTAAAAATCCATTAACGCCGATACAATTATCTGCCGAACGCTTGCAGCACAAATTAGCTGCCAAATTAGACCCCGCAGATGCCGATATTTTGCAACGCTCTACCGCAACTATCGTTCAACAGGTTGAAGCGATGAAGGAAATGGTAGATGATTTTTCCGAATACGCCAAGCCGTCTAAAAAAGAAACCGTGGATATCAACCTGCCAATGCTGGTACAAGAAGTTCTAGCACTTTATACCTTACGGCCTGGTGTAAAATTTAAAGTAGACTATGATGAGGCAGGGTCATTGATTATTAAAGGCGATCCGGTCAGTATGCGCCAAGTGCTGCACAATTTGCTTAAAAACGCTTTAGAAGCCATCGATGACAACGGAAAAATTGATGTTATCGTGCATCGTGTCCAAAAAAATAACACGGATTTTATAGAAATTGGTTTGTATGATGACGGCCCTGGCATTAAAAATGAACAACTGGAAACAGTGTTTGAACCTTATGTGACAAGCAAAGCTAAGGGCACAGGTCTTGGGCTTGCGATAGTAAAAAAAATCATAGAACAACACGGCGGCGCAATATGGGTCGATAGCACGCGGAATATCGGTGTCGGTTTTATTGTGCAACTGCCGGCTCACAATTTTGAAATAACAGAGAAATCATGAATACACAAAACTCCCGCATCTTAGTCGTCGATGATGAACCTGACATTCGCCGTCTGGTATGTGAAATTCTTGAAGATGAAGGCTATGAGGTTTACACCGCCGAAAATGCAAGCACTGCACAGCTATTGAAGCAAGCCAAAATTCCGCACTTAATTTTATTAGACATCTGGATGCCAGATACCGATGGTATTACCTTGTTAAAAGAGTGGGTGGCAGAAGATGCGTCATTGTGTCCTGTGGTGATGATGTCGGGACATGGCTCGGTAGAAACCGCTGTTGAAGCCACCCGTCTGGGTGCGTATGATTTTCTTGAAAAACCGCTATCCCTGGCTAAATTATTGCTGATTATTGAAAGAGCCCTGGAAGCCAGTAATCTGCAAATTGAAAATGCGGGTCTTAAGCAACAACTGGTTACTGATATTGAACCCGTGGGTAAAAGCGCTACGGTTGCCCGCACTAAAGATCATCTTAAACGCTTAGCACAACACGACGCGCGTATTTTGTTTACCGGCGAAGCAGGTGTTGGTAAAGAAATGTACGCCCGTTATTTACATAACAACAGCTCGCACCGCGATGGTCCGTTTATTGATGTTGCCGTTGGCAGTATTTCGCCGGAAAACTCTGCCGTAGAGTTTTTTGGCAAAGAAGATAATGGCAGAGTCCATGTTGGCTTATTAGAAAGAGCGCACAAAGGCACGTTATTTTTGGGCGAAATTGGTGATATGGATAAAGAAACCCAGTCGCGCTTATTAAGTGCTCTGGAATCCAGTACGTTTTTACGGGTAGGCGGCAGCGTTGCTGTACAGGTTGATGTCAGAATAATCACCTCCACACGCATTCCCTTAGAGGAAGAAATTAGGCTGCGACGCTTTCGGCAAGACCTGTATTATTTACTGAATGAAGTTATTATTGATATCCCACCACTGAGAGATCACGGTGAGGATGTGCCTGGGTTATTGGCTTTTTATGTAGATTATTTCGTCAACCAAGAAAAATTATCGTTTCGTCGTTTCTCAATGGCCGCGCAAAATTTTTTACGTAACTACAGTTGGCGCGGCAATGTACGGGAATTAAAAAACCTAGTACAACGGTTAATGATTTTGGGTGTAGGTGAAGACATTGAATTAGCTGAAGTAAAATCGGCCTTAGGCACAGTGGTCAGCGATTTTGCATCATCGTCATCTGTACCGGATTTTTTTAATCTGCCTTTAAAAGAAGCCAGAGACCATTTTGAAAAAGCCTATTTAGAATACCATTTTGAAAAAACTGGCGGCAGTGTCGCCAAATTATCTACTGCCGTGGGCATGGAGCGCACTCATTTGTATAGAAAACTGCACTCGTTAAACATTAAGGTGTAACACAGTTACCTACATTTACTGCGCATCCATAAAAAAAATTGAAAACTTTGGTAATATTTAGTATCATTAGAGGTCTTTTATTTAGCCTTTAACAGCAATACATACGTAACGAATGAAAACATTTAGTGCAAAACCAGAAGAAGTTAAGCGCGATTGGTACGTCGTCGATGCAGAAGGAAAGACCTTAGGTCGTCTTGCTTCTGAGATTGCACTGCGTCTTCGTGGTAAACATAAACCAGAATACACACCACATGTTGATACAGGTGATTACATTATTGTTGTTAATGCTGAAAAAATTGGCGTTACAGGCAATAAAGAAAAAAACAAACTCTATCAGCACCATACAGGTTATATCGGTAATTTAAAAACCGTAAGTCTTGGTAAATTAAGACAAACATTTCCTGATCGCATTATTAATACTGCGGTTAAAGGCATGTTACCAAACAATCCATTAGGACGTGCCATGTTCAAGAAATTGAAAGTGTATGCAGGCCCTGAACATGATCATCAGGCTCAACAGCCAAAAGTTTTAGAATTATAAGCGAGTAGACTCTAATGGCAGCAACTCAATATTATGGAACTGGTCGTCGTAAATGTGCAATTGCGCGTGTTTATGCCACATCAGGCACCGGAAAAATCACCGTTAACTCGAAAACGCTTGAGGAATACTTTGGTCGCAAAACTGACCAAATGGTTTCTTGCCAGCCATTGCAATCCGTAGAAATGGAAGGCAAATTCGATATTAATGTGATTGTCAAAGGCGGCGGCCCATCCGGCCAAGCGGGTGCAATTCGCCACGGCCTTACCCGCGCCTTAATGGTATACGATGAAACGCTACGCCCAGTACTTAGAAAAGCGGGCTTTGTTACTCGTGATTCACGTATAGTAGAACGTAAAAAAATTGGTTTGCACAAAGCCAGAAAGCGTCCTCAGTACTCAAAACGTTAAGCATATATTTGCGAGGTTTACGCCTCGCTTTATATCAAAAAGGGTGACATTTTTGAAGTGTCGCCCTTTTTTGTGTCAGCAAAATAAAATATCAAAGCAGGTAAGACGACTTTTACCGCATTGCCAAACTCGCCATACTTGAGGGATAATGCAACGTTACCATGCCTATGCTACCGATTACCCTATGCACGTCATTGCTCACCGTTCGCCATGACCTCTGTCAGCTTTGGAATTATTATGAAAAAAACCATGTACGAAAAGATTTGGGACAGTCATCTGGTCGTTGAAGTACCAGGACAAGCGCCGTTAATCTATGTTGATCGCCACTTGATGCACGAAGTCACCAGCCCACAAGCCTTTGAAGGCCTGCGACTCAGCGGTCGTCCGGTGCGTAACCCGCACAGCATTTTGGCGACGATGGATCATTGTGTGCCGACCAAAAACCGCCATTTACCGATTGCCGATCCTATCGCCAAAAAGCAGATTGAAGTGATGGCGGAAAACTGCCTGGAAAACGGCCTCAATCTGTACGACATGAAAAACCCTAATAATGGCGTAATTCATGTTGTCGTACCGGAACATGGTTTTGTACATCCTGGCATGGTCGTAGTCTGCGGCGATAGCCATACTGCAACGCATGGCGCTTTTGGTGCCTTGGCGTTTGGTATCGGCACATCGGAAGTGGAACATGTGATGGCGACACAAACGCTGCCACAGCAAAAATCCAAAACCATGTTGATACAAGTCAATGGTAAGCTGTCCAAGTATTCTTCCGCGAAAGATATTGCCTTGGCGATTGTCGGTAAAATTGGTACCGCCGGTGGCAATGGCCATGTGATTGAATACGCAGGCGATGCCATCAAAGAATTATCGATGGAAGGCCGTATGACGTTGTGCAACATGGCCATTGAAGCCGGTGCCAGGGCCGGTTTAGTGGCTCCTGATGAAAAAACCTACGCTTATTTACAAGGTAAAGAGTTCGCACCCAAAGGTGCAAACTGGGATCTGGCGATGGCGTACTGGCAAAGTCTGCCTAGCGATGAGGGTGCAGTATTTGATACCGTCATCACTTTGGATGCGGCTGATATTGCCCCGCAAGTTTCCTGGGGAACTTCACCCGAACAAGTGGTTGGCGTTAACGGCTCTGTGCCGTCACCCGACAGCTTTGACAACGAAGGCAAGCGCAAAGCCTGTGAAAGTGCGTTGGCCTACATGGGCTTAACCCCCAATACCAAAATGACTGACATCGCCATCGACTTGGTGTTTATTGGCTCCTGTACCAATGGCCGTATCGAAGATTTTCGCATTGCCGCTGAAGTGGCCAAAGGCACTAAAGTAGCCGCTGGCGTACAGGCGATTGCGGTACCCGGTTCTTATCATGTTAAATCGCAAGCGGAAGCCGAAGGTTTGGACAAAATTTTCCTGGATGCCGGTTGGGAATGGCGCGATCCAGGTTGCTCCATGTGTCTGGCGATGAACGGCGACGAGCTGACCAAAGGCCAACGCAGTGCATCAACCTCTAACCGTAACTTTGAAGGTCGACAAGGCAAAGGTGGACGTACCCATTTGGTATCGCCAGCGATGGCCGCAGCGGCAGCCGCAGCTGGGCATTTTGTTGACATACGCGAACTGGCATAACGGGAATAAGCACGATGGAACCATACAAAAAACACGAAAGTATCGCTGCGTTAATGAACCGCAGCAATGTAGATACCGATCAGATTATCCCGAAGCAGTTTTTGAAAAAAGTAGAACGCAGTGGTTTTGGCGCACATCTTTTTCACGACTGGCGTTTTAATGACGATGGCAGCGACAACCCTGACTTTGAATTGAATAAGCCGGTTTTTAAGGGTGCGAAAATTCTGGTGACAGGCGACAATTTTGGTTGCGGCTCATCCCGCGAACACGCACCGTGGGCAATTGCCGATTATGGTTTTAACACCATTATCTCCACCAGTTATGCGGATATTTTCTACAATAACTGTTTTAAGAACGGTATTTTGCCGATAGTCGTCAGTCCAAAGCAACTTGATAAGCTGATGGCTGAAATCAATGCCAATGAAGGCGTTAAGTTTCTAGTTGATCTGGAAAACAAACAAGTTACCACACCGGCTGGCAACGGCTTTACGTTTGATATTGATCCGTTCCGTCAGGGCAATTTGCTGAGTGGTTTGGATGATATTGGTTTAACATTAATCCATGTCGATAAAATCACTGCGTATGAACAGCAGCATAAAAAAACTTATCCGTGGTTGTGGGCTTAGTTGATCGGTGGTAATACAACCCAAAGGGCAAGGAAGCCCGTAGCTTCGCCGAATGATCAATGATCAAGCTTATAGGCGAAATAATTGCAGTTGAAACTATTGCAGAAGGTCATGGCATCCGTGAATTGGCATCATTACGGGAACGTTATGGTTACGGGAATTGGCGTAAGAAAAAAGGCATTACGCTAATAGAGTTACCGGATGGGTCGGTTGTTAAGGCAGAAATTCATTGGTATGAAGCGCATGGTATTGGAAAAGTTAAGCTAAAAATAAAGAGGTGGTTATGAAATTTGTAGTTTGCATGGAAAATACCTCTTTGGGCGATTTTTCAACCGATGATTTAACTCTTGGAAGGCTTTATGAAGTCGTTGAAGAGATAGATAGCCGTGGTATGCTGCGAATTGTTGATGATTCGGGTGAAGATTATTTGTATCCGGCGCAGTTGTTCGAACCCATAGAAATTCGGGATAGCATGGCCGAGCGGTTACACTCACTTTTTAAAACCTAGGTGACTGCCGTTGTAGATTGGGTTGATGCCGTTCTAACCCAACATTAACGCCACTTTATATATTGCACCCACAGGAAACAAATCATGCAAAATCATTTCACCGCCGTATTTCGTAAATTTCCTGAAGGCTATGTTGCTTTTATTGAGGAGTTGCCCGGAGCTAATACCCAGGGCGCGACACTCGAAGAAGCCCGCACTAATTTAGCCGAAGCCGTCACCTTAGTATTAGAAGCAAACCGTGCATTGGCTGAAGAAGAGTTACAAGGTATTGAGGTTATTCGTGAACCGTTTTTGCTGGTGGCATGAAGCGGATTGATTTACTTCGCTATCTTGAAGCCCACAACTGTCAATTAGTGCGTGAAGGTGCCAACCATACTGTTTATCCCAATCCTTTAACACGCAAAATCACGGCAATCCCTCGTCATCGTGAAATCAACGAGTTTCTTGCTGTTAAGATATGCAAAGACCTTGATATTCCGACCCTAAAATCTAAATAAAAGCAGAGTTTAGGCATCTACATACCTGGCTTACAGAGTAATCATGTCAACACAATCCAGAAAAATCCAGCTGATGGACACCACTTTGCGCGATGGCGAACAAACGCAGGGCGTATCATTTACCCCCACTGAAAAAGTCAGCATTGCCAAGGCGTTATTGCAATCGTTGCGGGTTGATCGCATCGAAGTCGCTTCGGCGCGGGTTTCGGAAGGTGAAAAAGAAGCCGTTACCAGCATTAACACCTGGGCAAAACAAGCCGGTTTTGCTGGGTGCGTAGAGGTACTGGGGTTTGTAGACCACACCAAAAGCGTGGACTGGATTCTAGCAACAGGTGGTAACGTTATTAATTTACTCACCAAAGGCAGCGAAAAACATTGCCGCGAACAACTGGGTAAAACGCTCGCCCAACATACCGACGACATCATCCGCACCGTTGACTACGCGTTGCAAAAAAATCTCACCGTCAACGTCTATCTGGAAGACTGGTCGAACGGCTATCAAAATAGCCCTGACTATGTTTACGAATTGATGAACAGTTTGCAACACACGGGTATCAGTCACTTTATGCTTCCCGATACGCTGGGTGTGCTATCGCCCGAAGAAGTTTTTGTGAGCCTAGGCGATATGTGTACACGGTATCCGATGCTGGCATTTGATTTTCATCCACATAACGATTACGGCCTGGCGACAGCCAACGTCATGGCGGCGGTTCGGGCAGGTGTTAGCTCCATACATTGCACCATTAATTGCTTGGGAGAACGAGCCGGTAATGCGTCGCTGGCGGAAGTCGCGGTAGTATTGCGCGATAAAATGGGTCTGCAAATCGCTATCGATGAAAGCCATCTGGCACATGTCAGCAATATGGTGGAAAATTTTTCCGGCAAACGCGTTGCTGCTAATGCCCCGATTATCGGCGCGGACGTGTTTACGCAAACGGCGGGGATTCATGCCGACGGTGACCAGAAAGGTGGCTTGTATAAAACCAAGTTAAGACCCGAACGTTTCTCCCGCACACACAGCTACGCCTTGGGTAAAATGAGCGGCAAAGCCTCGCTCAAGAAAAACCTGGAACAACTGGATCTGAATTTATCGGAAGAAAATCAGAAAAAAGTGTTAGAGCGTATTGTCAGCCTCGGCGATTCCAAACAAACCATCACCACCGATGACCTGCCGTTTATTATTGCCGATGTACTGGAAAGCAAAGATTACCAGCACATCAAGCTGCTCAACTGCTCGATTACCAGTGGCCTTAATCTGGAATCCACCGCCAGTATTCGCGTTAGCATAGACGGTGCTAAGCATACTATGACTGGATCAGGCAATGGTGGTTTTTCTGCGTTTATGGATGCTATCAGCAAAGTGATGCAGTCGCACAATTATGCACTGCCAACTTTGGCCAATTACGAAGTGCGTATCCCCAAAGGTGGCCATACCGATGCGTTAACTGAGTGTGTGATTACTTGGGATTGTGGCGGTGAACTGCGTAAAACCCGTGCAGTACATGCCAACCAGGTGTTTGCTGGGGTTTTGGCAGCGTTAAAGATTATTAATATGCAGTTGCATGAGCTTAGCCAAGCGTAGACACACTACAAAATTTACAACCCCGTAATCATACAGCATTTTCATATTACGTTAATTACACTAAATAGAGGCAGGCTCTGCCTGATTATCACACAGAGCCTGACCTCAAAATATAGAGCAGATATTTTTGTGCTTATTAATATCTACTCAATATGTGAAGCGGTGTTCAAATTGCAGTGCAGCTTTTATTCCTCTATTTTGGTGTTCACGTCTGCTTCTCTTTCTGCTATTTTATTGACAACACCCCATAAAAAACCGGTTGTTACGCGATTAACAAACAAATCTTCGTTGCCTTTCAGTAAGCCATAATCAGGATAAATCCCGCCTGTGCTGGCTGGCAAAGTACCGTAAGAGTCCAGAGGATAAGCAGCGGCTCTATGACAAGTAACGCAATTAGTTTTTAAACCGAAAGTCGGTGTATGCACATAATTTACGCCATCGTAACTTAACGGCATGGGATTAGCCGGATTACTTTCATCACGCAAAAAGATATTGACGCTATTAGTGTCAGCTTTTGCGCCAAATACTGTCTCTAAGCCTTTCAACATACCAAAACTGCCTTCAAGATAAGGATTGGCGTTAATAACGGCTTCCTTATTGGCTGTTGCGTAGCTGTAACCCACGCCGGTTCTAAAATGTTTTAACGGTTTATACAATGGATTTGTGTTAAATAGCACTTCTTGATGCAACTGCACACCATTTTGATACAGTGACTCACTGCCGGTAGGTTGCCACCAAAATGTTTGCCATGTCCAATCATTAATCTCGCGGGTGGAAATATGAAAAGACGTTAAAATGGCATAATCGCCCACTTCAATATTGTCAATATTAGGCCCCATGAGTTCTTTTAAGATGCCGGTTTTTAATGAATCAACTTGTGCCTGGGTTAATTTGATGTAATGAAAATCTGATAAATTAAATGCCATTAAACGCCCATTCTCATTACTGGGCGGGTCAATTTCCAGGCCATCTCGGCCATAATAGGTGGTAGGTTCTGGCCATGTTGAGCTATTGCTAGGATAGATAATGGCTTCTTTGCGCCATGTTCGCTCACTTGCTACTAATGTATTGGCATGGCCGGGTAATTGTGCTGTGGCAATAGAGTCAGGATTGGTCACATTAATGTTTTCATCCCAGCGCCCAATAACAGTTGGCCCCTTACCTTTGATAATAGTAAAGGCGGGCTTTATCATCACCGCTTTGGTATCATCAAATATAACTGACTGAGCACTGTTAGGTACTATTCTTGCGTTAAGATTGTAACCGACCACCACGGTTTCACCGGATGGTGTCACTTTGGTATTCATCAGCTGACTCTCAACAAATTTACCAATCTCTAAATTGTATTTAACGTCACTGACGGAAGCTTCAGAAAAAGCAAGGTAATCGCGACCGGTATTAGTGTCAGGTGGGGCATTTTTTAAAGTAATAGCAAGTGCGCTGGCGTGAGAGTGTGCGCTTTGTTCCGGCACGTCTAAATTTCCCATTGTATTGGTTTTACGTGTAGTACCGGCACCGGATTTGTTAAATCCGACAATTGGCGCACCAATCGGCGGAACAACTTCATCTAGCGAATGCCATGTATCAAACAGACGAATAGTAGCGTCTTTTTCTTTGTACAACGGTTGCATGGCAGCAATGAATAATTCCCATGCGTGTGCTTTCATCAAATCTTTTTTATCTTGTGCAACCCATTGATTAATAATTTCAGGGGATTTATAAACCGTAGCCGGTAAGCTTGCGACAGGAACGACCGCAGGTAGCGATGGCAAAGTTTGCCTGGTATTTGCATAGGTAGAATGAGCCTGTGCATTAATACTGGTAATGGCTACGAGCATGACAAACAGCTTCTGCTGATAATAAAGTTTTGCAGCGTTTTTCATCTTCAAATTCTCCATTGGTCTTAGGTAACGACTACCAACTTAAAGCGGGACAAAAAATAATAACATTCAAGTAAGTTGGGCTGCCTGCTGTTTGGTAACCCAACATTTGCAATACCTTGGGAATGTTGGGTTGATAAAAGCGTTCAACCCAACCTACATTTTGTCTCTTGGTAAGTTGGTAGCCTTCTTAGGTAACAAATGGCATCCTTACTGTAACTTTCCTTTTTAAGACTAGTACACCAAATTGGAAGTCAACAGGATTTTAATTTAGCTTTATGCTGTACACAATCAGCATTTCATTCATGATTTGAAGATTTTTATTATCCTGTTTTTATACGATTTGATGTACTAGTGATACTCTCTAGTGTGATCACCTCCTTATGATGATAGTGAAGACTGAAATTGGGATGATTTTTTTATTCCTTACAACGCATTATTTCACCCTCAGCTTTAACGTTTATATGCGTAAGCTAATTCTCTTTTTGCCACTATTAACGGATAAAATAGGCGGCCAAATGCAAAATTATTACTGCTATTTAGCGTAGTAAACAGAGGTTAAAAATTATTTTATTATTGATATATATGATTATTTTATCTAGCTCATAAACATAAGCATAAGCATAAGCATAATAATCAAAAAATTATTGAATGACGGGGCTTTAAAAAAAATTTCATGAATAATTAACGCGGCTTATCAGTCAATACTTACAGGGTATAAGATATGAAAATAATTGTAAAGTTATTTTATGCCATTCTTAACAATTCTTAACAAAATCATTGCGCCTTATTTCATGGCAATTTTTTTTGGATTTTTTTAAAGTATTTTTGTAAACAAATACCTTAATCAAACGAACAGAGGGAGGGGCAATCGAAGCATTACTATTTTAGGCTATCCACTTAAGGCGGGGCAGTTTCAGGTTAAGCCGTTCGTGGTGAGCTTGTCGAACCATGATCGGCTTAACCGTGCCTCGCCTTAAGTAGGTAGCCCTATTTTATAGCGACGTGGAGTTGACCTAGTACTTAGTCATTTTTACTTTGTCGAGTACTATAAAATACTCCGTTCGTCCTGAGCTTGTCGAAGGACTTGTGGTTCATGGTTCGACAAGCTCACCACGAACGGTTTTTTAAAATTCACACTCGCCAAAATAAAATTGACTGAGTCTAGGACACGCGAGTGGATTATTGCCCGTTGTACATGAGCTGAATGAAGATTAACTATGCGAGTCAAATGCGTTTACCCTGTGGCGCTTTACCCACAAAACTAGCACGAAAATACCATCTGTTATAAACTTGCGCTGAGCCATTTTTTTGACTCGCCACTCTCACAAAACTATAACACACAGGACACACCCATGAGCGAAACAGAAGAAACGACAGCACCGACATCTTTGTTTGACAGAATTGGCGGAGAAGCTGCTGTTAATGCCGCTGTTGATATTTTTTACCGTAAAGTTCTGGAAGATTATCGCATCAACCGTTTTTTTGGTAATTCCGATATGGACAAGCAAATCGCCAAACAAAAAGCTTTTTTTACGATGGCATTTGGTGGCCCAAACAATTACACCGGTACTGATATGCGTACCGCACACGCCCGTTTTGTCAGCATGGGTTTAAACGATAGCCATTTTGATGCCGTGATGGAAAACTTCGATGCCACCCTTAAAGAGCTCAACGTGCCTGCTGATTTAATCGCTGAAGCAACGGCAATTGCAGAAAGCGTTCGCGCTGATGTTTTAGGGCAATAAGCTACTACAGGTGGAGAATATGGTTAATATCACATTAGGCGAAGACACATTGACTTGTCAAACGCACGAAACAGTGTTGGATACTTTGTTGCGCAACAATAGACAAATACCCCATAGCTGTCGACAAGGTGTGTGCCAATCCTGTTTAATGCGTAGCCTGAATAACCCTCCACCTGTTTCAGCACAGGCCGGTATTAAAGACACGCTGCAAAAGCAAAATTACTTTTTGCCGTGTATTTGTCATCCTGAACAAGATATGACAATCACTTTACCCAATCAGGAAATGGCATCAAGCACAGTCCGCGTTATTGAGAAACAGCGTTTGGCAACAGACATTATCCGTTTGCTGTTAACACACGAAGACGACTTTAATTTTTCTGCCGGCCAGTTTGTTAATTTAAAACGCGCTGATGGTTTGACACGCAGTTATTCCATTGCCAATACACCGCATCCCGACAAGTTTTTGGAGTTTCATATTCGCCGTCTGCCGGACGGCCAATTTAGCAACTGGGTATACGATGACTTAAACCCCGGCGACACAGTGACCATTTCCAAAGCGCAAGGCAGTTATCTTTATCTGCCTGGACGGGGTGTGATTAAAAGTGCGGGGATTCTGTAGAATACCGTTATTTGTTTTGACAAAACCTATG
>NZ_FUKI01000020.1 GCF_900163755.1 Crenothrix polyspora | reverse complement strand
GGCCCCACGGTAGCAAATATATATCAACTTTCCTATGGGTGATAGCCGCTCAATGTGAGTAAGAAGGCTTTAAAAAATTATTTGCGCCATGTTCTAATATCGCCAGTATCTAAATGTACAAAATGCGCATACGGATAATAACCAACACCACCACTGCGTAAGCTTAATGCAGCATCACGAATGGTTTTGGTACGCACACCTTCAATTTTAATATCAATAGCCCTACCTTCCATGTGTAAACTGTGGCGAGCTACTTTATGATTGGTTCGACGCAAGTTAGCATTAGTGGATGGCGAACGATAACCTGAAACGATATGAAACGGTTTGTTCATGCCCAATGTATTTTTTAAATCATGTAATTGATCAATTAAAGCAGGGTCTATCGGGTAAACAATATCATTATGATAGTCACGCAAAGCGTAACTGATTTCATGTAATGCACCTCTAACATATCGACCATTTTCAAAATAAGTCAATTTGATCTTGTCGCCGGTATGAACATTCTCTAAAGCAACTGAACGACTTGAAGGAAAGCTCCATGCAGTCGCTTTGGCAATTTCAGGTACACCTCCTCCCACTGCTATCAGGGAACCACACGCTATGTTTCTCATAAAGTGACGTTTTGACATAACAATATCGTTGTTATGAGTGAGATTTTCTAATTGTGACTGATTCATAGTTGACTACTTCTTAAAGACTGGTTACTGCATTTTAGGAGACAGCGCAAAGCGATAACAAACTTTGACTGCCAGACCGACCTGACCACTGGGGTCTCTTTCCGTAGAGTAATAACAAATGCCTCAATAATTTGACGCATTCCAACTCCTGGTTGAATTTTCGGCGTTTAATCTTAAGCTAATCTTAAATAAAAAAATATTTATGTCAATTTTTTAGCGATTTGTCTGGAACACGCAGTAGAAATCCTACAAAATAAGCGGTTTCTGTTACCATAGATTATGTCTGACTTTACAGAAACACTTAACGAATAATGTCTTCCATTCTGCATAATAGCGTACTACCACCTTCCGGTTATTTAATCGAAGTTAAAACTCTCTCCGATCGAATTGTCAAAGCCCAGCAACCTATTCGTATTTTGGATGCTATTAAATGGGATGATAGTATTAAACAGGCATTTTTTAAAGCACAGTGTAAAAATATGCCGCTTGTTAATGCTGCGTATTATACAACGCGACCTTTAGGTTTTGATCCTGCTGAAAAAAAACTGGAATTTTATCAAATTGAGCGTGACTTGGTGCGTAAACTAGGGCAGCTTAATCCACTCAGTGTCATCATGCGGCGTATTTGTCGCGAATATCAAGATGTTGTTACCATGCTGGAGGGCAGGGGATCACAAACATTTTCTAATGTCTCTCAAGAATTATACGGTTCTTCCCACGATGTATTTCATGTAGGCGACCCGACTATTGCCGATTTGGGCAGCATGATGGAGTCAACTTTACAGCAATTACTGAAACTGGATTTTTTAACCGAAGAAGCCAAAACAATTACTGCTAAAGATGCTGTGGTGCTTTTAAATGAAAAAATACAAGCGTTATTCCCAGGCGATGGCTTAAGAGCTATGCTCAGTGACGGTATTTTAGCTGATGCTGCCGCAGGTACTGACTATATTAAGTTACGTGCTGATGCCTTATTTAATATGCGTGATTTACGCGTACTTGAAGTTCATGAAATTTGGGTACATTTGGGCACGACACTTAATGGTCTCGCGCAACCTTATTGCACATTTTTAGGCAAAGGCCCACCCTCGGCAACCGTCACTCAAGAAGGTCTTGCTGTATTAATGGAGATACTGACGTTTAGTTCTACGCCCAACCGTCTTATGCGCTTGATTAATCGGGTACGTGCTATTACTTTGGTAGAAAATGGTGCAGACTTTATGGATATATTCCGGTTTTTTCGGGAAAAAGACATGAGTGAAGAAGACAGTTATCTGTTAAGCAGTCGTGTATTTAGAGGCAGCACACCAGATGGCTCGCCGTTTACTAAGGATTTAACTTATATTAAAGGCTTCGTGCTAACGTACAATTTTATGCGCTTGGCAGTTAGCAAAGGTAAGCCGGATCGTATTCCTTTACTTTTTTGCGGCAAAACCATGCTAGAAGATATGAAAGTTTTAGCCGATTTGGTTGAAGAGGGTACGGTTATCGCGCCGCGTTTTTTGCCGCCACAATTCACTGATTTAATGGGGCTTTCGGCGTGGTTAAGCTTTAGCCGCTTTATGACCTCTATGAATTTTCGCCAACTTGAACAAGACTATGCCAACGTTTTGTAATTGGACATTAAAAATCTATGCAATTTTGGAAAATAAAAACTTTAAGCGAAATGTCCACAGAAGAGTGGGAGTCACTGTGTGATAGCTGTGGCAAATGCTGTTTACATAAATTAGAAGACGATAAAACCGGTGCAATACATTACACCAGTGTTGTATGCAATCTAATTGATTTAAAAAGCTGCCGCTGTACCCGTTACAATGAGCGCACGCAATTAGTCCCTACTTGTCTTGATTTAAAACAACATGATTTTACCGAATTTAATTGGTTACCTTCCACTTGCGCTTATCGATTGCTGGCTGATGGTGAAGATTTACCGTCATGGCATCCTTTGGTGTCAGGAAAAGCGACTAGTACGCATAACGCAGGCATTTCGGTTAGAAGCTATGCTATGAAAGAATGTGATGTGAATCAAATCCAGGATCACATCATCAAATGGTTAAAATAAATTGGCTCATGCTTGTATAAAAACTAGGAATAAGTATTGGACGAATCCGATTAGGCTGCCAAGTAACACACAGTTGCTAAATTAGCACCGAACAAAAATACTAAGCCAAATACAAAACCCAATATAACTGTCCAAGTTTATTGAACCATTACACAAAAAGCGCAGCTTTTTGCCTGTCTTTCGATGGAAGGGTTAGGTCTCCCGATCATCTTTGGTTGTCTTACCCGCAAGTCTTCCTGTCCACTCTGCGATGCCTTTGGCCATCGATACAAACTCACTTGGCATCATGATTATCGTAGTCGTGTTTTGCTCAGCTCCTACCTCGGTAATCATTTGCATCCGTCGTAGTTCCAGACCTGCGGGATTTTCCATAATGAGGCCAGCTGCCTCTCTCAGCTTCACTGCTGCCTCGAGTTCGGCTTCAGCCTTGATGATTCTCGCTCGTTTTTCACGAAGTGCCTCAGCTTCCTGAGCCATTGCTCGTTGCATTGACTCAGGAATTTCGACATTGCGCATCTCTACTCTCGTGACTTTAACGCCCCACGGTTCGGTTGCGCCGTCGATTACTTTGCGCATATCAGTGCCAAGTCTTTCTTGTTCCTTCAAGACATCATCCAGCGTGTGTCGACCGATGACGTTGCGCATCGAAGTAAGAGCAACTTGAACGACTGCTTTCCCAACGTCGACCACTTCGACAACGGATTTGATAGGATTCGTAATGGAATACCAGATGACAACAGTGACCTTCACAGGAACGTTGTCCTTCGTGATGGTCTCTTGCTGATCAACAGAAGTAGTAATGGTTCGAATGTCAATCGTCTGTTGCCATTCGATTGCGGGAATTATCCAATAAAGCCCAGGCCCGCGAAGGCCTTGAAGTTTCCCCAATCTAAACACGACGGCGCGTTGATATTGGTTGGCGATGCGTAACCCTGCGATGGCAATGGCGACAGAGACCGCAAGAATAGCGAAAACAACTTCATTCATGAATCCTCCTTTGAAAGCTTCAAATAACACACAGCAGTTAAATTAGTACTGAATAAAAATGCGAATTTCAGTAAAAACTCATAACTTTGTCCAAATTTATTAAGCCATAATAAACCGAGCGAAGTGGGCACACCACAAGGTGGTCCGCTATCGCCCTTGCTGGCCAATATCCTGC
>NZ_FUKI01000019.1 GCF_900163755.1 Crenothrix polyspora | reverse complement strand
CATGTTAATAGGCTATACAGTTTAAATAATTTTTACGTTGAGCGGGGTGCGGAATGTCGGTTAGAGGTCAGATTCTGCCTGATTATTAGCCAGAGCCTGACTTCCATTTGGTGTATTAACGTAATATAAAAATACTGTCACCGTAACTATTGCCAGAATAGTCTTTTAGACCATTTTGCGGTGCTATTTTTTACCGACAACAGGTCGCACTTTGCTGATGGTAAAGTCATCATCAATACCACCTGCGGCATTTAAAAATTTGGCATTTAATTTCAATCCGTTAATATCTAATACCAATGAACCTAGTTTATTTAACGATTTAAGCATGGCAGGATGATTAAGTGTACCGCCACCGATTTGCCCAGAGCTACCAACAACCGCGTATACCGTGCCTTTATTGCCGGGTAATTTACGATAAGCCCCCGTTGTATCACCATTAGTGTTTATTATTTCATGGCCATCGCCGGCCTGTATTATATTGCGGGCATTAAAAGTGCCAGATAATCCATAATGCCCATTAATAAAATAAGACCGCTCGTAAGAATGGCTGTGCCCTGTTAACACCAAATCAACTGCATTATCTTCCAAAATAGGTAAAAAATTTTGCCGCATGGCAATAAGTTCTCGCTCTTTGTCTGAGTTGTGAGAGCCCTTGGTGTAAGGCGGATGATGCCAATAAGCAATCAACCAGTCGGCTTTATTTTTTTGAAGATCATTACTTAGCCAGTTCTTCATTGCTGTTATAGCAGCGGCATTACTTATTTGAGAGTTGAGTACTACAAAATGAATATTGCGGTAATCAAAGGAGTAATACGATTCAGTATTTGACGCGACACCACCTGCTTCGCCGCTTTTGGGTAACGAAAACACAGTGTAATAAGGCCCTGTGGTATCGTTTAAATTAGCAGACAGTGCATCATGATTGCCAATCGTTGGCCATACGGGAAATTGTTTAAGTATGTCTGGGTAGATTGCAAAAAATTTATCTTGATACTCTAAGTCTAAGCCCGATTGATAGACATTATCACCGAGCATCAGTAATAAATCGGTGTCTGTTGCACCTGTGTAGCTACGGTAAGCGTTATAAACCTTTTTTTGGCTAATATTGCCGGTACCGGCATCGCCAATCACCCAAATGCGTGCGGCACTTTGTGTTCCATTACGCAGGGCAGTATTAAAAGACGTAACTATACCGCCACCCGCCAGTAGTGCCGTGTTTGTTCCTACCGAGTACCAATAGCGCGTTCCAGGTTGCAGATTAGTGAGTTGTATTTTGTGTTCATACGTTAAAGTTGCATCGTTCTTATTAAACTGAGGACGACTTAGCGTTGTGCCATACAATACTCGGCTGCTGGTAGCAATATTGGTACGCCAGCGAATAGTGACACTTTGCGGGGTAGCCAGTTGCAGATACGGCCCGCGTATTACTTTGGCGGAAGGCTGGGATTTTGTATTACTGCCCTGCAATTCCAGATCAAAGCTAAGATTTGTGTCTGCAATACCTTGATGTATTTCTACTGCAATAACATTATCACCGGCTACTAAGGTATTTTCTGGCGTTACAAATTTATACGACCTAAATTTGCTATTGAGTGCCGTGGTTGGCGTGCTGTAAGTGAAATCGCCTGCGGGCATATTCTCTCTGTTTACTTCTTTGCCATTAATATAAATAACGGAGCCTTCATCACGCGGTATATTCAGGGTAATCGTTGCGTAATCAGCAGGATTGGCGACTGTAAAATGGTATCGAAAATAACTGGTTATGTGATTTTTTTGGGGACTGCCAGAATTAATTACTGTGGCTTCGTCGCCATAGCCATAACCCAGTTTTGCTAAACCGACTTTCCAGCTATTATCATTAAATTTAGTGCTTCGCCACGTTGTGCCCTGATTTGAACCGTCATTCAAATAACGCCACGATGAACCCTTAGCAATTAAGGTTTCAGCATTGGCGTTGTTTAATAACACTGCCAGTGTTATTAAGCCCAGCGCACTTAACGATAGTTTTTTCATATTGACCTTGCCGGTAGATGACTAGTACTTAGTCACTCTTTAAGTGTCGGATAAAGCTTTTTCAATTTTATCCGAGCATCCT
>NZ_FUKI01000038.1 GCF_900163755.1 Crenothrix polyspora | reverse complement strand
GAACGGCACACTTCGACAAGCTCAGTGCGAACGGTTACGCTGTAACTATTGAACTGTGAAAACTCTGTAAGTTGTTAACCTTCCATTACGTGTGGTTTTTCTATAATTCAATTCGCAAGTCATAATCGCCGTTAATAAAGCTAAACTTCCCACGAATCCCTGTTATTTGGCAAACGATTCAAGTCATCAATCACCTGAACCTTATGCGGCTTATCTGCTGACCAATCCAACAGCACCAGATTACGATTAGCCTCTGTGCAGCCAGGCGCAAAACTTCTAACCACAATACCGGCAATGCCTTCTGCCAATAGCCGATCCGCCAATAACCAGGTAGGCGGTGTTTGATTGTTTAAGGCCAACATTTCCCAGGCACAGGCTAAATCACTGGCGGTTATGTCCAAAAGCTGCTGAATAGCAGAGTCGTGTAATTCAACAATATCGGCACAATCAACCTGATACGCGACCAGTGTCATCGGCTGTGGTTTAAAGGGAAAACCTTGCTGCGCTTCCAGCCAGGCGGTGGTGAAATCTAACGCTGTGTACAGAGCAGGGATGCCGGGACGATTAAACCGCCCACCATACTGTTTGGCTCCTTCACCCGACAGCGGCGTATATGCCCACATCGGATGATGAGCACGGTAGACGATAGCTTTAAAATGACTGCAAGGGATCAAGCATAGCCCCCCGCAGCGATACGCGCCAAATAAACTTTAACAGCCTCCGCATGACCGGCTTTGACCAATTCTTCCGCCGTTTTATCACCAAAAGAAGGCAGCGGTTGCGAGCGAAACCAGGCAAAAGCCCTGCCCACACCGCCTGACCATTGCGCGACCCGATTGATGATTTCAACGGTATCTCTCAGTCTTGCCTGGGTGGTACGGCTTTTTACCCGCGCAGTTTTAGATACGGAATCCAACGATAAACCGGTAACTTCTGCTAAATCGGTTTGGGTAATATGCAATACCTTTGCTAAGCTAGCGGCCATTATCAGTCCTTCTTCACTGATGACCTGATGTAAAAAATCAATACTTGCCATCTTTTGCCCTCTTTTATGTACGTAATATTGGACAAATTATATGGCATAAGTCACGCTTTGCAAATTCAGGTTTTTAAATTAACACGATGATCTTATATCTAATCCGATAAAATACACTAAACGTACTCACACCAAAATGTATCATGGAATTAACCGACAGTAATAATCTCGCTAAACAAATCAAACACTGGGGTTTAGAACTAGGCTTTCAGCAAGTCGGCATTACCGATACTAATTTGAGCGACGCAGAACAGCATTTACAGCACTGGCTCGCCCAGGATTATCATGGCGAACTGGATTACATGCACCGGCACGGCCTTAAACGCAGTCGCCCTGCCTTGTTGCACGAGGGTACCATCAGTGTGATTTCTGTGCGCATGGATTATCTGCCAGAATCTGCCACAGCAATGGCCAATACATTGGCTGATGCCACCGTCGCGTATATTTCCCGCTATGCGCTGGGACGCGATTACCATAAAATTCTGCGTAAACGTTTGCAAAAACTGGCCGATAAAATACAAGCCGAAATTGGCAATTTTGGCTACCGCGCCTTTGTGGACAGTGCGCCTGTGTTAGAAAAAGCGCTGGCCGAAAAAGCCGGTCTCGGCTGGATAGGCAAGCATTCTAATGTGATAAATCGCAAGGCGGGTTCGTGGTTTTTTTTAGGGGAAATTTACACCGATTTGCCCTTGCCCACAGATACTCCCGCAACTACGCATTGCGGTGCTTGCGTGGCCTGTCTGGATATTTGCCCGACACAAGCGATAGTTGCGCCTTATCAAGTGGATGCACGACGCTGTGTATCGTATTTAACCATAGAATTACACGGTGCTATTCCGGTAGAATTCAGGCCGTTAATCGGCAACCGCATTTACGGCTGTGATGATTGCCAACTGGTATGCCCGTGGAATCGCTTTGCTAAATTAACCCACGAAGGTGATTTTAACCCGCGCCACAGCTTGAATACGCAGCAATTGCTGGATGTATTTGCTTGGCCAGAAGACGAGTTTTTAAGTAAAACCGAAGGCTCAGCAATACGCCGGATTGGTTACGCACGTTGGTTAAGAAACATTGCTGTGGCTTTAGGTAATGCGCCGACTTCAAACGCGGTGATTAATGCGTTAAAATCCCGATTAGATAACGACTCTGAGATGGTGCGTGAGCATATTCAGTGGGCGTTAGATCAACATTTAATACTTTCTTAACTTAAAAAAACATGTCAGACATACTGATTTACACCACAAAAATCTGCCCATATTGTGTAATGGCCAAACGCTTGCTTGATAAAAAAGGCGTGGCTTATACAGAAATCAATGTTGATTCAGCCCCAGGCTTGCGTGAGGAAATGATGGCGAAAACCCAGCGCCGTACCGTGCCACAAATTTACATCGGCGATGTGCATGTCGGTGGCTTTGATGATTTGTATGCACTCGATCAGCAAAAAAAGCTGGATGACTTGCTAAGGAACGCGCACGAAATAACTTAAGCAAGTTCATGCTTCGACAGGCTCAGCACGAACGGTGGTGGCGTTTAAGTTATTCAAGTTATTTCATGCACGTTCCTAATGCGGATGACATGGGGCGTTGGTGCATAAGTCATGGTTGTAACATCATGAAATAAAAAATATTTTAAATTTCAGATTGTTCGTTTCGGCTATAATCAGGCTTTTCCTAAATTTAAAGAGAGTTATCGCCATGCGCTTTTTAGATGTTAAAACTGATTTTGCATTTAAAAAAGTATTCGGTAGCGAGCGTAGTAAGCCGCTGTTAATTAACTTCCTGAATGCCATTTTGGACTACACCGGCGAATACGCCATTACCGATTTGACCATCATCGATCCCTATCAAGCCCCAACTATTAAAGGCATGAAAGATACCTTTGTTGATGTTAAAGCTGTTTTAGCGAATGCCAGCACCGTTATCATTGAAATGCAGGTGTTGAACGTGGAAGGTTTTGAGAAGCGGGTGCTGTATAACGCGGCCAAAACCTACGCCGCTCAACTTGATAAAGGTGAGCAATACACTTTACTAAACCCCGTGATTGCCTTAACCTTTGCTGATTTCATTATGTTTCCTGAACAAAGGGACACTTTAAGTCGTTATAAATTATTAGAAACCCAAACACTTGTCCATTACAGCGATGATATTGAGCTTATTTTTATTGAATTGCCCAAGTTCACATTAAGCCTTGACGATTTAAACAACATTCATGATAAATGGATTTATTTTGTTAAAAATGCAGGTAAGCTCGATTACATTCCCGATGCGTTAATAGTGGAGGCCAGCATTAATGAAGCCTTTGGTATTGCTAATGAAGCCGGATTAACGAAGGCAGAACTGGAGGCACAGGAAAAACGCCATGATTTTATTCGCTTGCAACGCGGTTCTATTGAAAAGGCATCGCACGATGGATTGCTGAAAGGTCGTATGGAAGGTGCAACAGAAAAAGCCTTGGAAATTGCCCGTAATTTGTTGGATGTGTTAGATAATGCCACGATTGCCCGTAAAACAGGTCTAACTGAAGCGCAGATTAAGGCGTTACGGTGAGTTTCGCTCATTTCATATTTTTTGTAACTACGCTTTCTGTTGCTTTCCCTAGTAAAATAATTGCGGCAAGCCCAAGAGGTATTGAAATTGTTTAAGTGTCATTTGTTTTACTCCAAAGGTGGAATAGGATGACATCTTTGACTATCCCACCTTTTTATTAACGCTTAATTCCTAAGCATTGTATCTACAGATACAATGCGTTATTGCAGCTTATAGGTAAACAAATCGGTTTTATCATTTGAATCGTTAGCGACCAAATTGTCCGCGCCACTTTTAAACAGTACCGTTTTGCCATTGCTGCTTATTACAGGGTCAAAAGAAGAACCGTTACCACTGGCCGATCCGGTTTTATTCATGCTGATTAATTTGGTTTTATTAGTTTTTAGATCTCTTACAAATATATCACTATCACCGACAACATAATCACTGAGGAAGGGTACATTCATGCCGTTGGTGTCGTGTGCAACCAACTCGTTGATGTAGCTTTCAAATACAACAAAACGACCATCTGGACTAATATCTATATTTTTTAGAGTAGCGCCAATAGCTTCCCCAAACATATTAATAGATAATAATCTGGTTTTATTGGCTACAAGATCGCGGACAAAAGTATCCGATTTACCGTTGTTGTCATGTGGAACTAAATTGTCCTCATCACTTGGAAAAATGACATACCGCCCATTAGCGTTGATTAGACATTTGGCGAAATCAAGACCCCAACCACCACCAGAATCAGTAACCTTCTCTATCGACCTCGTCGTATTTTTTATCAAGTCATACACCGATAAAATACCAGATTCCGCATAGTTTAAGAACATAACGTAACGGCCATTTGCGCTCAGTTTAAAAGAATCTTTATCATTAACACTCCACATATACTTACCAACGGCTTTCCCTGTCTTATCAACACTAAGTATTTTTGTTTTACCAGTGACTAAATCACGCACAAAAAGATCTGATCCTTTGTAGCTGTCGTTTGTTACCAACCGATTTGCACTGCTAGTAAACAATACAGATCGGCTATCCAGTGTAAACTTTATATCGGTTGGCATTAATAGACTTAAGCCTAAGAAATCGCCTGAAGAATCAATAGCCTTAGGGAGTAAAATAGTTTTCCCTGTACTGAGATCGCGCACAAAAATATCTGAGTGTATATTAGTATCATTTGCCACTAGATCGTCTGCATTACTTGCGAATCTAACAAATCGACCGTTCGGGCTAATCTGTGGTAAGTCTGAGTCGGCGTTACCACTATCGTTCTTTCTGCTATTAATGCTGATGAGTTTCGTAGTTTTAGTCTTCATGTCACGTACGAAAATATCACTGGTCTCATTAGTATCATTGGCTACCAAATCGTTCGCTCTACTTTGAAATGCTATAAAACGCCCATCGTTGCTTACTGAAAATGAGTGTCCGTTAGCTGCTTTGCCTGTCCTATTAGTTGTTACCAGTTGAGTTGTTTCGGTTTTAAGATTATGTGAAAAAATATCTTCTGACCCAGATGTGTCATTTGAGTTTATAACTAAATCGGTTGCCTTACTGAAAAAAGTAACAAATTGGCTGTTAGCACTAAACACAGCATCATACGAACTATCGTCTCCTCCCGCATTGTAACATTAGTGCTTATCATTTTTGTTTTACGAGCCAGTATATCCCTAATAAAAATATCACTACCCCATTGAAATACAACCTGTTGTCCGTTTGCACTCAATATTGGAATTGGGTTCTTGCTAGAATTCCACGAATAATTAAACCCACAAGCCTTACCATCTTTGCAAACAGTTACCAAGCTAACAATTGCCCCTGCATTGCTGTTTTTTACGGGTAACAATGCCATTGACACAGCGAATGCCAGACAATTTATTTTTGATTTGATTTGATTTGATTTGATTTGATTTGATTTGATTTGATTTTCATAGTGTCAGCCCTTTGTTTATGAAACATATCATTTATTGAACTGACGATAGTAACAGAGTTGTTTTACGGGTTGTAAACAATCGATTCACTCAGTGATGATTTGTATGCACTCGATCAGCAAAAAAAGCTGGATGACTTGCTAAAGCCATTTCTTGCGCTTGAAATAAACCAGTAAAAACACCGACACGCCAATAAATACGCTCCACAATACCGGATAACCCCAGCGCCACTTCAGTTCCGGCATGTACTCAAAATTCATACCGTACACGCCAGCAATAAAAGTCAGCGGAATAAAAATAGACGCAAACACCGTCAACACTTTCATGGTTTCGTTCATTTTATTACTGATGCTGGACAAATAAATATCCAGCATACTGGCGATTAAATCACGATACGATTCCGCCGACTCGCTGATGCGAATAACATGGTCATAAACATCGCCAAAATAGCGGCGGGTGCGATCATCTAACAGCGCTGACTCGCTGCTGCGATGTAATGACTTTAATA
This sequence comes from Crenothrix polyspora, assembly GCF_900163755.1. GTDB lineage: Bacteria > Pseudomonadota > Gammaproteobacteria > Methylococcales > Methylomonadaceae > Crenothrix > Crenothrix polyspora. Next base: position 2,585 of record NZ_FUKI01000038.1, on the reverse strand, counting down.
ATTCGCGCAACGGGGCAATGGTGCGGCGTAAAAAGATTAATTCGCGGCGGATTTTTTGTATGGTTACTAAGGTTTTGGCAGAGGGGTTAAGCAGTAACTCGTCTTCGACTTCTTCAATTAATTCATCAAAGTTATCTTGCATGGTGAAATATTCATCAATGATGGCATCAATGAGAACATAGGTTAAATAATCAGCGCCAAAACAACGCACATGGCTGGTCGGAATCGCCAACCGATCTATCACGGGCTGAAATAAATCATCAGGCTTTTCTCGGAAAGTGAATACAAAGTTAGGTAATAACAATAAACTGATTTGCTCATAACCCACGCTGAAAGTGCTACGCTCTAAGGTGACGGCTTTCATAACGATGTATAAATAATCGCTGAACTCTTCCAGCTTAGGGCGTTGATGGGTATTTAAAATATCCTCCAGCACCAGCGCATGAATATTAAAGTGTTTGCCAATCGCATCAATAATCGCCACATCTTTTAAGCCATTAATGACCACCCATGTTATGGTATCGGTGTTTTGATAATGTAGGCAGTCTTCAATACTGTCAATGGTGTGTTTTTCAAGTTTCGTGCCGTTATAGTTGATCACACAAATGCTGGTATTGTCGTGAGTTTTGCCAACATGTACCAAAGAACCCGGCGGTAAACCGGATTTTTCAGACGAAAAATGTAACGATCTAGCCATAACTTTTCCTTAAACACTTTAATTTTAGGTTGCCCATTGTGCAATAAATGCTTTTAAATAGGCAATGGTTTCTACACAGGAGCGCAGATGACAGCGACAGCAGCACCGTTAATTTTATTAGGTTGGCGCGAATGGGTGGCGTTGCCAGCGCTGAATATTACAAAACTAAAAGCCAAGATAGATACCGGTGCGCGTACCTCGGCCTTACATGCCTATGCCATAGAGCCTTACCAAAAAGGCGCTGAATCTTGGGTGATGTTTGTGATTCATCCTAAGCAGCGGCGTAACGATGTGTTTGTGGAATGCCATGCGCCGGTTAAAGACCGGCGCATGGTGTCAGATTCCGGTGGCCATAAACAGCGCCGCTATGTAATAGAAACACCGTTAATTATCGGTGCTTCAACAATCATCACCGAAATGACCTTAACCAATCGCGACAGCATGTTGTTTAGAATGTTGATTGGCCGTACTACCTTAAACAGCCGGTTTATGATTGATCCACAAGCTTCTTATTTACAAGGCAAGCCGGTGTTAGATTCTTGAAAATAAGCGTTTACCACTACTGATGTATCAAGCCATTGCCACAGCATTTCCTGATTAAATCATGACTTATTAACCAAAACAATCGCTTGCACTGCAATCCCCTCTTTTCGGCCTTCAAAACCCAATTTTTCTGTTGTTGTTGCTTTAACATTAATGCAATCCACATCCACTTGGCAATCTTGTGCAATAAGATCACACATAGCCGCAATATGGGGTGCCATTTTCGGCGCTTGCGCAATAATTGTCATATCGGCATTCACCAACTGATAGCCTTTTGCCTGCACAATACCAATAACATGCCGCAGCAACACGCGACTATCTGCACCTTTAAACTCAGGATCGGTATCGGGGAAATGTTTGCCAATATCGCCCAGTGCCACCGCACCCAGCAAGGCATCACATAAGGCATGCAATACCACATCACCATCGGAATGCGCCTCCAGGCCTTGTTGATACGGAATAGTGACCCCGCCTAAAATTATATACTCGCCTTCACAAAAGCGATGTACATCATAGCCCTGCCCTACTCGTATCATTGTTGTTGCTCCAGATAAAATTGTGCTAATGCCAAGTCTTCAGGTCGGGTTATTTTAATATTATCAGGTCGACCTTCAACGATTTTTGGGCGCAAGCCGAGCATTTCCAAAGCACTGGCTTCATCAGTGATTGCAAAATTACCTTCCGCCGCTTCCAGTGCATTCTTCAACATTCCGTAACGGAACATTTGCGGTGTTAAAGCGCGCCATATATGGCTTCTGTCTAATGTACCCAGAATGTTTTTGCCTTGTACATTTTTTAAGGTGTCGTGCGATGACAAGGCCAAAATGCCACCGACATCATCATCACACAGCGAATCAATCAAATGGTAAATATCCGCTGTGGTTAAACAAGGCCGCGCGGCATCGTGTACCAACACCCAATCTTCATCAAGCGCCATAGCACGTATCGATTTTAAACCCGATAACACCGAATCCGCACGCTCTTTACCACCCGCTGCGGTAATAATTTTATCATGACTGGAAATACCCATTTCTGGCCAATACGGATCTTCTACCGAAATAGCCACGCTAATCGCGGAAAAAACATCGGCTTGTAATAGGCGCAATAAGGTTTGCTCCAGTACAGTTTTACCTGCCAGCAGTAAATATTGTTTAGGGCGGTCGGCATTCATGCGCTTGCCGACACCGGCAGCGGGCACTACGGCCCAAAATTTTGTTGTTTTAGTCATTGCCGTTACATTATGGGGTTATATTTTTTTATCCACGGAAAATACAAAATGTAAGTTAAGGAACGCGCACGAAATAACTTAAGCAAGTTCATGCTTCGACAGGCTCAGCACGAACGG
>NZ_FUKI01000058.1 GCF_900163755.1 Crenothrix polyspora | reverse complement strand
AGGATGCTCGGATAAAATTGAAAAAGCTTTATCCGACACTTAAAGAGTGACTAAGTACTAGTAAGATTCCGTTATTTAACGTTTCCAACCTGAGAGCGGCGCTTGGCTCTGTGCTCATAGTCAAAAGACTGATCATATCCTCAGGAACTGCAAGTGAGTCTGGCTGGCTGATGCAACGTACCCGTAAATCATACTCGCCGGACTTATAAGAACCCGCATAGACGCATCCAACATCTGTTATTCCTGAAAAGCTGGTGGCTAACAAGCGTTCTGAAACATACTGATTACGGTTTTCCCTTTCTTTTACTTTTATGTGATCAACATAACGAATGCCGGTATTAATAACATCCATGAATCGCATATGTTTTAGTAGAACGCTTAAGCATTTTGATAGCGTTGCTTCAAATTCATTGTATCGGGTATATTTCCTACAAAAAACCAGCAAATGATCGGGGGCTAGATGAATACCCAGGTTGCGATCGCTTGACAGGAGCATCCATAACTTGGTTACATTTTCACCCTGTATGCCAGGGATGCCGGTTTGAATTTGTATGGTTTGAATAAGTGGGGTGATTTCTCTTAGCTCATCATGTATTTCATCAATTTTTTTAGCCAACAGCGGCCACGCCGCAAAGCGTACTGAGGCGATTGCGTAAATTAATGGAGAGTTTGGCAGGATACCCGTTCGATCAGTCATAGAATTACTGCTCATTAAATTAATTTAATTATTATGAAACTGATGGTAAGTATACACCAAACTAAACACTGCAAATTAAATGTACACTAGTTGGCGACAAAAGTTTAAAAATCTGTTCCACGTTTATCTTAACGCTATCGCTGGCAAAGCCTGCATCACAGAATACGGCGCGTAAGGGCTTGATGAGGACTGCCGCAGTTGTATTAATTTTTTTCAGTGGCCTTAATATATTCTTTTATATCAACAATACGCTGGTTAACTATGCGTTCTTTTTCTTTTTCCATATTGGAAACGCTACCTTTCCAGCCATAATGTGGATTAAGTTTGTAACCACTGGTGGTGCCTTCTTTAACTTTTAGAATGATACCTTTGTTAACTAACAGTTTTATTGCTGAGCTAACATGCGTTTTTTGCATTTCCAATTGCTTAGCAATTTCTACTTGTTTAATGGTAATAAAATTCTCGAACTCTAGATTACCCATTAAAAAAAATAAGACTGACTTTGTTGCGCCGGTAAGTTCTTTATCTTTGGCAATTGTTATTAATGAATCTTGGAAAGTCATCATCCACCTGTTGCCTGTAATTTTAGGTTTGGAATAAGCGACATAAACAAAATATCCGTCTTTCTTTTCACCTGTCTTTTCATTGACTGTATAAAGTTTTTCGTCTTTTTTCATGTGGTCGCCTCATCAATGGCATCAAATGTGCTGTAAAACTAAAAAGTTACACTATATGGTAACAAAGTTACGTTATGATGTAACTTTTTAGTTTTACAAACCACAAATACTAAGGCTTCCAGCAGTTTTCTTATGTTATGAATAAATGAGTTAAGTTATTTTCTTGGTCTTCTATTAATTGTAGTTTTATGTGTCTAATTTAATTGGAAAATGTTTTAGCTTTGTGTGGCTCGGATTCTGTAGTGACTGAAAAAAGCTCAGTCACTACAGAATCCGAGCTTTTGTTTTTAAATTGTCCTAAGCTCGGTATTCGGCGACAACAGCTTAAATATTTGTTCCACGTTGATCTTAACACTATCGCTGGCAAAGCCTGCATCACAGAATACGGCACGTAGGGGTTTTATTTCGGCCAGTTGTTTGATGAAGGCTTCGGTGATGCCGCCTTCGCGGTCAAAGCAGGCGGCAATGGCGTTTTCAGCGACGATGAATACTGACTTGCCATCAATGGTTTGGTGTTGGATGGGCAGGGTTAAATCCACGCCCCAGTCTAAGAGTACTTGGAACAATAAATCTTCATCGCTGCGGTCTGCGCGGATATTACTGACGTAGCTTTCACTACCGTACACTTTTTCCAAAGCTATTGCTATTTTTTAACAGTTTGATAATTTAGTGA
>NZ_FUKI01000175.1 GCF_900163755.1 Crenothrix polyspora | reverse complement strand
TTACAGCCACCGTTCGTGCTGAGCTTGTCGAAGCATGAACGGCACACTTCGACAAGCTCAGTGCGAACGGTTACGCTGTAACTATTGAACTGTGAAAACGCTGTAAATATAGCAGATACTCACATTAAGCGGACATGTTTTTGTATTTTTTTATTTAAATTATTTTATATATCAATGTGTTACATGATTTTCAACTTAGGGCAGTTACAGCCACCGTTCGTGCTGAGCTTGTCGAAGCATGAACGGCACACAAAGCGGTTATTTTTCTTGTAACCTGCTAATAAATTTAATGAATAAATTTTTCTTTAAAGGTTGAATAGTGGGTAGGGTGACTTGTATTAAGCTATCAACTTGTCTTTTGGCTTGTGCGGCTAAGCCCAATGCATGGCTGGCGCTGATAAAAATATACACATAACGCAGTTCAATAGCCAGTAACTGCGCGATGGTAATCATGGTTTCAGGGCCTCTACCAATCAATAATCCTGAGATGCGTAACGCATGTGGTGTAACAATATAGCGGGTAAAATCCGGCCATTGTTTTAAATACACCGGACTGTCAACAGCAATTGTTTTTGGGTAGCGACCTTTTGATGTCCACAGCGCCAGCTTCCATAAAAAACTATTAAAATCTTGAATTTTTTCCACGTCTGCGAGGTTAAGTGCTGTTTCTGTGTCAACCGAAGACACGTTCATACTGTCCATATCAAGCCAGGTTCCGGCCATTTGCTTTAGCAAGCTATCGTCAGCATCTATCCAAATTTCACGGCTGTGCGGCAGTATAACCAATGATTTCCAAAGTGAGCTATTCAATTGCAGAATCTGCATTTTTGCCATAGCTGATTGGTAGGTGTATTGCACATAGCCTTGATAATGATTTTTGATGTCGTAAATCGCATGATAACGCGCATTAATATCATTAAAATCAGCATCGGGCGAAAAATCGATAAAATCATTAAAATCGTTTTCAGTAATGCTACGCGCTGAACGATATTTGGTTTTTTTACGTTGTTCTTCAAAGTCGATAAGCTTATTTTGCAGATTTTCGGTTGTGCTGCTAATTGCTGTGCCGTCTTGGTTGGCAGCTGTTAGGGAGGCCTCAACGGTGAGATGTGTGGCTTTAAAGACAGGTTTGGTTTGCGCTACAAGCTCTTGATGAAAAGCTGATTCAGTAAACACAATAGGTTTTGGGCTACTTATGCCATTACTGATGTCTTGCGCCCAGTTTAGAGCGGCCATCATCTGCTCGGCTTTAATCGGTTTGTCCAGATAAAGTAGATTATCGTACTCCAAGCGGTCTGTTTTTTTAGCAGTTAGCACAATAATAGCGCGGTGTGGTGTCCGTGCCAGGCTGTTTTCTACCAGTTGCTCTGAATTGGCAAAGTGAGTATCAATAATATCTATGCTAGCATCGGTTTCTGCCACAACGCTTGCGAAACCTTCACAAGGGCCTTTAAAAAACAGACTTAACAACTTACAAGAGCGTTCATCAATGCCTAATAGTGCAACACCTAACACCGTTTTAAGTTTTTTTTTCATGGGTGATATCTCGTGTAACGATGCAAGAGAGGCACGATATTAGGCTGAAGCAGCGTCATATCACACCGTTGACGGTTATGTAAACAGTGATGGGTGCTTAACTGAGACCTGGATCTAATGTGTACATTAACGATTGCACTAATAAAGACACATCGCGTTTCTCGCGTGCGTCTACAGAAAATACTGGCGGGTTGAGATTGAAGGGCTTTAAATGTATGTGATAATCATCAATACAATACCGGTTATTGAGATCCATTTGTGTAACACCAATGGCAAGACCGGTTTTATCAATAAATTTTCGAAACGATTGCAAGAAAAAGCGCATGTCTTGAAAAGGATCGGCACGGGTATTATCCAGTAGTAAAATCAGCCCTATGCCGCCGGTGACCAATATATCCCACATAAAATCAAAACGTTCTTGTCCTGGCGTACCGTATAAATGGATTTTTTCACCGCCGCCAATATCCATAATGCCGTAATCCATAGCCACTGTGGTGGTTGACTTTTTGTTTTTGGTCATATCGCTGGCTGCCGCATCGGTTTTAATCGGCGGCGTATCACTGATAGATCCGATAGCGGTGGTTTTGCCTGCACCAACAGGCCCTGTGAAAATAATTTTATGCTGAATCATGGTTTTAGTCGGACTGTTATTATGTGTATAAAAGCATTGTACATTTGTGTATTAAAGCAATGTATTTGCATATTTTTTCTATCTCCCGCGCAATTTACTGATAATACTATTTAACAAACCTTTTTTGGCGGGAGGAGTGGAGGGCAGTGTTGTTTTAATTATAGTATCAACTTGTCTTTTCGCTTGAACGGCTATGCCCAGTGCGTGTGTTGCGCTGAGAAATACATACACATAACGCAGCTCAATATTAAGCAACACGGCTATTTCTAACATAGTTTCAGGGCCTCTGCCAAGCAATAACCCTGAAATGCGTAAAGCATGCGGCGTAACAATATAGCGCGTAAAATCTGGCCAGTGTTTTAAAGCCACGGCATTATCAACATCCAGTGCTTTGGGATAGCGGCCTTTTGATGTCCAAAGCGCCAATTTCCACAGGAAAGCATTCATTTCCTGAACTTTTTCCAAGTGGATTATTTTTTGCAAGCTATCTTTTTGAACTGGGGTTATGCTCATGTCATGACTGTCTAGCCAAACGTTGGCCATTTCCTTCAATAAAGTATCATCAGCATCTAACCAGATTTCTTTAGCGTGTGGCAGAATAATCAAAGGTTTCCAGATGGTACAATTTAGCTGCAATGTGTGCCCGTTTGATAACGATGATTGATACGCAAATTGTACATAGCCTTGGTAATAGTTTTTAGTGACATAAGCTGCTTGATAACGTTGCGTGCTGTCATTTAGATTAACGTCTGGCACTGTGCCGATGAAATCATCAAACTTATGTTCCTCTATATTAATGGCTGAGCGATATTTAGCTTTTTTGTGTTGCTCGTCAAGATCAATGAGTTTTTGTTGTTCGCGCTCATGCGTCTTAACGTTGAGGTAAGGCGGCGCAACTTCTGTTTGTATAGCCTGTGGTAAAGCAGCGGGTTGGCTGGCATCAGGCTTAGAGATTGATTGTGGCCGAGCCGGTGTCGCTGGCGAAAATGTGTGTACTGTGGGTGTATCGAAAAAAGGTTTTGGCCTTGGTCTGCCTTTGCTGTAGTCATTTGCCCAGTCAAGCGCTTCCATCATCTGTTCCGCCTTAATCGGTTTGTCAAGATAGAGCACATTATCTTTAACCAGTCGTTCTGTTTTTTTTGTGGTCAGTACAATAACACTGCGCTGCGGTATACGAGATAAACTGGTCTCTATCAGTTTTTCTGAATAAGAAAAATGCGTATCAATAAGATCGACACTGGCGATGTCATCATCAACTACCTGAGCAAAGCCTTCGCAAGGCCCCTTTAAAAACAGAGAGATAAGTCTATAAGAGCGGTCATCCATGCCTAGCACGCACACGCCTAGCACATCTTTTCGTCCTTTTTTCATAAGGTATAATCCACGTAACGGGTTAAGACAGCGGCTAGTTGTTTTATGTTTGATAGTCTAGTACAAAAATATAAAATATCGCTTACTATCAATCGATTTAGGAATAAAATTAAATGCGCTACCACTAAAGTGGACAGCTTGATTTTAGATGGCTGAATTTTGAGACTGAATTAAGGTGGGGTATATTCGTTTGATGATGTTATCTGACGAGGTTTATGAAAAACAACCGTCCATTTGGCGAGACAGATCAACCAATGTTAACTGTTTGTGAATTTGTTGAAGTTATGATCCATAAGCCCTTCGATAAGTTCAGGGCTTGTAGGGTGGGCGGCTGTTATTACATTTTTTAGGGCGCTAGTGTAGCTAGCCTGTGGCTAAATTGTCGAATAAATTTCGAGCGACTTTTATTTGTTCAGAATTGCCTTTATCTAGCACTTCGGCAATAATTTCTCTCGCCGCTTCCGAATCGCCCATATCAATATAGGCTTTTGCCAAGTCTAACTTGGTTTCCATTTCATCTAAATCTATAAAATCAAAGCTACCGTCATTATCATCAAGATAATGCGTATTGGCAGATTCAATATTAGGTTTTACTATGTCAAAATCGAAATCAAAGTCTTCGCTGGTGTCGTAATGCGCCATGTCGTGATCGGAATTCAACAAGCTATCTAGATTAAACTCGTTAAGCTCTTTTTCGTCTTCGCGGGGTAAATCGACAGCGGATATTTCTATTTCCTGCGTGTCTTCTAAAATTATCGCCGGTTTATTTAACGTAAACGCATCGCGTGTTTCTTCGGGTATTTTAGTAACAGACGTTGTTTCAGTGGCAAGTTTAGATGCGCTAGATAATGAACTTAGGTCAAAATCAATACTGTCGTTATTTTTTAACTCACGATCTGCCGCATCCGTGTCAATATCGGACAGCGTTGCAAATTCGGATGGGCTATCGAGGTTATCTTGTTCAAACGGATGGCTTTCAGCCCCCATTAATGTTTCTACAAAAGCCGTATCAAAAGTTGCAATATCAAAAGTAATGTCTTCCGAACTCTCATCACTTGCGGGAGTACTCGCGACGGGTGGCTGTGTTAAGCTGGTATAAATGTTATCAGTGGGTGTTTCTTGTGCGCTAAACAGGTTGTTATCAGCCGCTGAAGACAGTTTTAGATCAGACCATACTTCGCCGCCCATTTCGATGACTTTTGCCCAAAATTCGGCCTGATCTTTTTTACCGGCATCAGCTAATTCAGCGGTGTAATTAACAAAGTCTTTTCTACGTTCGGTTGCACAAAAAATTTCCAGTAATTTCAGTTTGTATTCATCATTATCTGGTTGATCTTTAATGGCTTGTCGCATCAGCTCTTCAGCTTGCTGATAACGGCCATACGCCAGATAAACATCGGTTTCTGAAATAGGATCTATTTCAACATGCGACGTGTCAAAGACTTCAAAATCGCTGGCGGTAAACTCATTTAAGAAAGAGTTTTCCTCTAATGCGCTGGTAGCAATTGCGCTGCCACCAGCAGCGCCACTTTTGCTAGTCGCTTTAGTACTGGCGTTGCTGGGCTTAATCATGCTGGATGGCGCAAACATGCTTTCGCCATCAAATTGTTCGTCAAATTTACGCTTTCTCCACCATAACCAGCCTAGCAAAGATAATAAACTGCCGCCAATACCAGCAAACCATAAGTAGCTGGTATCGGCTTGGGGTGTTTCTATGTACGGATTCTGTCCTTGTGGCACAGGTTGCGCTACAGGTGGCTTAGGTAGCTCCGGAATGCTAACAACTGGAGGCTGTGTGTTTTTGACGGCTTCGGTTGCAGGTACAGCAGGCAATATTTTATTATCTTTTTGTAAGCTATTTAATTGCTGTTCTTTTTGCAACAGATCTTTTTGCAGACTGCTCAGTTGTTTTTCTAAGGCGAGTATTTCATCTGTTTTTGCATCTTGACCGGAGCCAACCACGTTGATACCGGCTTTAGCTTCACCGTTTTGCCCGTTAGCATCGCCAGCTTTTGGCTTTAGTTCGGTAGTTTGTGTGCTAGCTGGTGGCGTTGGTTCAGTGGCCAGCGATGTTGTCGCATCGTCGGCAACTGGTGCATCTGTTGGCGCGGCTAGCGTGAGTTGTTTCTCGGCTCTTTTTTTGACGACAGGGGGAGTCGGTTCTTCTTCTTTTACAACGTCGGCAGGCGGGGCGCTATGTTTCCAGGCACGCATTTGCTGATTAAATTCAGCCAAGGCTTGTTTTTTCGATAAACTGGTAATGTCTTGTTTATCAGGGATATCGAGTGTTTTATTGGGTAATAACGCGTTAATATTTTTCTTATAAAACCCTTGAGGATTGGCATCGTAAATAGCCAGCATCATTTGCTCAGTAGACGTTTCGCTATCGGTGTTAACGCGCTCAGCAACTTTCCACAAGGTATCGTGCTTTTTAGTAACCGTACTGCCGCGCTCAGTATGAAGCACATGAACAACCGGCGCGCGGCGGCGATGTTTCGGGGTAGCAGCAATAGTACGGCGGGGGTGATACTCAGCAACTGGCGTTAGCGGGGCAGCGTCAATCGGGTAGTCGTTTACGTGGGAGATTGATGCTTTTTGGTATGCGGCAGGCGGCTCTAGTAAAACGGTAAATTGACGATACAAGCTACCTTTAGCCCAATTCACTTCCAGTAAAAAATCTAAAAAAGGTTCTTTTAGTGCTTCACTTGAGCTGACTTTAATGACGGTACTGCCATTTGCTTTAACAATGGGCTCAAATTTTACTTTAGATAAAAAAAGTGCCCACGGTACTTTCGCTTCATCGAATTTAGCAGGAGGTGCCAAATTAACACTGATATTTGACAAATCTTCATTTGCAGACGTAACCAGTGAAATCTCAGCATTAAGATTTTGATTAAGCTCCGAGTGCACTTTAATACTACCTATCCCTAGCGAATAAGCACTAGCCGGAGCTAATAGCGACATCACCGCCAGAGTTTTAGTTAATTTGCGCACACCCACTCTCCTAAACAAAAATCAACCACAATCTTCTACCACCTGAAGTCAAATATATAGACAAGCTTAGCCTAGATGTAATTTTTTACTAGCACTTCTGCTATTTGTACACTATTTAACGCGGCACCTTTACGTACGTTATCACCAACAACCCAAAGATCAATACCACATGGGTGAGAAATATCATTTCTAATACGACCTACAAACACATTGTCATTGCCTGAAGAGTCGGTGACGGCAGTTGGGTAGCTGCCATTGACACGCTCATCAATCACGGTGATACCAGGTGCTTTTTCCAGTAGCGCCCTTACCTCGGTTGCGTGAATTTTGGTTTTTGTCTCAATATGCACGGCCTCAGAATGCCCGAAGAACACCGGCACACGTACCGCTGTGGCATTGACTTTAACGTCGGCATCGCCCAATATTTTTTGGGTTTCCCAGACCATTTTCATTTCTTCTTTAGTATAGCCGTTGTCTAAAAAAATATCGATCTGTGGCAAGACATTAAAAGCAATTTGTTTGGGATAAACATTCGGTGTATCAATTGGTTGGCCATTAAGTAACTTGGCCGTTTGTTTAACAACTTCCTCGATACCTTTTTTGCCGGTACCCGATACTGCTTGATAGGTACAGACATTGATTCTATCAATGCCCGCCACATCGTAAATAGGCTTTAAGGCGACCAACATTTGTATCGTTGAGCAATTGGGATTAGCAATAATGCCGCGATTTTTATAATCGGCAATTTTTTCTGGATTAACTTCCGGTACCACCAGAGGAATGTCAGCATCGTAGCGAAAATGCGAGGTATTATCAATGACAATACAGCCTGCTGCCGCAGCTTTCGGGGCGTACTCAGCAGAGATAGACGCACCTGCCGAGAATAAACCAATATGTGCTTTGGAAAAATCAAAATCAGCTAAATCTTTTACTACCAGTGATGCCCCTTTAAATGGAATTCTTTTACCCGCAGACTTGCTGCTGGCCAGTGCATAAACTTGATCAACGGGAAAATTACGTTCTTCTAAAATAGACAGCATGGCTTCGCCTACTGCACCTGTTGCGCCTACGACGGCAATGTTATAAAGCTTAGTCATTTATCAATCCTTGTTATGCCAAAATAGCGAAAACTTTTGCAGTAATGTCCTCAACACTACCTACGCCAATAATTGAGCTAAAGTTAACATTTTGCCCTATTGCAGAATAGTAACCTACTAACGGCTTGGTTTGTTCATGATATACGCTGAGTCTTTTGCGGACGGTATCTTCTTTGTCATCGTCACGCTGAATTAAAGCTTCGCCGGTAACATCATCTACACCGTCATTTTTAGGTGGATTGAAGGCAATATGGTAGGTGCGCCCTGATGATAAATGCACGCGTCGTCCTGCCATGCGTTTAACAATGTCTTCATCAGGTACGACAATTTCAATAACCGTATCGATACTTACTCCCATTGCAGCCAGTCCCTCCGCTTGTGCGATAGTGCGAGGAAAGCCATCCAGTAAAAAGCCATTGCTGCAATCGGCTTGCGTAATGCGCTCTTTAATTAAACCTAAGATGATGCTGTCGGAAACCAAGCCACCGGCATCCATGACTTTTTTAGCTTCTATTCCCAAAGGAGATCCTGCGCGAACCGCTGCTCGTAACATATCACCGGTTGAAATCTGTGGAATACCGTATTTTTCGGTAATAAATTGAGCTTGAGTTCCTTTGCCAGAACCAGGGCTTCCTAAAAGAATAACGCGCATTAATAACTCCAAAGGTGTTGCAAAAACAATTTCAGTGCAGTTGTGAACAAATCACAATTCATAAGCCTAACGTTTTTACAATGATGTAAAAGGTATAATTTTCTATTCTTTCATTATACCTTGTACATAGCAACAGGTGAGAACATTGATATAAATGATACGCTAATTGCTTGTAAGTACATTCATAATCACTGATAGCGCTATATTTTTGAACGCGGACAGGGTTAAACTCTAATATAATGCTTTATTTTCTCAGGAATTCCCCCTATGAATCCAACCGAATGGTTTACCGAACAAGTTCCCGCTGCTGGCACGGCATTTTCATTAAAGATTAAAAACAAACTGCATGAAGAGCAATCCGAATTTCAGTTTTTGGAAATGTACGAAACCGAAACCTTTGGCAATTTAATGGTAATTGATGGCTGCACGATGGTGTCCACCCGTGACAACTTCTTCTACCACGAAATGATGAGTCATCCTGCGCTGTACACACACCCTAACCCCAAAACGGTGTGGATTATCGGTGGCGGTGATTGCGGTACTTTAAGAGAAGTTTTAAAACACCCCTTGGTAGAGCATGCGGTACAGATTGACATTGATGAGCGCGTTACCCGTTTGGCAGAAATTTATTTTCCTGAACTGTGTGAATCCAACGGCGATCCACGCGCCGAGCTGAAATTTATCGATGGTATTAAATGGGTGAAAGACGCTGCACCGAACTCGGTAGACATTATCATCGTTGATAGCACTGATCCGGTCGGCCCCGCTGAAGGCTTGTTCAGTGCTGCGTTTTACCGTGATTGCGCGGCCTGTCTTACCGAAAATGGCATGGTGATACAGCAAAGTGAATCGGCTTTATTACATTTAAAACTCATTGGTGAAATGCGCGATGCCATGAGCAGCGCTGGCTTTGGTCATTTACAAACGTTGTTTTTCCCACAATGTTTGTATCCTTCCGGCTGGTGGAGCGCAACCATTGCTAGCAAAGCTGATCTAAGTAAATTTAGAGAACATGATTCAGCTAACAAACCTTTTGAAACTGTCTACTATAATGTCGACATACACAAGGCATCGTTGGCGCAACCTGAATTTTTTAAAAAAGCAATGGCTTTAAAATAAAACAGCTCCCCTCTTTGAAAAAGAGGGGCTAGGGGGAGATTTATTAAATAAAATTTCCCTCAAATCTCCCTTTGAAAAAGGAGATGTCTGAACACATCCGCAGATAAGCTGATATATGTTCATCTGCAACCCTAAAATCCAGAGGTAACCCCATGTTTGATCCCAAATCCATTGATGATATCGCCAGCCGTTTAATTAATTCCATACCACCTGGCTTGAACAACTTTAAAGAAGACATGGATAAAAATTTTCATGCCATATTGCAATCGACTCTAGGCCGATTGGATTTGGTGACCCGCGAAGAATTTGATGTGCAAAAAGCAATGTTGGTAAAAACCCGTGTCAAATTGGACGCTTTAGAAAAGCGCGTGTTAGCTATTGAAGCGCAAGTGCTGGATAAAGCAGAGCTATAAAAACCTAACGGCTAACCGGCCAACCTAACACGGAGTAGTTGATATGGCCTTAGCAATTGTGTATAGCCGTGGGCGCTCAGGTATTGATGCGCCCTTGGTTACTGTCGAAGTTCACGTTGCTAATGGCTTGCCAGCCATGTCTATCGTCGGTTTGCCGGAAGCTGCGGTTAAAGAGAGTAAAGACCGCGTGCGCGGTGCGTTGTTAAATTCTAAATTTGAATTCCCCGCCCAGCGTATTACCATCAATCTTGCGCCTGCTGATTTACCCAAAGAAAGTGGCCGCTTTGATCTGGCCATTGCTTTGGGAATTTTGGCGGCCTCGCACCAAATACCCAAACACACGCTGGAGCAATACGAATGCGTAGGTGAGTTGTCCCTGGGTGGTGAGTTACGTCCGATTATTGGCGTATTGCCTATTGCCATTCAAACCCGCAACAGCCAGCGCAAGTTGATTTTGCCGAGAGAAAATATCGGCGAAGCGGCATTGGTTAAAGACATTGAGATGGTGCCGGCTGGACATTTGTTAGAAGTGTGCGCCCATCTCACTGGGCAAAAATCCATTACCAGTGTGTACGCACCAGACGTACAGCCAACACCTGAGCCCGATATCGATTTTGCTGATGTGCATGGCCAATACCATGTAAAGCGTGCCTTTGAGATTGCCGCTGCGGGTAATCATAATTTGCTCATGCTCGGTCCTCCAGGTACGGGTAAATCCATGTTAGCCTCGCGCTTACCGACTATTTTGCCGATGTTAACCGAACAACAAGCGCAAGAAACAGCGGCGATTGCCTCGGTGAGTGATTGTGGTATAGACCTTGCCAACTGGTTAAAACCGCCATTTAGAGCGCCGCACCATACCGCATCTGCGGCAGCATTGGTGGGGGGTGGTAGCAATCCTAAACCTGGTGAAATTTCGCTGGCGCATAACGGTACCTTGTTTTTGGATGAGTTACCGGAATTTGATCGCAAGGTGTTGGAAGTGTTACGCGAACCCTTGGAAACCGGCCACATCACTATTTCTCGCGCCACACGACAAGCGGATTTTCCGGCGCGTTTTCAACTGATTGCGGCGATGAATCCGTGTCCTTGCGGGTATTTGGGCGATGTCTCTGGGCGTTGCCATTGCTCATCGGAACAGGTGCTGCGTTACCGCGCCCGCATATCGGGGCCGTTATTGGACAGAATTGATATGCACCTGGAAGTGCCGCGTGTACCGCACGAGGTGTTACGCAAGGGTTCACCAGAGGGTGAGGAAACCAGTGCCGCTATTCGGGAGCGCGTGGTGGCTGCTCGTGCTATTGCAGCAGCCCGTAACGGCAAACCCAATTCGGCGTTAAGCGCCAAGGAAGTTAAGCTGCATTGTGATCTGACCGAACAAGGCCACAAATTGCTGGAGCAAGCCATGGATCGGTTTGGTTTGTCGCATCGGGCGTATCACCGTATTTTAAAATTGGCGCGAACGATTGCCGATTTAGCGGGTGCTGAGCATATCGCGGTTAATCATTTGAGCGAGGCGATTGGCTATCGGAAGTTGGATCGTAAAGTTTGACGCCAGTCACCGATTGGATGGGCTCTTGTCTTATGTAAAAATGATTGATGCGCCCCTAATGTTTGGCGCATCCTATGTTTAGCGTATCTTATTGTGTTGCCTTTTTATGTGCAAAATAAAACAGCAAGCCACCTATCACAATCATCGGCGTAGATAATATCTGCCCCATCGTTACCCAATCCAGTGCCATATAACCCAAGTGGGCATCCGGCATACGGAAGAATTCAATAAAAAACCGGAAACAGCCATACAGCAACAGTGCCAAGCCGGTAATCGCCATAGTAGGGCGCTGTTTTTTAGAATACAGCCACAAGATAATAAACATTACCACGCCTTCTAAAAACGCTTCGTACAATTGCGACGGGTGTCTTGCCAGTGCGCCACCTGTAGGGAAAACCATCGCCCACGGTACATCGGTGGCTCTGCCCCACAGTTCTGAATTAATGAAATTACCCAGTCGCCCCGCGCCCAAACCAATCGGCGCGAGTGGTGCAATAATATCAGTGAGTTGTAGCATGGTGCAGTTTTGCTTTCTGGCAAACAGCCACATGGCGATAAAAACTCCCAGCATGCCACCATGAAACGACATGCCACCTTGCCAGATTTTAATCAAAATAATCGGGTTGTGGATAAATTCAGCGAAATTGTAGAACAGAATATAGCCAATTCTGCCACCTAAAATAACCCCCATTGCGCCGTAAGTGACCAAATCTTCAATGGCTTCTGGCTTAATGGGTGACCACGGTTGCAGGGCGCGTTTTTGACCCAAAAACCAAACGGCGGCAAAGCCTATTAAATACATTACACCATACCAATGGACTTTTATCGGCCCTAGGGTGATGGCAATGGGATTAATATGTGGAAAACTTAGCATCGCTATGTCCTGAAAAAATAAGCAGTAATATTTTTATTATACCGTAAGCGTAACTGCACTAATGCGCCTCATCCCAATTATTACCCACGCCAATATCTACAAGCAAGGGCACGCTAAGCGCCGCGGCATCCGTCATCAAAGCTCTAATCTGGGCTTTGCAGTTGTCAATCTGATCAAGTGCAATTTCAAACACCAACTCATCATGCACTTGCATAATCATTTTGGCATCCGGCTGGGCTTTTAATAACCACGCATCCGTCGTTAACATGGCGCGTTTAATAATATCCGCTGCCGTGCCTTGCATGGGTGCGTTAATGGCGGTACGTTCGGCGTATTGGCGACGCGCGGCATTACGCGAATTAATCTCTGGTAAATACAGGCGACGACCAAACAAGGTTTCAATATACCCTTGTTCTTTAGCCAGCTCGCGGGTCGTGTCCATGTATCGCTTAACGCCTGGGTAACGGGCAAAATACAGATCAATATAGGCTTGTGCCTGGCTACGCGATAAATCCAATTGCTGTGCCAAACCGAAGGCGGACATACCGTAAATCAAGCCAAAGTTGATGGCCTTGGCAGAGCGGCGCATGTCATTACTCACCTGATCCAGCGCGACACCAAACACCTCCGCAGCGGTGGCTTTGTGTACATCCAGGCCTTCGTTAAAGGCTTGCAACAAACCAGCATCGGCGGATAAATGCGCCATGATGCGTAACTCAATTTGCGAATAATCCGCCGCGACTATCTGGTAACCGTCCGGTGCAATAAAGGCTTGGCGGATTTTTCGGCCTTCGGCGCTGCGGATAGGAATATTCTGCAAATTAGGATCAGACGACGACAAACGTCCTGTGGCCGCTACCGCTTGATGATATGACGTATGAATGCGGCCGGTTTTGTTGTTGATTTGCTGTGGCAGCTTATCGGTATAGGTGGATTTGAGTTTGCTGAGACTGCGATGCTCAAGCAGTAGTTTGGGTAACGGATAGCTCAACGCCAGTTCTTGCAACACCGATTCATCGGTGGACGGTTGGCCGGTGGGGGTTTTCTTCAGTACCGGCAGTTTTTGCTTGTCGTACAAAATGGTTTGAATCTGCTTGGGTGAGCCCAGATTAAAACTTTGTCCGGCCACATCGTGGGCTTGTTGTTCCAGTGCATTAATGGTGCTGGCCAGTTCCATGCTCTGTTGCGCCAACATGGCAGTATCGACCAGTACACCATTGGCTTCAATACGCGCTAACACGGTAATTAAAGGAATTTCCAAGCAGCTGTATAGCTGTTGCAAGCTGGGGATTTCAGCCAGTTTTGCGCTTAATACCTGATGCAAGCGCAAAGTAATATCGGCATCTTCCGCCGCGTAAGGCGCGGCTTGTTCTATAGCGACCGCTTGAAACGGGATTTGCTTTGCGCCTTTGCCGGTAACGTCTTCGTAATGTGTGGTTTCAACTGCCAGATAGTGTTTGGCCAGATCATCCATATTGTGTTTGCTGGCGGTGCTGTTCAGCACATACGAGGCCAGCATAGTGTCATGGGCAATGCCGCGCAGGGTGATGCCGTGATTGGCCAATACGTGGCTGTCGTATTTGAGATTTTGCCCTAATTTGGCTTTGCTGACATCTTCCAATAACGGACGCAGTTTTTCCAATACTGTTGTTCTGTCTAATTGGTCAGGGCAGCCAGGATATTCATGCGCGAGCGGTATGTAAGCCGCTTTGCCCGCCGTTACCGCAAACGATACGCCGACAACCAATGCCTTGCCATACATCAAGCTGGTGGTCTCGGTATCAAAGGCAAATAACTCGGCGTGTTGCAATTGTGTTAGCCAGTTATCCAATTGTTGCTCGGTTAAAAGGGTTTCATACGTCGTTTCTACTGTTTCAAGCTTAGTCGCTGTTTCTTTCTCTTTCGTTGCTTCGGTGATTTTATGTGCTTCAGCTTTAACTGCCGGTGCTGCGGATTGTGTGTTAGCTAAAATTCTAAGCCACGAAGTAAACCCCAGTTCTGTCAGCAGCGATTTAAGCGTATCCACATCCATCGGTTGCTGTTTTAAATCATCAATGCTGTAAGGTAGTTCCAAATCACAGACAATCGTTGCTAATTGTTTGGACAGTGCCAATTGCGCCAGGTTATCGCGCAGGTTGTCGCCGATTTTACCGGTAATTTCGTGGGCATTAGCGACTAAATTAGCCAGTGTTCCGTACTGTGCCAGCCATTTGGCGGCGGTTTTTGGTCCCACTTTCGGTATGCCAGGAATGTTATCGGAGCTGTCACCAATTAAGGCTAAATAATCAACAATCTGTTCTGGGGTCACGCCAAATTTGTCGAACACGCCTTGCACATCCATGCGCGTGTTGGTCATGGTGTTTTCCAGCAATATATTGTCATTAACCAGTTGCGCCATGTCCTTATCGCCGGTGGAAATAATAACTTTAAAGCCATGCCGCTCGGCTTGCCGTGCAAATACGCCGATGACATCGTCGGCTTCTATGCTGGCTTCCATAATCAGCGGTAAACCCATTGCGCGAATAATTTTATGCAGTGGGGCAATTTGGTCGCGCAAGTCATCCGGCATCGGTGGCCGGTTAGCTTTGTACTGGTCGTATAAGTCGTTGCGAAAGGTTTTGCCGGGCGCATCAAATACTACTGTAATATAATCGCTGTGGTAATCAGCAATGAGTTTACGCAGCATATTGGTTACGCCGTGAATGGCATTAGTCGGCAAACCATTAGGGCTGGTTAGCGGTGGCACGGCGTGGAAGGCGCGGAATAAAAAAGATGAGCCATCTACTAAAATCAGGCGTTGTTGTGTGTTTTCGGGCATGTGTTTGTAAGGTTCAAGGTTAAAGTTCAATGCGCGTTATATTTTGCGTTTTACATCAATAATATGCGGTAGTTGGCTTATTTTACTCAGGACTTGGCTTAATGGGTTGATATTTTCTACTGGTATGGTCAATTTCAGTGTGGCAGAAAAAGCGGTATTTATAAGCACACCTTTTTTCTGGCACAACACACCTAAACGATAGGCAACATCAGTGTTTGTTTAATGTGCTTATCAATTATCATCAAGGCTATGGCGCGGAAAACAGCATTAAATTATCTTGTACAGCGTGATCTTTTATCCCATAAACAAGCGTATTATAGGCTCGTGGCAGCACATTAATTATCTGCATGATACGTGTGCCACTGTCTCCCAGCATCCTGCTGAATTTTCTTCAAAAACTATTTTACATAGGAACTATTTATGGTTAATAACACAATTCTAATTGCTATAACAAGCGGCATTTTGGTATTAACACCCATTGTTCACGCTGCCACACAGTACACGCTGACTGCAATTGGCCCCATTAAAAGCCATACTCTCGCTAGGCCTACTACCAGTATTGGTAATGCCATCAATTTTAGTGGTCAGGTTGTCGGTTCGTCTAGCGACCCCGTTAATAATGGTGGCAGCGATGCGCTAATTACCACTAAAAACGGTATTGTGGCTGACAATAATTTCAGCGTTTTCAATCGTCGTATCTTTTCCACCAGTTTTTTTACCGGCATTAATACGCGCGGCTTGGTGGCCGGTTATTTTGGTAGAAATACTAATGATCCGGTGCGTGATGGTGCGCATGCCTTTATTTCTGACAAGGCCAATAAAAAGAAAATAATAGATTTGGGTACGTTAGGTGGTTATTCTAGTTTTGCTTACGGAATCAATGATAAAAATCAGGTTACCGGCTATGCGGGCACTGCCTTTAATGAGTATCACGCATTTATAACGATTAAAGGGATTATGAAAGATCTGGGTACATTGGGTGGTAAAAATAGTTATGGGTATGCTATTAACAACATAAGCCAAGTCGCAGGTTATTCAGCTACTCGCCGTGGCGTTCATGCCTTTGCAACAGTGAAAGGCGTTATGCGCGATTTAGGCACATTAGGTGGATTAAACAGCAGAGCGTATGGCATTAATAATAAAGGTCAGGTTGTAGGAGAATCAGACATTCCTCGCAGCCCTAACCGTCACGCTTTTGTTACTATTAAAGGTGTTATGACTGATCTTGGCGCACTTAGGATAGGCGATACCAGTATAGCACTTGGTATTAATGCCCAGGGTCAGGTTGTAGGTACTAATTTTCAACCTTTCGATAATAGTGGGCATCAGCCGCCCCGTCCGGCTATTAGTAATGTCCGCGCCTTCGTAACGGTTAATGGAAAAATGACTGACTTAAATAGCTTGATTGCACCGAGTAAAAAATGGAAGCTTACCAGCGCTAACGCTATTAATGATAAAGGCCAAATTACCGGTGTGGGTATCAACCCTAAGGGTGTGCCGAGTGCGTTTTTGTTATCGCCGATAAAGTAGCTTTTTAAATAAGGTGGATTCAACTCCGAAGTGCAAGCGCTATCGTTTTATATTGGCGCAGTGGAAAAATATATTTTCTTGGATTTGAATCCACCGTTGAATATAAAAGGTTTAGTCGCTAGCTTCTGATTTTGGTTCGCGGCTTAGTAGATTTTGTACAGCAGTTTGGGGGGCGAGTTGTTCGTATAAAACTTTGTAGGTTTGTTCTGTAATAGGCATGTCTATGCCGTATTTTAATGCCAAAAGATGGGTTTCTTTGGCCGCAGAAATGCCTTCAATTTCTTGGCCAATTTCTTTGATAATGTCATCTTTGTTTTTGCCCTGCCCTAAAGCCAAGCCAAAGCGGCGATTTCGGGATTGATTGTCAGTGCAGGTTAAAATTAAATCACCTAGACCTGCAAGCCCCATAAAAGTTTCTTGTTTGCCACCCAGTTGCACGCCTAGGCGAATGATTTCATTTAGTCCGCGTGTAATGAGTGCGGCACGGGTGTTTGCGCCAAAACCCAAGCCATCGGCAATGCCAGCGGCTATTGCCAGGACATTTTTTACTGCGCCACCTACTTCTACACCGATCAAATCAGTGCTGGTGTAGGTTCTAAAGCGGTTGCTGTGAAAGATGTCGGCTAAATGGTTGGCAAATTCGGCTTGATTTGCGGCAATAGTGATTGCTGTCGGTAAATCTGCTGCTACTTCGCGGGCAAAAGTTGGGCCAGAGAGCAGTGCCGCCGGTGTGTGTGCGCCAAAGATGTCAGCGACAACTTCATGCAATAGACAGCCATCATCAGGGTTAAAGCCTTTGGTTGCCCAAGCCACAGTAATACGGGCTGTGCAGTGTGGGTACAGTGCTAACAGGGTTTGTTTAAATACCTGGCTGGGTACGCACACCAGTATTAAATCACTGAACTGCGCTGCATCTTTGATATTATCGGTGACATTGATAGTGTCTGGAAAGTTAAGTTCGGGCAAATAGCGTCGGTTTTGCCGTTGTTTGGCTAACAAGGCTATGTGATGCGGATTGTGTCCCCAAAGCAATACCTGGCAACCATTTCTGGCTGCCAGTATAGCGAGTGCCGTGCCCCAAGAGCCCGCACCTAGAATAGTAATTTTTTGATTCAAAAAACTATTAGTTGAGTGTATTGGTGCCGTTAGGGCTTTGTTGTTGCATTTGTTCTATATGTTGACCATACAAGGCATCAAAATTTACGGGCGATAGCAGTAATTGTGGAAAACCTCCTTTGGAGACTAAGTCAGAAACCACTTCTCTTGCATAAGGGAACAAAATATTTGGGCAGAAGCTGCCAACCATCGGTCCCATTTCGTGATCTTCAAAACCACTTAAAGCAAAAATACCGGCTTGATTGACTTCTACTAAATAGGCAATAGTGTCGCCACATTTAACGGTAAGCGTTACTTTAAGGGTGATTTCATAAAATGAATTGTCTAATGCGACCGTGTTAGTGCCTAAGTTGAAATCAACAGAAGGCTCCCATTTTGCGGTAAAGATGGTCGGTGAATTGGGGGTTTCAAAAGACAAGTCTTTGGTGTAGATTTTTTGGATTGAAAATTGCTTGTCTTCAGTATTATTTTGTTCAGCCATGATGGGTATTTAAAGTAAGTGTGATGGGGAGGTTGAAGGGATTAACCTTTGTATTTACTGATGGTTTTTATAGGCAATTTGTAGTCTTCTTGCCATGCATCCATGCCACCGGTGATGACCAGAATGTTTTCAAATCCTGATTTTGTCAAAAGTTTGCCGGCCGATGCAGAGCGCGTTCCATTTTGACATACGGTAAGAATAGTGGTTTTTTTGTATTTATCAAGCGATGTTAACTGGCTGGCTAACGCACTTAACGGTTTGCTGATTGCGCCTTCGATGTGGCCTTTTATAAACATATCAGGTTCACGGACATCAATGATAGTCACGCTGTCATCATTCATTTTAGCAACTGCCAGTAACGGGGATATGGCGCTGGACTTATTGAATGCAGCATCAAGTAATTCCTGGACTAATAAATAGATGACGACGGCTAAGGCGAGGACATAAACATAATGGTTTAAAACGAATTCTATAATGCGTTGCATAAGTAAAGGTGACTTAATCAAGTGAAGTAAAAAATAATGTCGTGTTTAGTGCTGCTACTGCACCTGCAAGCATTATAACAACGCACAGCTGATAAAAGGTGCTTTGAATGCATGTATATAAAATTTTATGTTGTTATGCTTATCAGCGTGGACAGCACTTGTAGGGCTGTGATTTATAGGCAGCACGGCTAGCGTATATTCGGTATAATACAGGTTTATGTGTGTTTTAATTATTGAATGATCTGATACCCATACTAGCAACCTGATTAAATGATACATGATTTTTAGATAAACAGGTGGTTAAGAATAATGGTTATCCACTTAAGGTGGGACAAAGCGTACTGTTATTGGCGTAAGTGAATGATTATGCGTAGGCTGGGGTGTCGATAAGAACTCCAACCTAAGATACACCGTACCCTTGAGGTTCGTTACCTCACCCCAGCCTACAAACTTTGTCCCAGCTGTGTGGGTGGCAAGAATAATTTAACGTGTTGATTGTTCACTTTAATAACGTGGATTTTTTAACTAATTTTTAGTATTAGGAGATAAAGGGTTTATGTCGAATCGACCAAAACCAGTGGTATTGCTGATTCTTGATGGCTTTGGCTATTCACTTGAACAAGAAAATAACGCTATTGCAATGGCTAATACGCCGTGTTGGGATAAATTGCAACAAGATTACCCGATGACTTTACTGGACTGCTCAGGGAAAGTCGTAGGACTGCCTGAAGGTCAAATGGGTAATTCTGAAGTAGGTCACGTCCATATTGGTATGGGGCGTTATGTGCCACAGGAGTTTTCTAAGGTTAACGATGACATTGATGACGGTCGTTTTTTTGACAATCCGGTACTGTGTAAAGCCGTGGATGTTGCGAAAGACAACGGTAAGGCACTGCACATTATGGGCTTGTTATCAGAAGGCGGTGTACACAGCCACCAGTGTCAAATTATGGCAATGATTGAGTTAGCAGCACAGCGTGGCTTAACTAAGGTGTATGTACATGCCTTTTTAGATGGTCGTGACGTACCCCCAAAAAGTGCAGCATCATCCATCGCGGCCATCAATGATAAATGCGCGGCTTTAGGTGTGGGCAGAATTGTTAGCTTAGTTGGGCGTTTTTATGCAATGGACAGAGACAATCGCTGGGACAGAGTTAAACTGGCTTATGCGCTTATTGTTAACGGGCAGTCAGAATTTGTTACAGATTCTGCGCTAAATGGCCTGGAAGCGGCTTATGCGCGTGGTGAGACTGATGAGTTTGTTTTGCCTACGGTGGTGTTAGATGCTGAGCGACAGATCACTACGCTCGATGCTGAAGATTCCGTGGTATTTATGAATTTTAGAGCGGATCGTGCGCGTGAAATATCACAGGCAATTACCGAGCCGAATTTTAGTGCTTTTGAAAGAAATGCTCAGTCGCCTTATCGTGGTTATTTTTGTACGCTGACTGAATATAATCAGGATTTTGATTACCCGATTGCTTTTCCCTCGACTGAATTAAAAAATGGTCTGGGTGAAGCATTATCTAATCTGGGTTTGACTCAATTGAGATTGGCAGAAACTGAGAAATACGCACACGTCACTTTCTTTTTAAATGGCGGTGTTGATAGTGCTTTTCCTGGTGAAGACAGAATATTAGTACCATCGCCCAAAGTTAGGACTTACGATATGCAGCCGGAAATGAGTGCTGCTGAAGTCACGGATCATTTGGTTAGCGCGATTGTTAGCGGTAAGTATGATGTGATTGTATGTAATTATGCAAATTGTGATATGGTTGGCCATACGGGAATTATTCCTGCTGCGATACAGGCGGTAGAGGCAGTGGATGGCTGCTTGCAGCGTATTGTTGATGCGCTGAACAGTGTCGGCGGTAAGATGTTACTAACGGCTGATCATGGTAATATTGAGCAAATGGTTGATCCTGAAACACGGCAGCCACACACGGCGCACAGTCTTAATCCCGTGCCTTTGGTTTATGTAGGCGGAGAAGGTGAGCTAGTGTCCGGTGGTGGTTTATCAGATTTAGCACCAACTGTATTTGCTATTTTAGGTATTGAGCAACCTGCTGAAATGACAGGGAAATCGCTTATTAAAATTGGATAATCCGTGAATGATTAAGTGGGGCGACTACTGCTTGTTACCTGTGTTGTTATTGGTGGCTCTGGTACCGGTAGAGAATTGCTTTGCTAAAAGCATTAAGCAACTGGATCAAGTTCAGTTAGACATCACGTCTGTCACGCAAGAAATGCAACTTATTAAAAAACAGCGTGACGACGTGCAAAATTTGTTAGCCGATGCTGAACAACGTTATGGTGAAACCGCAGCGGTATTACGAGTATTACGGCAGCAGGTTGAAGAAAAGCGCGAGAGTTTAGATAAGATTCCTTTAGAAATCCGCAAGCTTGAAGTAGAAATAGCGAAGTGTAATAAAGAATTGGCTGGCCAAGTAAAGGCGGCTTATGCAATAGGTCAAAAAGCACGTATAAAATTAATGCTTAGTCAGCAAGATCCTGCATCATCAAGCAGGCTCATGATGTATTACGATTATTTTAATAAATCGCGTTTGGCAAAGCTTGCTTATGTGGAAAGCTCCGTTAAGCGCTTGGATTTATTGAGTCAGCAAAAGCAAAAAGACACGGCTGTTTTAGAAAAAAGTTTGGAGCAAAAAAAAATCGAGCAAGCCACGTTGGATAATGTGCGTAAAGAAAGAAATGATCTTTTCGCACAGTTAGACAGTGATTTTTCTTCTAATGAGCAGCGTCTGGAGCGGCTTAAAGAAAGCGAACAGAATTTGAAAAGTTTAGTGGACTCGCTCGATATAGAAGATGCGGATCTTGTTTTTGAAGGAGATCAAGCTGAAGTGGAAGTTCCTATTGCGGGTAACTCAGATGAGCCTGATATTGTTGTGTCAGAAGATAGCGAATCTGAGGTAATAGGAGATTTCCCTAAAATGACCGGTGATTTTTCCACATTAAAAGGTAAGTTACCGTTGCCAGTTACAGGGCGGTTAGCTAATAAATTTGGTAGTCAGGGCGCACAAGGCCTGAGCAATGGTGTATTAATTGCTGCTCAAGAAGGTGCGGAGATTCATGCGATTACCAAAGGTAAGGTGGCTTATGCGGGTGCTTTACAAGGCTATGGCTTATTAATGATTGTTGAGCATGGCAAAGAATATATGACGTTGTACGCTTTTAATCAGAGCCTTTATAAAAAGAAAGGCGACTGGGTGGATGCAGGTGATGTGATTGCATCGGTTGGGCAGAGTGGTGGTCGCAGTCGGCCTGGGTTGTATTTTGAAATACGCAACAAAGGTAAGCCGATTGATCCTTTGGCATGGTGTCATCAGTAAATTGCTATTTGGCTTGAATAGCAGTAATTTTAGGAAATTGAGTTTTTGGAGTTTTAAGACGCATGCTAAATAAGAAGAGTGTTTTTATCTTGTCTCTTGGTGTTACGCTAGGTATTTCTATAGGTATATGTAGCAGTGTTTTAGCTGAGAAAAATAAGCCTGCGCCAATTGCAGATACGGAAAGTCTGCCTTTTGAAGATTTGCGTACTTTTACGGAGATTTTTGGCCGTATCAAACGCGATTACGTTGAGCCCGTTACTGACAAAAAATTATTAGAAGATGCTATTCGGGGCATGTTGACAGGGCTTGATCCGCATTCGGCCTATTTGGTTGCTGAAGAATATCAGGAGCTTAAGGAGGGAACGATGGGGCAATTTGGTGGCTTAGGCATTGAGGTCACTATGGAAAATGGCTTTGTTAAAGTCGTTACTCCTATTGATGATACGCCCGCGCAACGCGCTGGTGTTAAAACCGGTGATCTTATCGTTAGGCTAGATGACAAGCCAGTAAAAGGTATGGCGCTATCTGATGCGGTTAAGCTAATGCGTGGTGAGCCAGGCAGTAAAATTTTGCTGACTATTGTGCGTGAGGGTGCAGAAGCGCCGCTTAAGATTACTTTGGTACGTGATGTAGTAAAAGTTAAAAGCGTAAAAAGTCGTATTTTGGAAAAAAATTACGGTTACGTGCGCATCAGTAGCTTCCAATCGGGTACAGGGGAAAGTTTAAAAGACGCTTTGGCCACTTTAAAGAAAGACAATGGCGGTAATTTAAAAGGTTTAATCTTGGATTTGAGAAATAATCCGGGTGGTGTTTTAAATGCCGCTGTTGAAGTTAGCGATGCATTTTTAAAGAGCGGGCTTATTGTTTATACCGAAGGTCGCATTGAAAATTCTGAGATGCGCTTTAATGCCGCGCCCGATGATTTAATTGATGGCGCACCTATGGTGGTTCTGATTAATGCAGGTTCAGCTTCCGCTTCAGAAATCGTGGCGGGTGCATTGCAAGATCAAAAGCGTGCTGTGATTATGGGCGAAAAATCTTTTGGTAAAGGTTCTGTACAAACTATTTTGCCGACCAGTAATGGGGCGGCAGTCAAGTTGACAACGGCGCGTTACTATACGCCATCCGGTAGATCGATTCAGGCTGAGGGCATTGAGCCCGATATTGCTTTAGAAAATCTTAAGCTAGAATCTCTGGATAAAGCTGAATTTAAGCCGGTTAAAGAGGCGGATTTATCGCACCATTTAGAAAATGCTAAGGAAGTTGTCGGCGGTCAAAGCGCAGCAGATAAAGCAAAAGAAGCGCTTGATAAGAAGGATTATGCTTTATATGAGGCATTAACTTTGCTGAAAGGCATTAGTATTGTTAATAAGTGATGTTTTCTAAGGTCTGCTAAGTTAAAACGGATTATTTTTAATAATTCGTGTTTAGAGCGGGGAATTTTATCTAAGTGGGTGAGCGAATATGGGCTGGAGAGAGCGGATACACGAAGAGTCTTATAACGATGCTGAAGTTGAAGAGCGCTTAAGAGAAGAGTTGCCACAGTGGTATTTAGAAAATGGCTGGATTCGACGTAAGTACAAAACCAGCGGTTGGAAAGCTACCTTAATGGTTGTTAATACCGTTGGTCATCTTGCAGAGGTTGCTTTTCACCATCCTGATCTCACTGTTTCTTATGCATTTGTGATTGTTAAGTTAATGAATCATGCAGCGAAAGGCATCACTAATAAAGATTTTGAATTGGCGCGAAAGATTGAAGAAGTTGTCATGTGGCAACCTGGAAAAGAGGGGGGGGCATTGGATGGTACGCCGGATGATCCGCGATTTAAATATATTAAATACAGTTAGTTTATTGTTTTTAGTCTTGAGGGGCTGTAATTAGGTTATTGTTTTTGTTTTGGATATGAGAAGAAAGATAATTTTTGAATCAGAAATAGTCAGTAAATTTAAAAAAACAAAAAATAAAAATTGACAGAATTAAAAAACCGCATATAATAGGCGGACTAAGTTGATCGAAAGATTAACCGCTCTTTAAAAACCTAGATCAAAATAATGTGTGTGGGTACTTGTGATGAGTGTTTGTGATGTTATATTACATTCGACACAAGATCAACTCATGTTAATTCATTTGTTGTATCTGTCGA
>NZ_FUKI01000046.1 GCF_900163755.1 Crenothrix polyspora | reverse complement strand
CTTTGGCCCCACGGTAGCAAATATATATCAACTTTCCTATGGGTGATAGCCGCTCAATGTGAGGATATAAGCATGAAGACCTTGTTTATAGGTGGCGTAAAAAGCGGTAAATCTCGATTGGCGGAGGCGTATATTTTAAAAGCACATATTCATAGGACAGCGCCGGATAAGCCTTATTATTTGGCGACGACTGAGTTTATTGATGAGGAAATGTCTGCGCGTATTGCTATTCATCAACAACGTCGGCAAGATCACTTTGTGACGCTTGAAGAACCAATGCAGTTGTTGGCGACGCTGGAGCTATGTAAAAGACCTGTGCTGGTTGAGTGTGTATCCATGTGGCTAAATAATATGCTTTATCATCAAGTACCAGAAACTGATATTTTGTTGGAGCTTGAGACAGTAATGAAGGTGTCGTGTGATTTGGTGTTGGTGCATAATGAGGTAGGTTTGGGGATTATTCCTGATAATGCGTTGGCACGCCAGTTTGTCGATGTGTCAGGTAAGGCGGCGCAAATGATGGCGCAGCACTGCGATGAAGTGTTTTTGTGCAGTGCAGGTCTAAAAATCGCTATGAAATAATTATTTTCACAATGAACTTTTAAGAAAAAATAGGCACTAACGGCAATTATTGCCAGTTTGTTTAAGAAAAATATGATCTTAAAAAAATTCAAGTTGTTGGTAATATTTAACTTTTTTTTTAAAATTATTTTTTTAGATGTAATTAATTATCATTTGATAGACACTTTGTTTTTTTAAGGTAAAATCACCCCAGCTTTTAGGAGCTAAACCAGTTGAGAAGCTGGTTTAAAGAGGGGGAGAAGATAGCTGAAAAGCTACTGATAATAATAATTAGATAAAAACTTTTTGAGTAGGCATTAATAATTTGATGTTAATAGCTAAATAATAAAAATAACAAAACTCAGAGTGCCCGCTTTATGCGGGCTTTTTATTGCCTGAAGGTTTTGTATTTGAGGTCGTTAAATCAGCCATACTTGAGGGGGGCAGCGAATGCCTCAATGACTTACACAATTTTTTGAGCAATCAATCGTGTTTACAAGGGGTAGGTGAGCGGTTACAAAAAATTAAAACAAGCCATATACCCAAATTGAGGTTTTATGGGGATAGAGCTACGCTAAAAAAGAAATGTTGCTGCCGATTGGCAAAACATCTATGCAAAATAGCCTCATGATGTTGATATGTACATGATCAAAATGAAAATTTCCTGGTGATTTTAGGAAAGCCGCCCAATGGTTTTAGGTCGGCTCCTGTAATAATTGCGTATTTATTATTACAGGGTTGAGTTATGCAGAAATTGTTTTCGGTACTTTTGGTTAGCATGGTATTGCTGCCATTAAGCGTATTCGCGCATGGCCCAACACCACAAAAAGCGAAAG
This sequence comes from Crenothrix polyspora, assembly GCF_900163755.1. Classification (GTDB taxonomy): domain Bacteria; phylum Pseudomonadota; class Gammaproteobacteria; order Methylococcales; family Methylomonadaceae; genus Crenothrix; species Crenothrix polyspora. The sequence continues at coordinate 45,978 of NZ_FUKI01000046.1, read as the reverse complement.
AGAGTATCGTTATCAACGCATCGGTTGATAAGGTGTGGGATGTTGTTAAGGACTTTGGCGCTATCGTCAATTGGCATCCTGATGTCAAAAGCAGCCATGGCGACGGCAAGCACGAATCCGGTGGCATCCGCACCCTGGTGTTGCAAAATGGCGGTGAATTGCAGGATGAACTGGATTTTTATAGCGACAAAGACCATGAATACAGTTTTCGCCTGAAAAAAGAAAATCCCCAGGCGTTTCCGGTGAGTTCTTATACCGTCAGTTTACAGGTACTGCCTGCGGAAGCTGACATCAATAAAAGCGAAGTTACAATTAAAGGGCGTTTTTATCGTGGTGATACCAGCAATTCACCGCCAGAAAACCAAAATGACGCTGCTGCGGTGGAAGCGATGAATACATTTATTAAGCATGGGCTTACCGGTTTGCAACAAAAGCTGGAAAAATAACAGCCCATCCTCCTTCCTTATGCTATTGCTGCATATCAATAATGCCTTGGCGACTGGCAATCAACGTGAGTTCCGCCAAGGTTTCTACCCCCATTTTTTCTTTAATAGACGTGGTGTGATTGCACACGGTTTTATAGCTTAAGCACAGTTTTTCTGCGGCTTTTCGAGTGCTGTAGCCGTTGGCCAACAAACAGAACACGTCAAACTCCCGAGGCGACAATTGCTGCACCTTGTCAGACTCATCTTGTGAGTTGGTCAGGATTATAGCTAGCCCTTGAACCAGGTCAGGATCGACAAAAGTACCGCCCTGGGCAATGGTATAAACCGCATTGACCAAAATTTCCGGATTATTGTTTTTATTCACATAGCCTTTTGCACCCGCTTTAATGGCGCGTGTCACATAAGCCATCTCATTGTGGATGCTGAACACCAGTATTTTACATTTTGGATGTCGATGTATCAGTCGCCTGATGCTCTCAAAGCCACCAATGCCTGGCATGGATAAATCCATCACCACAATATCAGGATAATGTTCCTGATACAGTTGAATAGCCGTCTCACCGCGATCGGCTTCAAAAATTTGTCCAATTTTGTTCGATAAACCCAAGTAGGTTTTGTATCCCGCCCTAACGACAGCATGGTCATCGACTAATAACACGTTGATTTTGTCAGTCATGAAATGTCTTAAGCAAAAAAAATTACTTCAATGATGCCAAAGCAGATTCAATTTAGCTATAGGGGTTTTTCCTGAAATAAGGCTGGCAAATCTTGGGGAAAAATTCACTCGCCATTTTCTGTGTTTTTCCTGTCAAATTTGGCGTTTATTCCGTAACGGCTCTGTGTCTTGCTCGCGTAGCATGTGCCCTGCAAAACCCTTGTGCGTTGGTGTATGAGTTTCGATCAAGAAAGCCGCTTATCCGCAATTAACAGCATCAAGGCACTGGGGTTTTTGTTTATAACAAATAATACCAATAGGGAGTCATTATGAGGTTTTTTAGATTGTCCACGCTAACCCAAGTGGTTTGTGGCGTTGCGCTAATTGCAGTCACGGTGCCGACATTTGCTAATAAAGATTTGGCAAAATTGTCTGAAAACGATGAAAACTGGGCCATGCAAACCAAAGATTATGGCGCTACACACTACAGTAAATTAGATCAGATTAATAATCAGAACGTCCGCCATTTAAAACCGGCCTGGTCTTTTTCTACCGGTGTGTTGAATGGCCACGAAGGTGGGCCGCTAGTCATTGATGGCATCATGTATGTACACACGCCGTTCCCGAATAATATTTTTGCTATCAGCCTGGATGATACCGACAAAATATTGTGGGAATACAAACCCAAACAAAATCCAGCTGCGCGGGCGGTAGCATGTTGCGACGTAGTCAATCGTGGTTTAGCGTATGCACCAGCCGGTAAAGATTATCCGGCCACCATTTTCCAAAATCAGCTCGATGGTCATATTGTCGCCTTAAATGCCAAGACCGGTGAGCTGTTATGGAAAATGGAAAATTCCGATATAGCGATGGGTTCAACGTTGACTGTAGCGCCTTTTGTCGCCAAAGATTTGGTGATTGTTGGCAGTTCCGGCGCTGAGCTGGGGGTAAGAGGCTATGCGACCGCTTATAGCATTAAAGACGGCAAGCAGGTGTGGCGTGTTTATGCCACCGGCCCTGATGAAGACATCAAGCTGGCCAAGGATTTTAACAGCGCCAACCCTCATTATGGCCAGTTTGGGCTAGGTTTAAAAACCTGGGAAGGCGATGCCTGGAAAATAGGCGGCGGCACCAACTGGGGGTGGTACGCTTTCGACCCTGATTTGGACATGCTGTATTACGGCTCAGGTAATCCTGCACCTTGGAATGAAACCATGCGCCCTGGCGACAATAAATGGACGATGACCATTTGGGGACGCGACATCAATACCGGTGAAGCCAAATTCGGTTACCAGAAAACCCCGCATGATGAATGGGATTACGCCGGTGTTAATTACATGGGGCTGTCTGAGCAAATGGTTGACGGCAAAATGACCAAACTGTTGACTCATCCCGACCGTAACGGCTTGGTGTATACCTTGAACCGCGAAAACGGCACGCTGGTCAATGCCTTTAAAATTGACGATACCGTTAACTGGGTGAAAAAAGTTGATTTAAAAACCGGCTTGCCGATTCGTGACCCCGAGTTTTCAACACACATGGATCACGAAGCCAAAGGTATTTGCCCCTCCGCTATGGGTTATCACAACCAAGGGCTAGAGTCTTACGATCCAGAGAAAAAACTGTTCTTCATGGGCATTAACCACATCTGTATGGATTGGGAACCGTTTATGCTGCCCTATCGCGCTGGCCAGTTCTTCGTCGGTGCCACCTTAAACATGTATCCAGGCCCAAAAGGCACACTGGGACAGGTTAAGGCGATGGATTCTGTCACTGGTGAATTTAAATGGGAAGTGCAGGAAAAATTTGCGGTTTGGGGCGGAACCACGGCGACAGCAGGTAACCTGGTGTTCTACGGTACTTTAGATGGCCAAATTAAAGCCCGTGACAGCCGTAACGGTAAAGAATTGTGGAAGTTTAAACTGCCCTCCGGCGTTATTGGTCATCCCATTACTTACGAACATAATGGTCGCCAATACCTTGCGATTTATTATGGTGTGGGCGGCTGGCCGGGTGTCGGCTTAGTGTTCGATTTGCAAGATCCAACCGCCGGTTTGGGAGCGGTGGGTGCGTTTAAGGAATTGGCGCACTATACCCAGCAAGGCGGTGGTGTCATGGTGTTTTCATTGGGATATTAACGTTTAGGACGGGGGTAGTATTTGCTAATTCCTGTCACTTAGATCCCTTTAAACAATCGTCATGAGAGTAACTATGTACAAAACTAGGTTTTGGTTATTAACGCTGTCGCTATTGAGTTATGGGTATGCAGCTACTGTATCTGCCGAAGGTAAACCCCTTAAGGTGTGTTCCGCAGAAGACGAAATGCCTTATTCCAATAAAGCAGGGGAAGGTTTTGAAAATAAATTGGCTTTGTTATTAGGTAAAGCCTTGGAACGCAAAGTTGAATTTGTGAGCTGGACTGACCCGCGTTATTTTGTGCGTGATTCTTTGGACAAAGGGTTATGCGATGTTGTCTTAGGTACGGATACGGGCGATCCCAGATTACTCACTACCAAGCCGTATTACCGCTCCGGTTATGTGTTTATTTCCCGCGAGAGCGACGCGCTGGATTTGAAAAATTGGGACAGTGAAGCGTTACGCAAAAAAGTGCAACGCATCGCCTTTGTGCCAGGTACGCCTGCCGAAGTCATGATGCGAGCCATTGGCCGTTACAACGACATGTTCAATTATTCACAGGAGTTGGTGGGCTTTAAATCGCGCCGCAATCAGTACATAAAGTATGAGTCGTCCAAACTGGTGTCGGAGGTGTCCTCAGGACATGCCGAAGTCGCCGTACTGTGGGCACCGTCTGCTGCTCGTTACGTGAAGTCATCAACCACACCGCTGGTGATGACGATGATTCCTGATGATAACGTTCGTGCCGATGGCCAAAAAGTCGGTTTTCATTACAGCACGTCTATGGGGGTACGCAAAAACGACCAAGCGTTGTTGCAGTCGCTTAATAAAGTGATTGACGATCAACAAGATGAAATAACTGAGTTGCTAGAAGAAGAGGGAATTCCCTTACTTGACGAACCCGAAAAATAATCAACTGTAGGATGGCAATGAAAAAGAAACAATTAGGGCTAATAATCGCACTGACGCTTAGCTTGGCCAGTATGACAGCCACGGCTGAGCTGACGTTTCGTAACGTGATTACCGGGCAACCGCTGGATTTTAGTGTCGCTAAAAAAGGCGGCGACACCGAGGCGTTTAAGCAGTTTAAGGAGACCGGTAAAAACCCTTATAACGGTAATGCCGAAGTCGTGCAAAAAGGCCACGATCTTTATATGACCGCCTGTTCAGGCTGTCATGGCCATGAAGCCGAGGGGAAGCTTGGGCCTGGTTTAGCGGATGATTACTGGACTTATCCTGCTAATGCCACCGATCAAGGCTTGTTTGAGGTCTTGTTTGGCGGTGCAAATGGCATGATGGGGCCGCAGTATAACAATTTAACGACGGATGAAATGTTGCAGATTATGGCGCATCTTCGCGACATCTATAAAGGTAATCCGAAAAAAGCCAAATGGCTAAAATAATTAACGAGGAGATAAACGATGAAAAAAACCGTACTACTGGTAATTAGTGCCGCTTTGGCGTGGGTGTCACACTCTGCTATGGCCTACGATGGTACCAACTGTAAAGAGCCAGGCGTATGCTGGGAACCTAAGCCCGGTTATCCTGAGAAAGTGGAAGGCAGTAAATACGACCCTAAACATGACCCGAATGAATTGAACAAGCAATCACAATCGATAACGGAAATGGAAGCTCGTAACCAAAAGCGTCATGAAAACTTAGTTAAAACTGGCAAGTTTATCTACGATGTAGATGATATAAATTAAAGCCTCGCAGTCTGTAAGTTTAGCAGTACAGTTTTGCTGGTCGGGCATAAACACCATTCCCTATGCAGGTGTTTATGCCCATCCTGAAATCCAGTATTTCAGGTGTTGTAAAAAACTGAATTAAGACTAACCACTCAAACACTCCGGTACGGTTTCGCCGGAGTTTTTTTATAAAGCCCATGAGCTCAACGATGCAATTAACAGATTGGCTGCACAAAGCCTTGCAGTTTGAAAAGCATATTAATCAGGTGGTGATTGGCCAGCAAGATGTGGTGCGGCTGATGCTCATTACCGTGTTTGCCAGAGGTCATGTGTTGCTGGAAGGTAATGTCGGCGTAGGCAAAACAACGCTGTTGCGTGCGGTGGCTCATGGCTTAGGCGGTGGTTATCAACGCATAGAGGGCACGATAGATTTGATGCCCAGCGACCTGATTTACTATACCTATCTGGATAAAGACGGCAAACCGCGTGTCGACCCAGGCCCGTTGCTGCATCACGGTGAACACCTGGCGACGTTCTTTTTTAATGAGATTAACCGTGCCCGCCCACAAGTGCATTCCTTGTTGCTAAGGGCGATGGCCGAACGCAGCATTGCCGCCTTTAACCAGGATTACCTGTTTCCTCACCTGCAAGTGTTTGCTGACCGCAATCGTGTGGAAAAAGAAGAGACGTTTGAACTGCCCGCCGCTGCCAAAGACCGCTTTATGATGGAAATTAATATTGACGTACCCAGTAGTGATAGCGTGCTCGATGAGCTGATGTTTAACCCCCGCTTTCATGATACCGACCAACTCATTAGCCAACTGCCGGATTCTGGCATGGAGTACACGCAATTAAATGGCTTTGCCGAAAAGCTGCAACAAAACATACAGATCAGCGCAAAATTAAAGCAGTACGCCTTATCGTTATGGCGAGCCACGCAAAAACCGCAGGATTTTGGGGTGACGCTCAGCGATGTGGTGATGCCACAACTGATGCTGTCCGGCGCTAGCCCGCGTGGCATGAGTTACCTGATTCGGGCGGCGAAAGTGCGTGCCTGGCTGCATAGCCGCGATTATGTGCTGCCGGAAGATGTGCAGGCGGTGTTTGCCCCGTGTATGGGGCATCGTTTATTTTTAAGCCCGCTGTATGCCTATCGGCACGAGCAACTGCTGCCAGCATTGTTGACAGGTTTGTTGAGTGCCGTTGCCGCCCCTTAACCGCTGGTGGTACGTATGTCTGAAACTATTTTTTATCGGTTACTGTGGCAAACCCGTGCCGTGCATCCGGGCGCTCATGCCGGTAAATTGGCTGGTGCAGGCCAGTTATTCCAGCGCTATGATACCCTGCTGGCACGTCCCGATCCACGGCGTATTGACCTGCGTGTCAGTGTGCTTGACCCCTTGCAACAATTTCAAGTGCGCTCATACCAGCAACACAGCCATGTCAACGTGTATATGATGGCCGACATGTCTGCTTCCATGCGTTATGCGGGGAGAGCCAACAAGCAACAGGTGGTGTGCCAATTATTGTCAGGCTTGTCCCAATCGGTATTGGGTTATGGTGATAAGTTCGGCTTTATCGGTTGTAGCAACCAGGTGCAGCCCCATTGTTTATTGCCGTTAAGCCAGCAATGGCAAAGAATTGCGGCCTTTCTGACCGAGTTTAAAAATACACCTTTTATCGGGTCGGCACAAGGTTTGTTATCGGCTTGGCAGTACTTGTCCGCGAACCGCTCACTGGTGTTTTTGGTCTCCGATTTTAATTTTCCCATGCCACAAATCAATCAACTGATGGCCAATTTACACCCGCATCAGGTTATTCCTATTGTGTTATGGGATGACGACGAATACCAAAATTTACCATCTTGGGGATTAATGACCCTAAAGGACATGGAAAGCGGAGCGACACGCCTCGTGTGCTTGCGTCCTGCGTTACGCGAAAAAATTATTGCGGCTTACACGCAGCGGCAAATACAGTTAAAAAATTGTTTCCGGGGTCACGGTTGTGAACCTTTGTTTTTAACGGACGGCTATAACGCTGGCAGTATCAACCGTTATTTTCAGCAGAGAACCGTATGAAAATTTTGCTGCTATTTTTTTTAGTATTGGCGGGCTGTTCCAATACCGAACACGGTGCGGTTCGTGCTTTTACAGTACACACGCCGCGGCCTTTTGGCTATGTGCTAGGCGATGAAATCCCACAGCAGATTATTCTTGAGACCGCTTCAGATGTTGCGCTACAAACCGGTGCTTTGCCCATTAAAGGCACTATCAACCGTTGGTTGGAGTTAAAACAGGCCACTTGGGAAAAAACTGAAATCCCGGATGGTTGGCGCTATGTCATTGATCTGAATTACCAGGTTTTTTACGTACCACTGGAAGTCAAGATGCTGAAAATTCCAGGCTTTGCCTTGCAACTCTCCCAGCAGGGCAAAATCAGCAGCCAACCTGTGCCGGACTGGGCATTCACTGTTGCACCGCTAAGGGAGCTGGCTGTGCGTAAAGATGACAACGGTGAATACATGCGGCCCGATGCTGAGCCTCATCAGATTGCCAGCACAAACGCGCAGATAGCCTTCGGATTAAGTGCCAGTTTAGCGTTGGCTATTGCAGGGTATTTGGCTTATTTGTACGGTTATTTTCCGATATTGAACCGTAGTAACGTATTTAAACAGGCCTTGCGTAAAATTTCCCGTTTAAGTAAAGGCGATATAGGGCAAATTCTGGCCGCCGTGCATTACGCCTTCAATCAACTGAACGGCAAACCCTTATTTCAAGTGCAAGTAGCCGATTTTTTAAGCCGCCATCCTGAATATGCCGCCCTTAAAGTGCAGTTGGAATGGTTTTTTGCCTATTCCAACCGTTACCATTTTGGCCACAGTTTGGTGGTGATTGACGATGATGTTGTGCGGCTTAAAAACTTGTGTCAGCATTGCCGCGCTATAGAGCGGGGCAGTCGATGAATCTGGCCGTTGATAGCCCGTGGTTGTTGTGGGGCCTGTTGCTTAATGGCTTGCCTTTGCTTAACCAGGGCATGAGATTGCACGACCAGCCTTGGTTGACACTGTTGCCGGTGGATAGGCTATCACAGGCTTTATCTTTACTGCTCAAGCTTGTGGCGATGCTGGTAATTACTAGCTTGATATTGGGTTTGGCAGGCTTGCATCGCCGTGAACAAAGCCGTGAACGTATCGGCAAAGGCGCACACATTGTGTTGTTGCTGGATCGCAGTAACAGTATGGATGACAGCTTTGCCGGACGCACACCGGAAGGCCGTGAAGAATCCAAGTCATCGGCGGCGCGGCGCTTGTTGACCGAATTTATACAGCACCGCCAAACCGATAGGATTGGCGTGGCGGCTTACAGTACCGCGCCACTGTTTGTCATGCCATTGACTGAAAACAAAATCGCCGTAGAAGCCGCGATTGCTGCCACCGCCACACCGGCGTTGGCGTACACCCATGTCGCCAAAGGTTTGGGTATGGCGCTGTCGTTCTTTCAAGATCAGCCACTCACCGGATCGCGCAGTATTGTATTGGTCTCTGATGGCGCTGCCGCTATTGATAAAGATGATGAATTGAAACTGCGAGCTTGGTTTCAACAGCACCAGGTACGCTTGTACTGGCTGTTTTTACGCACTGCCAACAGCCCAGGTATTTATGATGTGGCGCAAGATAGCCGTGATGACAATGCCCAGGCCATGCCGGAACGCTACTTGCACCAGTTTTTTTCCAGCCTGAAAACCCCGTACCAAGCCTACGAAGCGGAAAGTCCCGATGCTTTAAAAAAGGCCATTGCCGATATTAACGAATTGGAAAACCAACCGTTGCATTATGTGGAACGCTTACCAAGACAAGACCTGTCAAATGCTTGTTATGTGCTGGCCACTGTTTGTTTAGGTCTTTTATTGGCGGCCAAATTTTTGGAGGTAAAAAAATGCTAAGGGCTATTCGTCACGGGTTAGTCTGGGCAAGCTTGTCCGTAGTCGGCGCAATCAGCCTGTACTGTTTGTACACATGGCATGGTTTAAATGTAGAAAACGCTACTATCCAGCAATTACTATCTGGCCAGGATGTGGCGGTGGAACAGGTGGTTGCCAAGCCCCAGATCAGATTGGCACGCGCTTGTTACTTGAAACAAAAAAAGCGTTACGATGAAGCACTGGCCACGCTCAGTGCCATTATGGCGGTAGGCGATAGCGCTTTACAGGCCAAAGTCCGTTATAACCTCGGTAATATCTACCTGGAGCAGGCGGTAGTGAGTGTTGAGAACAACGATACGTCCCGCGCTATGCCCTTGGTGATGCTGGCCAAACAAGCCTATCGGCAAGCTTTGGCATTGGATAGCCAATTTTGGGATGCTAAGTACAATCTGGAAGTGGCTATGCGCTTGTTGCCGGAAATGGAACGCTTGGATCTTGAAAATGAAGACCCTAAACAACAAAAAGCTGAGCTGTGGACAACCGTGCCGGGATTTCCGCGTGGGCTACCTTAACTGTCAGGTGTACTATGATTATTTATCCGGTATTACGTGATTATCGCAGCATTTTTTTGCTGGTCACCTTGCTGGCTATGCTTGGGTTGTTCATCAAACCGGTTAGCCAGCAATATGCGCCGCAGTATAATTTTACCTTTGTTGTTGATATTACCCGCAGTATGAATGCGGCGGATTATAAAATAGCCGACCAAGCGGTCAGTCGTCTGGAATTTGTCAAACACCAGTTACGCGCCTTATTGCACCACTTGCCGTGTTCCACCAAAATCGGCTTGGCCGTGTTTACCGAACGGCGCTCCAGTCTGTTGTTTGAACCGGTGGAAATTTGCACCAGCTATACGGAACTGGATACCGCCATCAGTAAACTGGATTGGCGTATGGCCTGGGCGGCGGACAGTAATATCGCCAAAGGCTTGTTCAATACCTTGGCCATGCTGCAAAAAAGCCATAGCACGGTTGTTTTTATCACCGATGGTCAGGAAGCGCCGCCGGTTAATCCCAGCTATTTGCCTGATTTTGCGGCAATGAAAGGTAAAGCCAAGGGCTTGATAGTCGGCACTGGCGGCTTGCAGGCTGTGCCTATCCCTAAATTTGATGCCCAAGGCAATGTCAGCGGTTTTTACCAACAAGATGATGTACCGCACCGCTCGTCTTTCGGGCAATCGAACTTAGACCCGTCGCAAATCGAAGGTTATGATGCGCGTAATGCACCGTTTGGCAGTAAAGCCGTTGTCGGCAACGAGCATTTAAGCGCCTTGCAGGAATCTTATCTGACCCAGCTCGCCCACCAAGCTGGTCTAAACTATACCCGCTTAACCGACCTTGAACCTTTGCAACAAGCCTTGCAGAGTCCTGAATTTTCCACCCAGCAATTAGCACCTGTCGATGTACGTGGTTACTTCGCGGCTGTGGCGTTGCTGATGTTTTGTTGTATTTATTTACCGCCGCTATCTTCTGTGTGGCACTGGTTTCGTCTGAAAAAAACCAAGGACAACGTTTATGTTGATTAATATTTTGTTATCCAAACACTACCATTTTACTTTGCAAATGCTCTTGAGCCTGTTGGGTGCTGTCGTATCCTACCGTTATGCCGGTATGAGCCACGATTATTGGCTGGCTATGCTGGTGGTTTTTGCATTGCTGGCGGTTGCACCGGATTATTTGCATCCCACTGCGAAAATACGACAGGCGTTAAGGGACGGCCTATTGCGCTGGATAGGCGGTTTGGCGTGCGCCCTGTTTGTATTTTCCTTGCATCAATCTGGCCGCCTGTTGCATGAAGAGGCGGGCATGGTGATTTTGTTCATATTGGTGTTAATGTTTTACCTGGAGACGCTACGCCAACCGACATGGCGAGGCTGTTTTGTCTGTGCGTATTTATTGTTGTTAGGGGTGTTGCTGGCTTATGGTGATGCGTATTTAGGTTTTTTTGTTGTGCTGGCAATGGTTGGGGTAGCGGCCAGTTATTTTGTTGATACTAGGGTTACAGAACTGGAAACTAATAATGCCTCGTAAGCAGTATGGGCTAGTGCGATTAGTTTTTCATAACCCCAGAAACCAAGGCGATATGCGCTAATTCCGCAACCGATGATACTTTTAATTTACTACGTATTTGCGTGCCATAATTGGCCACTGTTTTATAACTCAAACACAATTCATCGGAAATTTTATGGCTGGTAAAACCTCGGGCAAGAAGTAAAAAGATGTCAAATTCTCGGGTCGAAAACGCTTCGATGATAGTTTTGTAATGCGTTTCGTTGGATTGGCCACTGCTGTTTTCTAAAAATTCCGTCTCAATATAGATGCCGCCCATAGCGATTTTTTGTATTGCCTGTACCAAAATAGAGGGGGCACTTTTTTTGCAAATGTACCCTTTGGCACCGGCTGCTATGGCGCGATTCACGTATACTATTTCATCATGTACGCTAAATGCCAGAATTTTGGCGCTATTATCCTTGATACATATTCGCCGTATAGTTTCGATCCCTCCCATACCCGGCATAGATAAATCCATCACCACAACATCGGGATGATACTCTAAATATAGCTGCCAAACTTCCTCGCCACGTTCGGCTTCGGCTATCACTTCAATGCTGTCTTCAGTGGATAGCAACATACGAAACCCAGCCCGAACAATCGCATGGTCATCTACCAGGAGAATTTTGATGGGTGCTTTCATGACAGTGGAATACTCGCAATGATAGAAAGACCTTGTAGTGGTACAGAATGATAGGTTAATTGTCCCCCTAAACTTTTGATTCTCTCCTTCATGCTCAATAAACCAAAGCCGTGGTTTATTGACTCGCTATCGCAGCCTTGGCCATTATCACTGATTTTTAAATGCAGCAGGTTTGTTTCTGGATTAGTGGCCATAGTAATGTGAGCTTGTGTAGCTTGTGCATGCCGAATAATATTGGTCAGGCATTCTTGCACAACCCTAAACAACTGGATAGCAATGTTTTGCTCTAGCTCATCAACATCATTCGAGCAGTCCAAAACCACTTTTAACTCTGGGTTTCTTATCGACCAATGGTATACCAAATCTTCCATTGTGGCCTTTAAGCCTAGTTCCGTCAGTATCAATGGATGTAATTGGTGCATCATGGAGCGTACAATCGTGATCAAATGATCGCATACTTCGATAATGGTATGTGCCGTCTTTGTAATATCTGCTTTTGGCCGCGCACAGGTTGCAGCCATGACTTTAATAGCTGTCAACGACTGACTGAGTTCATCATGTAGTTCCTGTGAAAGTTTTTGCCGTTCGTCTTCCTGTATGGCCAGTGAATGTTGTGTTAAAGTTCTGTTTTCCTGCTGGCTGGCGCTGAGCTGGTCAGTCAAATGATTGATGGCCTTGGCAATGCGATCATATTCATGGATGGCAAAATCGGGGAGTTTGTGTTGATAATCCTCTGACTCAATGATTCTTAAAGCATTAACGATAGTGGCAATGGATTTTAATGCTTTATTAAAAACCAGATTGACCGCCAAAAAGGTAAACAGTGTCAGTAACAAAACAGAAGTGAAAAAGGCTTGGCTTTCTTGCCAGGCTTCGGTGATTTCATCCAGTGGGTTAGCCTGGATAATCAAAGTCAATTGTTGGCCATCAGCGGCAATAATGGGGCGTTCGGCTTTTGGATGTTCGCTTTCAACCAAGTGGATAAACCACTGTGGCGGCGCTTCATTGGCAGAGATAGACTGTTTTTTAGAGTTGAAATGGATAGTTTGCCCACTGGGGGCCTGGAGCTGAATATTCAAATGTCGTGTTTCTTTTAGAGCGTTCAGATGGGCTATCCAATCGATAGGCGTTTGAGGTGTCTGTGAGGTTTGCAGAAAAGTAAAGGAAATGAGTTGTGCCGCCAGGTTAATGGATGATTCGACTTCTTTATTGACCGAGTTACGTGCTTGCCATGCTGCGATTGAGCCACCCAACAACAATATGCACAAGGATGAAAGTAATATTCTGATGTTTATCTGGTAGCGTAAGCTCATGATTATGTTGTTTGAAGCATTGGGTTAGGGTAAGTAGCCGGTGCTAAACTAGAGATTCAGCCTTACCCCTATCCAACCGGCTCTAGGCGCACCAGGCGATACAAAGCGGCCATCATCAAATCCTGGCAATACTTCGTTCGCTTGGCCATAAACGCCAAAACTGTTGTAATGGGTATCAAATATATTATCCAGTTTGCCAAACAGGGTGAGATGTTTGTTGAACCTATATTCTGCTGTCGCATTAAATAACCAGTAACCGCCGAGTTTTGCAGTCAGGTTGGCTTCGTCACCCCGAAATGCACGATTGCCGCTGTAAGTACCATTAATGCCCAGCGAAAACTTTTGCCATAGGTCGACACCGATGGAAGCTTTAAAAATATGCTCGGGGATGCCAGGAATTCTGTCGCCCTTACTCACTGTGGCGCGAATGGGGTCGTCATTAGCATCCACCGCAGTAGGATGCTGTATATCGAAACTATCTTGAAATCGCGCATTAAGATAGGTGTAGTTGGTAGAAAAATGCCAGTCATCAATGGTGCTAAACAATTGCGGAAAATTGGCTGTTGCGCCCGATTCTATCCCGTAACGGCGTGTTTGGCCGACATTGCTAAAATAACCTTCGGAAACACTGTCACCACCGCGATTGAAAATGATGTCATCGTGGTTGATGGTATGAAAGAAGCCCAGATTCCATTTCAAATTACCTTGGTTGGGAATCAGGCGGTTTAAATCGCCCCTAACGCCGGCTTCCCAGGTTTTAGCGACTACTTGGTTTAAAGGCGGGTCAGCAACAAAAGAATTGGGCAGTTTGCACGGTGCTTCAGGATCGGCGCAGCTGAGTTCCATGGGGGTCGGGGCGCGGGCAGATTCGCTGTAACTGCCGTATACGCCTAGATTTTTGAAAACTTGGTAGGTTAATCCTGCTGAAGGATTAAGCCTTTCAAAGGTGTGCGAGCCGTTGAGGGTGTTTTCAGGGTCGTTAATGTATTTATCAGTCATGTTGATATGACTGTAATTATAACGGCCTCCGATGGTAGCCGTAAGCTTATCGGTGATTGAAAAGCTGTCTGTCAGATAGACACCGACGGTTGACGTGTCGGTGTGTAGACGCACTTTGGATTCATCCACAAACACATTGCCACCGATTGTGCCCCTGTCAGCAGTTAATTTGGCCAATTCTGTATCCGAGGCAAAATGGACTTTGGCGTAGTCATAACTGCTGCCAACGGTCAGGTTGTTTTGATGGCCGAATAAGTCTTGGTCGAATACGGCTTGCAGTGTACCGCCTTGGCTACGCATTTGGGTAGCACTGGTATTGTTGGTTGCACCAATCAGATCATCACTGGCGGCGATTTGTTTACCGTTGATATCTTCAACAATCTCCCCGTCTTCATCGCAGAGGAAAGCAGCGTTTGATTCACATTCGTCATAATCACTGTCATCACCGTTAAAGGTTCTGATACGGTTTTGCCGGAAATAGGCGTTACCACTCAATTGAATGGCATCAGTCAGGCTGTAACTGCCGCTTAACTGCGAAAAGAACATGCGGGTGACGGTTTGGTCGGGATGGGTAAATACGGCTTTTCGGTTTTGCTCCAATAGTTGTATCGGTACTGCACCATTACCGCGTAAATCGTTATCATTGGCGGCGAGGGTTAGATCTAGATTTCCTCGGTCATTTTGCCAGCTTAATGTGCCTAACACTTGTTTGGCTTTAGTAGGTGAAAAGTTACGCCAGCCATTTTCGGCAAAATTATGCACATCTAAAAAATAACCCCAAGTGCCGTTATTCCAGCCACTGGTTAATTCTTCCGAATGCCTGTCCCAAGAGCCGCCATAAACTTCCAGTTGATGGCCAGGTGCTGAAAAACCGGTTTTGGTTTTAATAGAAATTGAGCCACCCAAACTGTTCAGGCCATAAACAGGGTTGGAGCCTGGAAATAGCGCCATAGTGTCAATAGCACCTTGTGGGATTAAATCCCAATTAACGGTATCACCAAAGGGTTCGTTAAATCTAACGCCGTTTACGTAAGTGGATAGGCCTTGCGGCAATCCCAAAAGCGGCGATGCCACAAAGCCCCGATAAGAAATATCAGGTTGCAGGGGATTATTTTGGGCTTCGTTAACATGCACACTGCCCAGGTTGCGATTCATATAATCGGCCAGGGAGATGGTTTGCGCTTTTTTTAATTGTTCAGAAGAAATCGTTTGAATATTGGCGGGGATTTTTTCGGCGGAAATAAAGCTACCGGGTATGGGCGTTACGCCCACTACCTCAACTTCGCCCAGGTCAACAGGTATTTGCTCTTCTGCAAACAGTGTTTGAGATACCACGCCAAGTAGCCCAAGTGTTGCAAGTGCTAGTTTCTTCATGACTCACTCTGAAAAATTAAAATGAGGCATTATAGCGAATGGGGTCTTTAATAAACGCGTGCGCGAGCTAAAAAGGAAATATTCCCAACTAGACATCACGCAAACGTGGGTTATTTATGCCGATATTTTACAGCGCTAACAAGTGGGAGTTTTTAATTAAACTGTATATTACGCAGGCTGAAAAGGCTTGAAGGCGTCATTGTTGTGCTGGTTACAGGCAGCAAATAAATAGGTTTTGCCGTTAACAACAAGCTGTAGTTGATTAAGGCGTAAGGTATTACGGCATTGCGTGCCTTTGGTCGTGCCCGCTTGGCATTGGGTTGCGCCTGCTGATAAATCAGTCATATCAGCAGGTTTGTTTTCAGCAACGATGGGTGTTGTTTGGGGGGCTTTGGCAGGAGCCGATTTTTTTTCAGCCACTGCTTTAGGGCTTACAGCCGTGGCCTTGGTGGCTACTTCATTTTTTTTTTTTGCCACTGGAGCGCTTTTTTCTGTCGCTTCAGCTTTTTTTGCCGGTGTTGGTGTCGCTTCGGTTTTGGTTTTTGCTGGCGCAGAAGATTGTCCTGCCAAATATTTATCAACCTTGCTTAACGGGGCTGCGGGAGCGGCAGGTTTGGCAGCCTCGATTTTGGTGCCGCCTGCTTGTTTGGCCAGATATTTTTCAACGCTGGTCAGCGGTGTCGTAGAGGCAGTCGCTGCTGATGTTTCTGGGGCATGTTTTGCTAAATATTTTGCGACACCGGTTAAGGCTTTTTCTTCCGTACCACCTTGTGCTGTCGCTTGCTTGGCTAAGTATTTTGCTACGCCAGACAAGCTGCCGCTTGCAGATGCTGGGGGTGTTGGGGTTTCTTGTGTGTTATGCGTTGGCTGCACATCTGCTTCAGCCCAAGCTGAGCTAACTAAGCCACGAATTTTTCCGAAAAAATTATTTGCCATGTTCAAGTACCTTAAAGTTCATTAAAAAGATTCAACTCCGTTAATAATAATCTAAACCCTAGCTTGGGTAAAGTGCGGTATGTTATAGCGAGGTTAACGGTGTGTCGTGGGGTTATTTACTGTGTTGTAAATAACGGATATTGTCTTGCTAAATAAGCGACTGCGAGCGCCGGTGCGCAATCAGCGGCATTGCGTTGCGTTTGGTTTGCTGTATTGGGTAATAAGCTGGCGAAATCCACGTAGGGATGGCCTAAATTCAGGGCAATAGTCTGCACTAAAAAGCGCCCTACACCTGCACCGATGAGGGGAACTCTAGTACTGCTTAGGCTGCGCTGTAGCTGTATTTGACAGCCGGTTTGTAGAAATTGCAGTTGTTGATGGCGAATATTTTCGGCAAAGCGTTGCCAGCGCGGTAGGGCGGCGGGATGAAAATCGCAACCTATCATGCGGGCTAATCGTCTGGCACTGGCGGTAATGGTTTTTTCAGCACCGTCAGCGGTATCGGTCTGATCGTCATTTTCGTTCAGCTCATAGGTCAGACGATACACATCGGCCATCGTCGCAAAGTATTCTGCCATTAAACCTACGGTCTGGCCTTCATCTTGGGCGTGGCGGGTGACAGCCATGACGGCGGTTCTGATAATGCCAGTGTAGATGAGTTCTTGTGAGCATAAGCGTTGGTAATCGGTAGAGCCTTGTGTTAGAACCTGTTGGTCTTGTAGCAGCAAAATGTCCGTGGTAGTGCTGCCTATATCGACAAATAAGCCATTATCAATACACTGTGCGGCAAAGGTGGCACTGGCTAGCCAGTTGCTGGAAGCAATGTCTTGATAATGTTGTGCGGTGCAATGTTGTGCGGGTATAAAACCGGCTGAGCCTGCAAATACTAGCAACTCGGTATTGGATATCAAGGCGTTAAAGGTGTTAATAATGTGCTTAACGCCGTCATCACGGTTGGTGAATAAATCCACCAGTTCGCCGGTCATGGTGATGGCATGTTGGGTTGGTGTTGTCGCATCCAACTGCTGCATAATAGTGCTGGCGGCGTTTCGTAATTGATCCAGCCCTTTCCATAATGGGCAGGGCTGTTGGAAAACACCGCTGACTTCCCCCGCAGTGTTGATAGTGACGGCTTTTAGGTGCGCGCCACCAATGTCCCAACCAACGCTGTTATGCGTGCGTGTGATCATCAAGAATAAGGCTGATAGCTTTGTTATGTTGGGGTTTTAAGGTGGGTGGCCCTGCCAAAAGTTGCAGTACGGCATCGGCAATATTAATGCCTAAGGCGGCTTCTATACCTACGAAAGCAGTGGTCAAGCGGGGGTTAATTTCCAATACCCAGGTTTGTAATGGCGTTTCAATTAAATCGATACCCACGTAACCCCATAGCTCAGGAAAAGCATAAGCAATGTCATCGGCTAAATCTTGATAACGGTCGATGTCAGGATTGTGATTAACCATGAGAGCGGTTAGGTGATAACGCTTATCTATCACGCTGAATTGTTGGGCATTGATGCTGATAATCCAGGCCATGCCATTTTTAAATAAACACGACAGGCTGGATTTTTGCCCGTGCATATGCGGCTGGATAATGTAATTTTCTTTTGCGTTAATGGCGTTAATGTCGAGTAAGTCGGTAATGATCCAACTGTCACTACAACCGACACCATCAATGGATTTGATGATCCATTCGTTGCTGTCAGTGGGGTAATGGCTGGCGATGATAGCAGGAATTTCATCGGACAGGGTTTTGTCATCCGCCAATAAGCAGGTGGGTACAGTAGCTATTGCGTATTTTTGTAAATGTAGATAGGTTTGGTATTTATTGCCAGTGGCTTTTACCACGTTGCTGGGGGACGTGAGCAACAGCTTTCCTGATTGCTCAACGGTTTGGCACAGGCTTTGTAAAATGCCATCGAATTCAGGGGCTATCGGCCAGACGGCATCACACCCTGTAATCAGTTGTGCAAATTCGCTATGGCTATGGTGTTCTGCATTGATAACAGCGGTTGCATAATGCAGTGTATTTACCGTGTCGACCAGGCGTTGATCTAGCATGATCAATAAATCGATGTCAGTGAGTAAGGTGAAATTATCAAGCAAAGCCTCTAGCATCAGTTTGCCTTCGCGCTTTAATGTTTCAGGTAATGCTTGCTTATTAAAGCCGCCACCGGTGATATACTCAAAGATTAGAATTTTCATGCGTGTCTCTACAAAATTATTTATTATTGTGAAAATAATTCCCGTTATCGATTTAAAAAACGGCGTGGTGGTGCATGCGCGGCAAGGCCAACGTACGCATTATCAGCCGATTCAGTCGGCACTGTGTTCATCTGCCAATATCGATCAGGTTATTCAGGCGTTTTTATCGTTATACGCCTTTGATAGCTTTTATATTGCTGACCTGGATGCACTTACCGGCCAGGGTGAACATGATAATATCATTAATGCGTTGTTGTGTTGCTATCCACAGATTGAATTTTGGGTAGATCAAGGTTATCGACCCCAGGCCAAGCCGATAAGTCCGTTAAAAAATCACATGCCGGTATTGGGGAGTGAGTCTTATTGTGACGACACGGTGGCTGAACTTAAGGCATTTAAGCGTCGATTTGTGTTGTCGCTGGATTATAAAAACGATGCTATTTTGGGCGCAAAAAGTTTATTAGATAACACTAATCTATGGCCCATGGATATTATTATTATGACCTTGGATCAGGTGGGTAGTGCAAAAGGCCCTGATTTTGATAAGTTAAGTCGATTTTGCCAGCAATATCCTGAAAAAAACTTTATTGCGGCCGGTGGGGTAAGAAACAGCGAAGATTTACGGGCGCTGCAAGCTATGGGTATAAAGCGGGTTTTATTAGCCAGTGCCTTGCATTCAGGTGCTGTAGCGGCAACTGATATTGCGTATTTTTCAGGCAAAAAAATACCCCGCAAGCGAGGTATTTTTTAACATCTTTTTAACTAACTAAAACTCAGTTAGGTGCGAACGGATGTTTTGCAGTAGATTTTTGTGCGACAACTTCAGCAGCAGTTGGTGAACCGGCTACAGCGCGTTCCAAAGCTTCTTTAGTGGCTTGGTAGTTATACAATTGAATCTTGGCATCGTCTTCAGCAGCCCAGTGTATGAATACACCGACTGAGATGAACAAATCATCTGCTTCATCAGCTGGGATAGTGCCGTTTTCTACGCAATCAGCAACAGCCATAGCAACGCCACGTTGTGCAGGGCCAAACATTTGAACAGCTTGTTTTGCGCCTTTGATGGTTACTTTGTTGAACATAACAGTTGCAGGTTTAACCATCAGGTTAGGTGCAACAACAGCCAACAGGCTAGAAAAACCGTCTTTGTTGTTTGTTAAGCAATTTGCAAATGCAGTTTCAGCTGCTGAACCTCTAGGTCCAATCAAAAGGTCGATATGAGCAACTTCATTGCCGTCGCCAACTAAAGATTCGCCGACGCTTAATTTATTGATTTTAGCCACGCTTGTTTTCCCCTATGCAGAAAATAAAAAATTGAATTACGTTTTAAGCTTAACTATTTCAATAAACGCTGTTAATACAGCAGCGACTGTTAAGTCGGCTGTAGTACCAGGGTTTATTTTTTTTGACTTAAACTGTTGATCTATGTTGCGAAGTAAAGGCTCTGTATATTCAGGATGTGTGGCCTGCTCTAACTCTGTTTTAAGGAGAGTCATCTGTTCGGCTACCATCCCAGAATAGCGGTCACCGTACTTTCTTTCGATGTGGCTATCGGCATATTGATTCAGCAAATTGGCATATAATGCAACCACCGCCCAATTATTTCGATCCTCCCACCTATCTAAATAATTGTAATAGATTGGAAGTGAAAAATCAAAGATAATTTTATAATCGTTGCTATATTGCTGCGCAATACGGTCTTTGTCACTGGCCAGGCGCATGGCTTCGGTGAGCGTTACCGAAGCGTGCTGATTGACATCTTGCTCATTGGAACTACCCAATCCACCAGGCGCTGCCAGTGCTATGGCTTTAAATACCCAGTCGGCATCGCTGAGGGTGGTGGTTGCCAATACCCGACTTAAACTTTGTCTTAATGTTTCGGTGTGACGTAGTTGGCTTGCAGCCGTTATTAAGGGCGCGCACAGCAGCAATATACCCAGATTGGTATTGCAATGTACGGCCTCGCGTGTAGCCTTGACGGCGTAGTATATTTTTTCGCCCAGCGTATAAGCAGGATTACACAACGGTTCTGCACTGACTTTAGCGCTGATGCGAAAATCCGCTACCGTCATGTCATGGCCTTCTGAGTATACGCTGACATTGCCGGGCTTAAAGGCTTGCAGTTCCAGTTCGCAGGCTTGTTGGTAAAGCTCACGCAGTTGTTGAGCAGATAGCATCAGGCGGCAACACCGGTATTTATTGCGATATCATTGAGGTAACGACTGAGCATATCATCCACCAGCAACTTCGCAACATTGATGTCACACACGCTTTGCAAGCCTTTCCAGGCCGGAATGCTGTTGACTTCAATCACTAGGTACTGGCCATTTTTATCTTGGATAATATCGACACCGGCATAATCCATCTTCAGTGCCACGGTCGCCTTAATGGCCAAACTGGCCATTTCCGGTGTCATGTCAATGGCTTCACAACGTGCGCCACGCGCGACATTATTCAGCCAGGATTTACCGCGTCGCTGCATGGCGGCAACGGCGCGGCCATTGATGACAAACACGCGGCTGTCGGAAAAGCCACTACCGGCACAATGGATAAAACGCTGTAGATAATACACGCCGTGGCTGCTGGTTAACCAAAACAAATCGGTCATTTTTTCAATGCGGCGGATGCCTTCGCCTTGCGAGCCAAATAACGGCTTGCTGATTAATAGTTGGCCATTTTTTAATTCGGTTTCGGCAATCGCTAAGGCTTCTGAGCGCTGCCGCAAGACCCAGGTTAACGGGGTCGGGATACCAGCGTGGTGTAGCAGAAAACTGGTCATGCCCTTATCAACGCTGCGCTCTACAGCGTGGCCATCGTTATAAACCGGTACGCCCATGATTTTTAACGCATGCAGAATATCCAGATATAACACCACTTCTTCCAGTGAGCCGCCCGGTACGCCACGGACAAACACGGCATCGGGCAGTTGTTGTTCAAACCCTGGTATGACGATCGGGTTGTGTCCAGGTTCAATGGAGAAATGGCAATCGGTTAACGAGATATACTCACTGTCGTAGCCTCTATCGGCAAAAGCAAGACGCAACTGACGACCATGCCAGCCAGGGTCGTCAGTAAAAATAACGATACGCGGCACGGAGATTCTAGGCTCCGAAAGACAGGTCTAATAAGGTATTGTCCAGTTTGCCGGCACGGAAACTTTTGCCCGATTCCACCGCTGTCACAATCACGCTGGCAGGGCTGAACAACATGGCATCGATTTTGAAAAAGTCGTATTCGTATTGTTTGAAAATCTCGGCAAACGGTTTGCCGTAATCTTTGGAGGTGGAACTGGGTAACGCGTTAGCCAGTTTTTCGGCGGCTTCGTCGCTGCCTTTAACGAATAAATGCACCTGGCCTGCGAATAATATCGCATCGTTGGTGCGTCCCATGGCTTTAACAAATTTAGGATGCGGTGGACAAATTGGCGCACTGCCACTGCCGTCGATAATATTTTCCAGCGGAAAATGCAAGGCATGGGCTTTGTGCATGGACACTTCCAGCACACGCGATACCACTTGCACGCCACCCGCCAAACTGCTGGTGGGCGTGACGATAATAGTTAGCTTGGCAGCATCCAGCTGACAGGCGGCAGCGATTTTATCCACGATTTCAACCGGCGGCAGGGCATCATTTTCTATGATTAACACGGTGGCATCATGGCTGTCGCGGTAAGCCAGTTCTTTATACAGTTCTTCAACCGGCTCTTGTTTGTCGTCTTTTATTTTTGTAGCCATAGCCCTGGCAGGACCTGAGCCGAGTGCGTAATATTTGTCATGCGACAGGCTCCAGCCGGCATATTGGCTGCCCAAACAGGCTAATACCGGATTGCTGCTATAGACATTAACCGACAGCGGCCAGTGGGTGGTGTAAGAGCTGTGGTTAATACTGACTGTGCCCATGCCGCCCATGCAAATTTCGGCAATAATCCGGCCGGCTTCAAGACCACCGGGTACGCTGATGCCAGCATCAATCATGGTGCAACCATTGGCCAGTTTTTCTACGCCGACCCGTAATTTGTCAGCATTATTAATTAATTCTTGTACCAACGGCTGAGCCAATTTATTAACGCTTGCTTTAAATTCCATGCCTAATACCCTTTATCAAGTTGACTAATAATTATCTGTTGCTTAATCACCAGCTGCTGCATAATTTGCTGTGATTGCTTGTGGCTGGCAATAATACTGCAAACCGGCTGTCCTGTGTGAATTAATGCCCCATCGTCCGGTAAATCCATACACCACGACGGCCATGCAAAATCCATTGGAATCTGCGTGTCATGCTTGGCATAAATGATTTGATAGGCCTTGTGGTCATCAGATGGGATGGCTGGAGACTCATGCAATTGTTCTTGACAGGCTTCGATATGCCGTACAAATAAAGCATCATCGTAGAGTTGCATACTGGCTGGTGGTCTCGCATTAATTTCCAACACATAACAGCCCTGCGCTGCACAGATAAAATCCAGTGAATTTAAGCCTTTTAGGGCAAAGATAGGAATGATTGCTGTTAGCCATTGCATTACGCTGGCTTTGTGTTGATTTGGGATGCTCTCAGCATTGCTAATCCCTGAAAATAGGAAGTGATCTTGGTTAGATTGCACAGACCATTGGTTGTTGAAGCCAATGATTTGTGCGTTGTTACCGTCGGCTAAAAACAGCACCGAATGTGCTGTGCCTTGTATATAGCGCTGCCAATATACTAAGGTAGATTGTTTGTCATCTGGGTGAAAATGTTGGATGCCTATGCCGCCGTGGCCTTGCAGTGGCTTAGTGAGCCATGCGTCGCTAGCGTTTTTCGGTTTGGTAAAGGCTACGTGAGGGTAGGGGATAGACAGCTGATCCAACACTGAAAAAAAATATTTTTTATTGAGTATATTAGCGAATACATCGGGTGGATTACCCAATATTGTCAGACGGTTGGCGAGATAGATCAGGCTTTCGGGGTGGTTTTCAAAGCCGCTGCCATAAATAATGTGCGTGAGTGGAATGTGAGTAAAAAAAGCCTCTAAGGCAGGAGCAATATGATGCAAAGCCAAAGAGGTAACGAGGAGAGTTTCTTGCGCATACAAGCAGGTGTCGCGATCTGCATACAGATCAATAACAAAAGGTTTGTAACCAGCACGGTAAGCCGCTTGAGCAAGCATGCGTCCAGAACTGGCTACAATAAGCACGTATTCAGGAATGTGCATCGTTGCGATGTTATCCCGAAGCCGCCAAAAGCACGTCTGATAGAAATGGAGTGAGTTTCAGGCGTGAGAGGAGATTGTTGTGTATAACTGTTTAACGTGCCATACCATTGCCGAGGAAGGCACCGGCGGCGGCACCCAAACCTGCGCCGAGTGGATGGCCATTGCCCATTTCATAACCCAATACACTGCCGACTACGCTACCTGCTAAACCTTGGTGTGAGCGTGGATCAGGCTGATATTGCGGCTGTTGATAATAGGCTTGTTGTGGGTAACGATTGCCGTTATCGAAGTTTTGTCCGCCACCACCATAACCACCGTGATGTCCGTGATGGCCATGATGTCTGCGATGGTGACCGTGGTCAGCAAAAGACAAATCGGAGTACAGTGCAATAGCTAATGTCAATTGAATCAAAAAAAGTAGCTTTTTCATAATTGTTCCTAAACAACACAGTGTGTTAAAAATAATGTTTTTCTTCACTTGCTGCACACTATACAGTTTGAAAATGAATCCAAGCTTAATGAAATTAATTTTTTGAAAATTTATTGAACACATGAGCATTTTTTAAATTTTGGATTTACACACGCTGCGCTGCCGTTAATGTAAGGCATTGTTCTATACTAAAGGCAATCTCTAAGTTATCTCATTCACTATGCAAAACGACATTCAGCGCCTGCTAACGGTAGCCAATAAAGTTATTTTGGGCAAAGACCGGCAAATCCGTTTAGCCGTTTGTTGTCTGTTGGCGCGCGGGCATTTATTAATAGAAGACATTCCCGGCGTAGGCAAAACTACCTTGGCATATACGCTGGCCAAGTTGCTGGGTATGAATTACCAGCGCATTCAATTTACCAGTGATATTTTACCGGCGGATATTATTGGTGCCTCGGTGTTTGATGCTAAAAACCATGAATTTAAATTTCATCCAGGGCCAATATTTAACCAAATGATACTGGCTGATGAAATTAACCGTTCCACACCGAAAGCTCAAAGTGCCTTACTGGAAGCGATGGAAGAGCGCCAAGTGACGGTTGAAGGCGTGACGTATCCTTTACCCGAACCGTTTTTTGTTATTGCCACGCAAAATCCGTCGCACCAGATTGGCACGTTTCCACTGCCGGAATCACAACTCGACCGCTTTCTCATGCGACTTGAACTGGGTTATCCTGATCCTAACTCGGAACGGCAATTGTTGATGGGGCAAAATCGCCATCAGATTATTCAAACTTTGCCCGCGCAGATCACTCCGTTGCAATTGCAAGCGCTGCAACAAGCTATTGGTAAAGTGCATGTATCCAGTGCCTTGCTGGATTATTGTCAGGCGATTATTTACTTTACCCGTCACTCATCAGATTATGTCTGTGGCTTATCGCCCAGAGCCGGATTAGCCTTATTGACTGCCGCCAAATCCTGGGCGTTTATGGATCAACGCAATGCGGTTATCCCCGAAGACCTACAGGCGGTGTTGGCCGCAGTTGCAGGGCACCGCTTAAAGGCCGGTGCGGTTGATTCGGCGGCCATAGTTGCCCCCATATTGGCCAAAGTAGCCGTCAATTAGTCTGTGACCTTAAAAGAACGCTTCGGCTTAGACCGATTTTTATTGGGGGAACGTACGGTGGATGGCCAGCCGTTAGTGTTAAATCAGCGCCGGATTTTTATTTTACCCACGCAACGCGGCTTAGGCTTTGTCTTTTTAATTGTCATATTGATGCTGATTGCCTTTGTTTATAATAACAATCTGGCCTATATGTTAGCGTTTTTGCTGGGCAGCGTATTTTTTATTACCATCTTGCATACCTATAAATCATTGGCTGGATTGACCGTGCAACCAGGCCAGTCCACGGCGGTTTTTGCCGGTGACAGCGCCGCTTTTAAACTGATTATTGCTAACCCCACCGCAGTAGAGCGCCAGCACTTGCAACTGAGCCTGAAGACAACCAGTAGTTTTCATCTTAACGCACACAACAAAGCCCACATCAGTTTACCGGAGCACACGCACACAAGAGGCTGGCATACTATTGGCACAGTCACTCTGTCTAGTCGCTATCCCTTAGGCTTGTTTCGCGCCTGGTCACCGATACGTTTTAATACCAAAGTGTTGGTCTACCCAAAACCTGTCAGCCAACACATTCCGTTTCCAGAAACCGGTGTCAGCCAAGGCCTGCAAGGCTCGTTTAAAAAAGGCGGTGATGAATTCTACGGTTTACAGGACTATCAGGCCGGTGATCCTATCAGACAGGTGTACTGGAAAGCCTATGCCAAAGGCTTGGGGCTGTTCAGCAAACAATACGGCAACGAAAACACAGCAGAAATTTGGCTGGATTTTAACCATGCCCCAGGGCACTCGTTAGAAGAGCGCTTGAGTTATGTATGCCGCTGGGTGATTGATGCTGAACAAGCCGGATTACGTTACGGCTTTATTTTGCCTGGTCTGCGGCTAGAGCCTAGCAATGGCCAAGCACACTACCGGCAATGCCTAGAAGCGCTAGCGGTATTTTAAGGTTATGATAAATCCCGCATACAATAAAAATATCCTGATTTTTTTGCTGTCCTCCATTGGTTTGATAGCACTGCCGCATGCGTATCATTTACCGTTGCCGGTGTTTGGCTTTTTTGCTGTGCTGCTGGTGTGGCGTTTTCTGGGTGTTTGGCAACCACAACGTTTACCTAAAGGTTTACTGTTGCTACTGGTCAGTGTCGGTGGATTAGCCCTGTTGTACTCGCAACACAGCGGCATTTTAGGGCGAGATGCCGGTACCAGTTTATTTTTGATTGCGCTGGGCTTAAAGCTCATGGAGATAAAATCTGAACGCGATTTGTATCTGGTGAATTATCTGGCCTTTATTGTGGCCGCCTCGCAGTTTTTGTACGAACAAAGCATTTTGATGGCCGCCTATATTTTATTTGTATGCTGTGTGTTATTCGCCACGCTGGTGTTTATTAATAGTTATGTTGCCAATACCCGTGTGGCACTCAAAAAAGCCAGTGTCATTATCGCACAGGCGATACCGATGGCCATCGCGATTTTTATCCTGTTTCCACGGGTAGAAGCACCACGCTGGTTGTTATTTAACCAGCAACAGCAAGCCAAAACCGGCTTAAGTGATTCGATGGAGCCAGGTTCTATCAGCGATCTTGGCTTGTCCGATGAGCTGGTGTTCAGGGTGAAATTTACCGGCGCTATTCCGCCGCCACAGTTACGCTATTGGCGTGGCCCAGTACTTAGCCAAACTGATGGCAAACGTTGGACACAAGCAAAAGACTTATCCTATCAACAACGCGCTAAAGCAACATTTTCAGGTACAGTCTATCAGTACACATTGTTAATGGAACCGCAAGATAAAAACTGGGTGTTTGCATTAGAGTTACCCGCAGCGCTCCCAAAAACGCTGCGCCAAAATGCCGTGCTGCAATTATTAAGTGTTGACGCACTTAACCAACGCACAGAATACTCGCTGAGCTCTTATGCACAGTACAATACTGGCGCGAGTACGCCGCAAGAAATTCAGCAAGCTAAACAATTACCCGCTACGCCAAGTTATAAAATGAAACAATTAGTACGGCAGTTAGGCGGCTTTGACAGCACGCCAGAGGTGTTTATTGGCCAGTTGCTGACACACTTTCGGCAACAGGATTTCCATTACACGCTCACCCCGCCGTTAATGGAAAACAATCCGGTTGAAACGTTTCTGTTTGAGACCCGCTATGGATTTTGCAGCCATTATGCCTCTGCATTCGTAACTTTAATGCGGGTGGCCAATATTCCGGCGCGGGTGGTTACCGGTTATCAGGGCGGCGAACTTAATGCAGTGGGCGATTTTCTAGAGATTAAACAAGCGCAAGCGCATGCTTGGGCAGAGGTTTGGCTGGATAAGCAAGGCTGGATTAGAGTTGACCCTACCGCTGCGATTGCACCGGAAAGAATTGAGAAAAACATCGACATCAATCAGCTCTTGCCAGGCGGTGCTATCCATTATGTCGCGCCAAGTAGTGAGGCGCAGGCAGCGTTTAATTGGTTACAGAAAACGCGGCAGTTGTGGGGTAATGTCGATTACAGCTGGCAGCGTTGGGTGATTAACTACAATAACGCCAATCAATCTCATTTCTTGTCATCGTTTGGTATTGAAGACTTTAAAGACATGGTGTATTGGATGGGAGCAATTATTGCTGTTATCGTGGCTACACTCAGTGGGTTTTTGCTTTATCAAAAGCCGACAACAGTAGATCACACGCTGATTGTGTATAAGCGATTTTTAAAGAAACTGGCTAAAGCGGGCTTTAATCAAGGTGTCGGTGAAGGCGCGAGAGATTTTGCTGAGCGTATTAAGCCTAAATTACCCACGCATGCGCCCAGTATTGAAGAGATTACCGAAGCTTATTTGCAGCAGCGTTATGGCGTTAAAGCCTCTGCTGTGGGTTTACAGCACTTGAAGACATTGGTTAATCATTTTAAGATTTAGCGCTGTGATCGTGTCTAGGCTTTGTATGATTTAATCAACATCTGCTGCATTGGTTTTCAATAGCGGCGTTAGCAGTAAAAGCCAGTCTAATTTCCTATTTCCAGTAGGTATATGTACCTATTTGCTAGGTTTGTAAGTTCAAGTAGACTCTAACTACTTGAAAGATTTTGGTTTCGGTATGGAAATTAATCTTTCAAGGCCATCCCTGTGCTGTGCTCGATATTATGCTGTAAATGATAATAAAATTGATGATTGTATAAAACTTGCTATAAAGATAGCTCAGTATATTGGAATATTGCTTATCTTTTTCATGGTTTTTATTTGCAGAATAATATCGATTGGCATTTATTTAAGTTAGAAACTAGGAGTTATTCTAATGACGCTGTTAAAACAAATTTTACGTTTTACTAACCGCCACAAAAAATTAACGACGCTTGTCAGTTCCGGTGATGTTATTACTGCAATTCCAACTCACCGTGCTATTTTAATAACTAAGTTTAGTTTACTTGGGTTATTTAGTTTACTTGGGTTGAGTAGCCAAGCATTGGCACTTAATAAAATTCAAACCGAAAATCTCCTTCCTGGTAGCGCGGCTTGGTACAATTTTAATGTACTTGGCTGGGATGCGGCAGACAATGTGCATGACATGGAAGGTTTTGCCAGTAAAGATTCAGTTAACATAGGTCAGCAGATAAAACTATATGTTAATGCTAACAAAACTAAAGATCCTCAATACAGTATAAATATTTACCGTTTGGGATGGTATCAAGGATACGGGGCAAGGCTGATGACAACTACCCCAATAGTGCGAAGCAGTACGACACAAACAATACCTGCTCCCGATTCACTGGGTACGGTGAAAGCAACAAACTGGGTTAATCCATACACACTTACTATTCCTACTAGCTGGACTGCTGGCATTTATGTTGCCACCATTATTGGTAATACAACAGGGAAAGGACGATACATTCCATTTGTGGTTACTGATACCGCGCGATCTTCAGATTATTTGTTTCAAGTCAGCACCACTACTTGGCAAGCTTATAACCCTTGGGGAGGTAAGTCGCTTTATGGTTTTAATTCTATCGGCGGCGCGGCACGTAAAGTTTCCTTTGATCGACCGTATGAATACGATGGTGGCCTTGGAGGATTAAGGACTGGAGATTTAAATTTACTTAATTTTCTGGAGCGTGAAGGTTTTGATGTCACTTACCAAAGCGATATTGATACGCATGTAAAAGCAAATGGTAATCTTTTAAAGTATAAATCTGTCTTGTCTGTTGGGCATGATGAATATTGGACTAAAGCCATGCGTGATAATTTCGAAAATGCCAGAGATCACGGTGTTAGCTTGGGTTTCTTTGGTGCCAATATTGCTTATTGGCAAATTAGAATGGAAAATGCTAATCGCACTATCGTCAGTTATAAAGATTTTTCAGCGACAGAAGATCCTTTGAGAATGACTAATCCAGCATTGGTCACTTCGCGCTGGAGAAATCCTAGCTATGCCAATCGGCCGGAAAATGCGCTCATCGGTGTTATGTACGCATTCGGCCCCTTAGGAACAAGCGTACTTGATACGGATCTTAAAGCCTCAAAAAATGATCCCTGGCAAACAGACATCAATTCACATTGGATGTATACCGCCACAGGTATCTTAGAAAACGATTTGGTTACCGGCGTTTTTAAAGGTTTATTAGGTTATGAGGCGGACAGAATATTTGACAATGGTTATACGCCGATTGGTTTGGAGGCTATAACGGCATCGCCTGTGCCAATGGGTGTGGTTGATCATGATAGTCCTTTATCTGTCAATTATGACCCTTTAATGCCAAAATCACATGCGACGGTTTATACCAAACCTTGTACATTATTACCTTGTAATAATGCAGTTTCAACGGTTTTTGCCGCAGGTAGTTTGCAATGGAATTGGGGGTTAGATACCGCCTTTTTGCCTTCAGATAGAAAAGAAAACTGGTATATTATCCCTACGACATGCAACGTGCTTTCTAGAATGATAAGTGTCGAATTACCGCCTTATGCACCCGTGGGCGTAGACGGAAAATTCAAATGTGCATCAACATCTCCCGTGATATCTGGAATTCAAGCTGTAGCAGCTAGAATTAATCTTCCTAATAGTTTGAAAAACGATAACCCGTCCTTACGATTGCTTACTGCCGAACGTGAGCGAGAAAATCAAAAAGGCGGTCGTGACAGGGAAGCTAAAATGCAAGATAAGGAAGAAGCCAAAAGAGAGCGCGAAGTGAAAGGCGATGGTGAAATTATTCAGATTAAGGGAGCAAAAAAAAAGGGAGATTAAAAATAACGGGCTGATGATGGGCTTTTGAGCCAGTTTTAAAACGCATTAAATTGTTTAACGTTGTATGGTGTCAAAAACCATACAGCGTTTTAAAATTTGCAACGCGATAAGGCGCATTAAATACGTATGCCTCCTTATGTTGGCAGTATTTTATGGACAGCGCAATTGTCGTGTTGACAGACAGTTGATACAAGACAATGTGGGCTATTTGCCAAGAGTGCCATACGTCGATTTGGGTTGGGTTTGAATATGTTCAGCACGGAAACCAATACCGATAATATGCGATAAAATTCTGCGCAAAATAGGTGTACATGTTTTAATTAACAGACGAATAGATCAAGATACCGCCAAAGGTTGATTATTTTCAGTGTCGCTGAAAAAACGTTTATGTGCCATCACTTGCAGTCTTTGTGTCATTTTAGCAGGCCATTCGCGTCGTGCTTGCACCTTGGCTAGATCGTCGCTGTGGCAGTGTCCGCCTCGCAACTTTTCCGTAAGTATATTGGCAGCGGCGACAGCATCTTGTATGGCTAAATTAATGCCCACACCACCGATAGGCGACATGGCGTGAGCCGCATCGCCAATGCACAACAAGCCATCCCGATACCATCGTTGTAAACGGTTGATCTGTACACTGAGTAGTTTGACTTGTTCCCATGAATCAATAGCCTGAATTACATCGGTAAATGTGGGTTCAATATGACAGAGAGTGTCTTTAAATGCTGTTAGCCCTTTGGTTTTAATGGCATCGAACTGGCCTTTGCTAATTAACAGTGCCGTTTGGTAATAAGCCCCGCGATTAATCGTCACCATAAAGTGGCCATTGCGGATACGTGCCAAGGTTTCCGGTAGCTCAGTGTTGGGTTTGTTTAAACGAAACCACAATACATCAATCGGTGATTGGTAATCAAGAATCGCCATCTTTGAAAGGCTTCGAACGATAGAACTACGTCCATCCGCCCCCACCACCAAATCTGCAAAAATACGTACTTTGCCTTGCTGGGTTTGTACGATAACGCCTTTAACAGTATTGTTCTCTTCAATGAGTTCGGTGGCTTCTGCTCCCATATGCAAATAAAATTCAGGGTATTGTTGCGCTTGTTGTGCAATAAAATTTAAAAAATCCCATTGCGGGATCATGGCAATAAATTTAGCATGAGTAGCCAGTTTGGAAAAATCCGGCCCTTGAAACAGTTGGCCATTAATCAGCACGTACGCTTTAGCAATGCGCTGGTGCGGCTGTTGCAAAAATGCCTTGAGTATGCCCAATTCGTGCATGAGTTCCAGTGTTGACGGATGAATGGTGTCACCTCGAAAATCACGCAGGAAGTCATTATGTTTTTCTACAACAATGGTTTTAACACCGCTACGGGCTAACAGGAAACCGAGCATCATGCCAGCAGGGCCACCGCCTACTATGCAACATTGGGTTGTTAAAGATTTAGCGCTGGATGACATGGTAACTTTTCCATTTAATCAAAAGATCAAAGTGTAAGTGTTGGCAATGGATGTTTAATCAGCCCCATTAAGCTAACGCGATAAGGTGTGTTAAGCATAGGATGCTGCCGCATCAGGAGGCGCACTTATGCCTCTTTCGGATACCGTTTCGAGTGATTACTCAGTGGTGCGACTGTTAAATTCTCTTAAATATCCCCCATTAGCAAAATAAATACCTTGCGCCCCAAACTGATGAAAGCTAGGCCAGTCTATAACTTACTCAACTCTGTATTAACGGGATTCCAATGGATATAAAGCTTTTTCAACTTAGGACAGTTACAGCCACCGTTCGCACTGAGCTTGTCGAAGCATGAGCGGTACACTTCGACAAGTTCAGTGCGAACGGTTACGTTGTAATTTACAGGTTGGTTAAAATCATGCCGGTCATTAATCAAATGCGTTTTTTATATTGGCAATATCTTATATTTAAGCATCTTATCGAGTTGTTTAGATAGGCACGCGTTTTGCTCATTAATGTTTGAAAAAATTAAGTAGCTTGCTGATCTGGCTAGTACACCAAATTGTAAATCAACAGGATTTAAATATTAACTTGATGTAGTACACAACAGCGTTTTATTCATGATTTGAAGATTTTTATTATCCTGTTTTTATATGATTTGATGTACTAGGCTGTATCACTGCAATGACGCATCTGTGTTTAATCGGCCTTGATTTAATGGTGCTTGCTCGTTATAATTCACAAGTTATTGGGTTTGGAGTAGTGTGTGACAGATAGGAAATTCTCTACTGTCGTTAAAATCTTAAGCTATCAAGTTCTGATAACGATAATCATCACTCTTGGGTTTGCCGTGGCTGAAGGCTGGCAAAAGGCGTTATCTCCCTTATGTGGAGGCCTTGCAGCAATAATCCCAAACTTATATTTTGCGCTGCGTATTTACAAATCGGCAGGGCAAGAGGCAAGAAAGATCGTCCGGTCTTTTTATGCGGGAGAGTCAGGTAAGTTATTACTGACCGGCGCACTCTTTGCAATGATTTTTCAGATTCCAAACTTACAACTTTTACCGCTGTTTGTAGCATACGCAGCAGCTTTGTCGGTTTTTTGGTTTGCGCTGTTAATGCGCTAACACAGTAATTATTTTTTTGAGAGGAACGATGGCTACCGAAGCTCATGCCGCAGAAGGGGCAACCGGTTATATAATTCACCATTTAACGCCGCTCAGCGTAGGTAGTGGTTTTTGGACCTTGCATCTGGATACCCTGTTTTTTTCAGCGTTATTAGGTGGATTGTTCATCTGGTTTTTTAAGTCAGCCGCTGATAAGGCCACCGCTGGCGTACCAGGCTTGGTACAAAACTTTGTCGAAATGATGATTGAATTCGTCGACACCCAAGTGAAAGACAGCTTTCATGGCACCAGCAAGCTGATTGCGCCGCTGGCCTTGACCATATTTTGCTGGGTATTCCTGTGGAATTTTATGGATTTATTCCCTGTCGATATTCTGCCGAGCATTGGTTCAATGATGGGTTTGCCGTATTTACGCTCTGTGCCCAGTACCGATTTGAACGCCACGTTTGCGATGTCTATCTCGGTATTTGCGTTAATTATTTTCTACAGTATCAAAATAAAAGGTCCTATCGGCTTTGCTAAAGAGTTGTTGTTTCAACCTTTTGGCCCGTGGTTAATGCCTTTCAACTTATTGCTAAAGCTGGTTGAAGAAATTGCCAAGCCCATTTCACTGGCATTACGGTTATTTGGTAACCTGTATGCGGGCGAATTGATTTTTATTTTGATCGCGTTATTGCCAAGTTATCTTCAGCCGTTGCTGAGTTTCCCTTGGGCAATTTTTCATATTTTAATTATTACACTGCAAGCGTTCATCTTTATGGTATTGACAGTTGTTTACTTGAGCATGGCGCACGAACATCATTAACAAAACCCTTTTTTTAATTTAGAGTACCTTTGGAGGTATCATGGAAATTGCAGCTTTAATCGCTGATGTGCAAGGTATGACCGCTATCGCAGTCGGTTTGGTGTTGGGTATGGGCGCTTTAGGAACCGCTATTGGTTTCGGCTTGTTGGGTGGCAAATTTTTGGAAGGTGCGGCGCGTCAACCTGAAATGGTACCGATGTTGCAAGTAAAAATGTTCGTTGTTGCAGGTTTGTTAGACGCGGTCACCATGATCGGTGTGGGTTTGGCGTTGTTCTTCACCTTTGCAAACCCGTTCCTGTCAGCTGTCACCGCTGCGGCAGCAGGCTAAGAGCTGTTCATCTTTAATAGCAACAAAAGGAACGCGTCGTGAGTATCAATGCTACCCTGATTGGGCAAATGATTACCTTTGCACTTCTGGTATGGTTTACCATGAAGTACATTTGGCCGCCTTTATTCGACTCTCTTGAAGAGCGGAAAAAGAAAATTGCTGATGGATTGGCTGCTGCTGAAAGAGGTCAGGAAGACATACTTGCCGCTGAAGAAAGAGCTAAAATCGTTTTGAAAGAAGCCAAAGAACATTCTTCTGAGCTATTGAGTTTGGCGCAAAAACGTGCCAATGAAATTGTTGAAGAATCGAAAGACACGGCCAAAAAAGACGGTGAGCGTCTGATTATTGCGGCGAGAGCTCAGATTGATCAAGAAATACAGCAAGTGAAAGATAATTTGCGTGCGGAAGTGGCGACACTGGCTCTGGATGCCGCCGAACAGATTCTGGGTGCAGAAATTGATAAAGCCAAGCATCAAGACATCATTAATAAAGTTTCCAGCAAGTTATAAGGTCTAGCAGATGAGCGAATTGGCAACAATGGCGAGACCTTACGCGGCTGCGGCGTTTAAACGCGCCAAGGAAACCCAGTCTACCGATAAATGGTCGCAGGGTTTGGCATTTATGTCCGCATTGCTCAGCGATAAGAACATGCTGACACTGGTGGGTAACCCTAAAATTAGTAAAGACAAAGTCTGTGGCTTTTTGCTTGAGTTGTGCGAAGGTAAGCTTGATGCCGAAAGCATAAATTTTTTGAAGCTATTGGTGCAAAACAATCGTTTAATCTTGCTGCCGTCTATTGCTAATCTCTTCGAGGCGTATAAGTCCGAAGATGAGGGCAGTGTTAACGTAGAAGTGTTTACTGCGTTTGCGTTTACCAAAGAAGCCGAGAAGACCTTTGCGACCCAGCTTGAAAAAACCCTCAGCAAGAAAGTTCGAATGAATGTCACGGTCGACAAATCATTAATTGGTGGCGTTCTGGTCAGAGCCGGTGACAGAGTCATCGATCAATCGGTCAGAGGCCAGCTACAACACATGCAAAAAGCGCTACACTGAAACTGAGAAACAGCACATGCAATTAAACCCATCTGAAATAAGCGATCTGATTAAAAAGAAGATCGAAAACTTCGACCTGAGCGAAACGTCTCACACAGAAGGTACCGTGGTCAGTGTGACTGACGGTATTGTACGAGTCCACGGACTGTCTGAAGCGATGCAAGGTGAAATGCTGGAATTTCCTGGCAATACCTTTGGCATGGCGCTTAACTTGGAACGTGATTCAGTCGGCGCGGTAATATTAGGTGCTTACCAGCACATTTCCGAAGGCGATACCGTTAAATGTACCGGCAAGATTTTGGAAGTGCCGGTTGGTGAAGCCCTTTTAGGCCGTGTCGTTGATGCGCTGGGCAACCCTATTGATGGCAAAGGTGCCATTGAAACTACTGAAACCTCGCCGATTGAAAAAATCGCGCCGGGCGTTATTGCCCGTCAATCGGTAGACCAGCCCGTACAATTGGGTTTAAAGTCGATTGATGCGATGATTCCGGTTGGCCGTGGCCAGCGTGAATTAATTATTGGCGACCGTCAAACCGGCAAAACTGCGATTGCGATTGATGCCATCATCAATCAAAAAGGCACCGGTATTAAGTGTATTTATGTCGCTATCGGCCAAAAACGTTCGTCAGTGGCCAACGTTGTCCGTAAGCTTGAAGAACACGATGCTTTAGCGCACACGATTATCGTGGTGGCTTCTGCGTCTGAATCGGCGGCGCTGCAATTTATTGCCCCGTACACCGGTTGTTCGATGGGCGAATTTTTCCGCGATCGCGGTGAAGATGCGCTGATTATTTATGACGATTTGACCAAACAAGCCTGGGCGTATCGCCAAGTGTCGTTGTTGTTGCGTCGTCCGCCTGGCCGTGAAGCCTATCCTGGTGACGTGTTTTATTTGCATTCGCGTTTGCTGGAACGTGCCGCGCGTATCAATGCTGACGAAGTTGAAAGACTGACTAACGGCAGAGTGAAAGGTAAAA
The DNA here is from genome assembly GCF_900163755.1 of Crenothrix polyspora. Classification (GTDB taxonomy): domain Bacteria; phylum Pseudomonadota; class Gammaproteobacteria; order Methylococcales; family Methylomonadaceae; genus Crenothrix; species Crenothrix polyspora. The sequence continues at coordinate 9,846 of NZ_FUKI01000046.1, read as the reverse complement.
CCGGTTCGTTGACGGCGCTGCCAATCATCGAAACCCAAGGCGGTGACGTATCCGCTTTCGTACCGACCAACGTAATTTCGATCACTGACGGCCAGATATTTTTGGAAAGCAGCTTGTTCAACTCAGGCATCCGTCCTGCGGTTAACGCGGGGCTTTCGGTATCGCGGGTCGGCGGTGCGGCGCAAACCAAGATCATTAAAAAGTTGGGTGGCGGCACACGTTTGGATTTGGCGCAATACCGTGAATTGGCTGCTTTTGCACAGTTTGCCTCTGATTTGGATGAAGCGACCCGTAAACAGATTGAACGTGGTCAACGGGTTACCGAGTTGATGAAGCAAAACCAATACTCGCCGATGTCGGTTGCACAAATGGCGGTGTCGTTGTTTGCTGCCAATGAAGGCTTTCTGGATAAGCTGGAAGTTAACAAAGTTTTGGCTTTCGAAGCCGATTTATTGTCGTACATGAAATCGCAGCATGGCGCGTTGATGGACACCATCAACAGCACCGGTGATTTTTCCGATGACATTAAAAATGGCATGAAAGCGGCAATTGAATCTTTTGTTAAAACGTATAGCTAATAAAAAGGTCTTCTGATGGCTGTTGGTAAAGAAATACGCACTAAGATCGCCAGTATTAAAAATACGCAAAAAATTACCCGCGCGATGGAAATGGTCGCTGCGAGTAAAATGCGTAAAACCAAAGACAGAATGCTGGCAACACGGCCTTATTCTAAAAAAATGGGTCGGATTATCAAACATCTTGCCCATGCCAATCCGGAATATAAGCACACTTTCCTCGTTAAACGCGAGGTTAAGCGTATTGGCTTGATTGTGATCAGTTCTGATCGAGGTTTGTGCGGCGGTTTGAATTCGAACCTGTTTAGAAAAACCCTGACCAGCCTGACTCAATGGGACAACGCCAACATTGAAGTTGATGTGTGTACGGTCGGTAATAAGGCAGCGGGATTTTTTGGCTCGCTGAAAACCAATCTGGTCGGTCAAGTGGGCAAACTCGGCGATGCGCCGCATTTGCAGGATATTATCGGTGTGATTAAAATCATGCTTGATGCCTATCAGCAGGGCACTATTGACGAGTTGTACATTGCCAGTAACGAATTCGTTAACACGATGACACAACAGCCAACCGTTGAAAGATTGTTGCCTGTAGTGGCCGATGAAATCGACGCAAGCTTGAGTGGTTATTGGGATTATATTTATGAACCCGATGCCAAAGACGTGCTGGATCATTTACTGGGGCGTTATATCGAATCGATTGTTTATCAGGGTTTGGTAGAAAATAATGCCTGCGAACAGGCGGCTAGAATGATCGCCATGAAAAGTGCGTCGGATAATGCCGGTAATCTTATCAAAGAGTTACAGCTGATCTATAACAAAGCCCGACAAGCTGCTATTACACAAGAAATTTCAGAAATTGTTGCCGGTGCCGCAGCTGTTTAAGTTCAAACAAACAATACAATACAAGAGGACACTCAATGAGTTCGGGTAAAATCGTTCAGATTATTGGCGCGGTCGTCGACGTGGAGTTTTCCCGCGAAGACCTACCAAAAGTATATGATGCCTTGGTCGTAGAAGGCAAAGACTTAATATTGGAAGTGCAACAACAATTAGGCGACGGTGTCGCTAGAACGATTGCGATGGGTAGCACCGATGGTTTAAGCCGTGGCTTAACCGTCACTAACACGCTAGCGCCGATTTCAGTGCCGGTGGGTCAAGCGACCTTGGGTCGTATCATGAACGTGTTGGGTCATCCCATTGACGAACGTGGTCCTATCGGTGAACAAGAGCAATGGGCTATCCACCGTGAAGCGCCCAGCTACGCTGAACAAGCATCGGCCACTGAATTGCTGGAAACTGGCATCAAGGTTATTGACTTGGTGTGTCCGTTTACCAAAGGCGGTAAAGTGGGTCTGTTTGGCGGTGCCGGTGTCGGCAAGACCGTTAACATGATGGAATTGATCAATAATATTGCGACCCAGCATTCTGGTTTGTCGGTATTTGCAGGGGTTGGTGAACGTACCCGTGAAGGTAACGATTTCTATCACGAAATGCAGGAAGCTGGCGTTATCGACGGCGAAAATCTGGGCAATTCCAAAGTAGCGATGGTATACGGCCAAATGAACGAGCCACCTGGAAACAGACTGCGTGTGGCGTTAACGGGTTTGACCATGGCGGAATATTTTCGTGACGAAGGCCGTGACGTATTGTTCTTTGTGGACAATATTTACCGTTACACCTTGGCTGGAACAGAAGTGTCGGCGCTATTAGGCCGTATGCCGTCTGCGGTAGGTTATCAGCCTACACTGGCTGAAGAAATGGGCGTGTTGCAAGAGCGTATTACGTCCACCAAAAAAGGTTCTATCACGTCGATCCAAGCGGTATACGTACCAGCGGATGATTTGACCGATCCATCGCCTGCGACAACCTTCGCGCATTTGGATGCGACCGTGGTATTGTCCCGCCAGATTGCAGAACTGGGTATTTACCCTGCGGTTGATCCTTTGGATTCTACCAGCCGTCAGCTTGACCCGTTGGTTATTGGCCAAGAGCATTATGACGTGGCGCGTAGTGTGCAAGGTATCTTGCAACGTTATAAAGAATTGCGTGATATTATCGCCATTTTGGGTATGGACGAGTTGTCGGAAGCCGATAAATTGGTGGTGACCAGAGCGCGTAAAATTCAGCGTTTCTTGTCGCAGCCGTTTACCGTTGCTGAAGTGTTTACTGGTGCCAAAGGTAAATACGTATCATTGAAAGATACCATTGCCGGCTTTAAAAGCATACTCAGCGGCGAACACGATGCCATTCCAGAACAGGCTTTTTATATGGTGGGTACCATAGAAGAAGCATTGGAAAAAGCCGCCAAGATGAAAGGCTAACTTTCGGGACATGTTATGACCACGACTGTACACGTAGACATCGTCAGCGCCGAGAAAGAAATTTTTTCTGGCACAGCTGAAATGGTATTTGCCCCCGCTGAAATGGGCGAGGTGGGTATTTCGCCGCGTCATGCGCCGTTTATTACCCGCCTTAAACCAGGTGAAGTAAGGGTTAAAACCGGTGAGAAAGAAAACTATCCGTTTTATATCTCCGGTGGAATTTTGGAAGTGCAGCCGCATTTAGTGACTATTCTTGCTGATACCGCTATCAGAGCGAAAGACATTGACGAAGCGGCTGCTATAGAAGCCAAAGCCAAAGCGGAAGAAGCGCTGGCTGATAAAACAGGCAAGATAGATTACGCTACCGCACAAGCGCAATTGCTTGAGGCGATGATGCAGTTGCAAACCTTGGACAGGCTGAGAAAGCGTGGCGGGTAAGTAGACCACTGATTTTCTGGATACCATAGAGAACCCGATAGCGTTTGTTATCGGGTTTTTTGTTTTAAACTGAGATATAAATTTTCATATGTAAATTAACGCTCTGGCTTGGGTAATGCCTTTTTTTGGTAGCTGACCTGCTTACCCACTAAACTGGATACAAATACACTGGCCTCCAAAATGGTTTGCTCCATAGCCTGTATTAATTGTGAAATATCGATACTGATGGTGGTGAATTCATGATGCAGTGCGCTAATAGCATGCGCATTGAGATTGTGTTTAAGGTATAGCACTTGGTCTTTAAAAGCGGTTAATACCGGCTGAATTTTGTTTTCTGCTTGGCGCATGGCCTTCATCAGGCGTGCGTAGTTTTGTCGCGCAGATTTTAAATGTTGCTTGCTACTAAAACGCAGACTACGACTGCTGTATTGGTTTAATTCATTTTCCCATTCTAAAAATAAAGCTTCGCTTACCGCTTCAATAGCTTTAATGCGCTGACTGACGTGTTCTGATTTAGATCGGCAAAACTGGTATTGTCGATTCAGTAAATTGTAACGTTGCTCTAAGGGTGTTTCATCAACAATAACTACGTTTTTAAAGCGTGCTAAAGCAGCTTCAAATTCATCGCGCGTGTGTTGTAAATCAACACACACTTGCTCTACTTCATGCACCATAATATCGCGTTTATGTTCCCCGATTGATTCTTTGGCAGAGTAATAAAAATGTTTAAATTTGCTGGAAAAAAATTGGCTAAATAAGTTGATCAATTGTTCGAGTGAATCGGTTGGAGATTTATTGTCAGCCATCAGAATTGGTGTGCATGAATTAGGGTTATTTTAAACGCCGCATTTTCGGTAAACAGGCCAAATGCTTTATCGACAATATGACTGCTTGCAAGTTCAGACAGGCTGAGAGCGGGGTCAATGTCTGCTGATTTTATCAGGATTAATTCGCTGGCGGAAAGTTGTTGTGCTAACCAGGCAGACAAGCTATCTGAGGTAATATCCCAGCTGGCAAAGATGCTTGCATGATTGAGCTCAACTATATCTGGCGACCAAATCATAATATTTTGGCCATGTTTTTGAATATCTATCAGTGATGAAACAATGCTAAATTCGTTTTTAAGGCCTTTAAATAATAAAGCCATTTGCTGCATAGCTAAAATAGCCATGTGATGCGCGATTTTGTCGCTAAACTGCCAGCGTTGTTGTGCTAATCTTACTTGATCTGCAAAGCTACCGCCACCTGGTACAATAACCGTGGACGTATTGCGATAGCGCTGTTCAATGTTGTCCAGACATTGTAACAAAGTGCCCGCTTGCGCTAGGCTTCCGCCTAATTTGATCACAACCATGATGGTGTTGCACGCTTATGCTTAGCGTAGTGTGTACAGTAATAGAATTTGTGTCGCATGCGTTGGGCGGGTATATAAATGTGTAGCGGCAATTTTAATTTACCACCTTATAGCGTTTATCATGCCATTATTTATTGTATTGTGTCTTGCACTTAGTTTTATTGTTCAAACCGAACAGCCTGTTCAAGTGTTATTGATAGCGCCTTGGCTCACCTACACGGGGGTAGGTTTGGCTGGGCTGATTATGCTGGGGGTATTGTGTAAGAAGCTTACAGATTTAATGTGGTTTGATTTTTTTGCCAGTTGTGTATTGATAGCATGGTTTTCTTACTGGAAACCGTTGTACGTTGCCGAGTCGCCGATGTTCTTTTTTTTTCCAGTGTATTTTGTCGTGATAACCGCTTTTGTTTGGGTATTTTTTGTAGGACAGCGTAACAATATCGACGATGAGACTTTTGGTTATGTGCAAAAATTTGCCGAACATAGCATGACACAACCGTGGTTAATCATGCTGTATGCATTAGGCAGCCTTAAATTACTGGAACATTTTTTACAGTACCCAGTCGCCATGACCTTATTGATACTCAGATTCGCGTTATCTGGGTGTTTGCAACGCGAATCCAAGTTAAAATGATAAAGCTTAGCGTAAAGCGGTACGTGACGCGCTCAGCCCTTCTGGTCGACTAACAGTACATTGCACATTTTTTTGCCACAATACTTTACACACATCGCCCGCAGTATAAATGGAATTATAGCCAGACCACAATGCATGCCAGCGCGATTGGTTATTAAGTAATTGGCGTTTAATCACCATAGGGCGGGCAGGGCTTAGCGTTTGTGCTAGACTTAATCCTGCTTGTTTATTAAAGTTTTCTGCCGCGTATTGCGTAGGGTATTCGCCTAAATCAACAGACCATTGTTGATCGGTGTGGCTGACTGTTGGCTTATACGTAACAGGCGTATACAAGGTATGGCTTTTCCTAATTGATTTGGGTTCATCGGAAGCGTTGTTTTCATCCGTCCAGTTCTTTGACGATTCGCCATTGTACACGTAACTGGATTCTGGCTTATTACCACAGCTGAGTTGGTAGGGTGGCGCACCGGCTGATCCTGACGGCACATCGTTGATATGTGTTTGTCGACCATAAGCACGCCCATCACCAGAATCATTAGAAAAGCCCGCATCCATGAAATCATACATTAAGTCGTAACGTTCGCTGCTGGTCATGCCGCCCAATACCACGCCAATTAAACGTTGACCATCTTGCTGCGCTGTGGCAATCAGGTTATGGCCAGAGCCACAAGTGTAGCCAGTTTTCATACCTTCTGCACCTGGATAGGAGGCAACAAATTTATTGGTACTGGTATATTCTTTGCCGTTGTAATAAAAGCTGTGTGTGGAAAATAATCGGTAATATTCAGGGAAATCACGTTGTACACGCCAGGCAATAACAGCCATGTCATGTGCTGTGGTTACTTGTCTATCATGCGGTAAGCCTGTTGCGTTCATAAAGTTAGAGTTACTCATGTTCAGCTCATGTGCTTGGCGGGTCATTTGGGTGGCAAAATTGTATTCGGTTCCACCTATTTCTTCGGCAAGTACCACTGCCGCATCGTTCGCCGAGCGCGTAATGACTGCAAGAACAGCATCTTCTACACTCAGCCGCTCACCTGCTCTTAAGCCTAATTTACTGGGTTTTTGTTGCGCGGCATGGCTAGACACTGTCATCATGTCATCTAAATGTAAGCGTCTATCTCTGAGTGCATCAAATACCATATAAAGCGTCATTACTTTGGTTAATGAGGCGGGATACCATGCTTTATGTGCATCTACTTGTTCTATAACGTTACCGGTGTTCGCATTAACGACGATAGCGGCGTAACGGGCATGGCTTAATCCTGAGGTTATTATCAAGCAGAAGGGAACAATAAGGCGTGGTAGGTATTTTACGTTAGTCATTTTAAGTATGGGTCTCAAAAAGCAGTTGTTACAAAGGAATTAGGTTTACGGTCTATCTGTTATGCATATTTTTGCAAATACGCTGAATATTTTTATTTAAATCGGGTTTATGATTACGTGCATTGATAAGTCATTGCTTTTGAAAGCTTACCTTTAATACTTAAGCAAATTAAATGCCAAGTTAAAAAATAACGTCAAAGCAATGAATGCAGATTATTTTTTTTATTAACCAGCTAATAAATATAGTAAAAAAATAGAGATGGATTTATTTATTTTTTGATCGATAAAAAAACGACGGCGGCTCTTATTAAGATGTAATCAAATCTGACAAAATTCCTGTAAATATTTTTCTTAACCCAAAATAATCAGGCTATTTTAAAAAAAACTTAGCTGTGCATTAAGTGCCATTGACAGCGCAGTAATGAAAAAAAATTCTAAGTCATTAAATTATTTGCAATATAATAGGCGATTTATGTGAAGGCCGCGATAGTTAAAAGTCTATAAAAATCGACACCACTGGTCAGTAGTTGTATTTTATTTTGACGGGTGTATGAGAATAGGAGACATTAACCTGAAAATAGTTTGTTTTGGTATTACAGCTTTGCGTAAAAACCGAATACCAATGCAATTATCATGATTAAATATAGTCAATATTTTGCGTAACGTGGTGGTATTTGTAGTGATTATTTGATTTTTTTGTCATTTTTTGGCGATTTTTGTGAACCAAGTTCCAATAAATCATCCATACAGCCGTAAGGCCACGCACCTCGGCAAATTCCCCATGATCCACCCACGTTGCCTTCACTGCCCGGTTTCCAATTTTCTGAAAACGCTTCAAAGACCACGCCGGACCAATTTCGTTCCGCCAGTTTTTTAAAGGTGTTTTGCACGACTGTTTTTTGATTATCACTGCTGGAAACACCACAATGTTGGCCGGTATGGATATTGGTTGCTGTTTCACCTTCAGGCGCATTTGGCCAGCCAAATTCAGTGACTATGACTTCTTTTTTAGGGTAGGTTTTACGCAGTTCTTCCAGTCGAGCGATACTAAAATCAGCGGCTTTTTCGGCGGGTATGCACGGGTAAAGTCCAGAAAATATACTTTCCCACCACGGGTGAATATTCGCACCTATCCAATCGACGGACTCAGTAAAGCTGTTTTGTTCACACGGTGTTGCGTGATTACACCATTCCCACCAAACATCAATGGTAGTGACAGGTTGTTTAACGCCCGCTTTGTGTAAGCTGTCAATACAACGGGTAATTTCGCCGTCAAATTTATTACCGTGACGGGTACGTACTTCCGAGCCGCAGCTGAGCTTTATAATGGTATCGGGATAGGCCTTGGCAACTTCAATGCCTTTAGTGATAGATTGCGAGTTAATCTCAATTTCTTTATCAATCCACAAAATAGCAATCACTTTAAAATTTCTTTCTTTCGCACTGGCAAAAATAGTATCCAAGCCATTGAGAACACCATAGGTCATAATGCAACGAAATGGCGTTTTTTCGATGAGCTTATCCAGTAACTCATCGATTAATTCTTTACTGGGTGGCGGGCCGTAATCGGGGCTGAGCTTGCCAACATAAGGACTAAACGCGGCACACTGCAAGGCTTTGTTATTTTTAGCGTGTGAGATTGTTTGTGGATGCCCGTGCCCGTGCTTGCGAGCTAATGCCGCACGGCAATCAATTAACGCCATAATAACGATAATAATTAAAAAAAAATTCTTCACGCAGACCTCTTAAGAATCTATGGAGAGATGCTTATGATAGGCGATTTTTTAATTTGAAGTGCCAAATTTTACATGACGCGCTCAAATGCCTACATCAGAACGCATTACTGGATACAACATTGACTGTAGGCAGGTTGACATGAAAAGCATCAGTATAAATATCACTCAGCGAAGCACCTTTAAGATAAGCCTTTTTTTGGGTTTGCTGAACCATTTCAGGATGGCCACACAAATACACGCGCCAACCTTTTAAGGTTGGTGTTGCCGCAAAAGCAACATCATGCGCTCTACCAGTGATTAAATCAGTAGCTGTGTTTTCGCCTGAAAGGCACGGGGTATAGTAAAAATTGTCCACAGTTACCGCCAGTTCGCGCATTTCATTCATCAGGTACAAGCCATCAATATCACGGCTACCGTGGAACAAATGAATGGGTCCGGTATGATTTTGCTGTAATGCATCGTAAATAATACCAACCAGTGGCGCTAATCCGGTGCCGGTACCAACTAACAGCAAAGGTTGTTCTGCCCGTCCAGGCGGGTGTGATTAAAAGTGCGGGGAATCTCATGCAGCTGCTGCGATTGGCAAATTACGCCAATAGTCTTCCCAATCACCATTAGCTCTTACAACACGTAGTGCTAACATTGGCTCAATATTGGCCGCTTTCCACCAAGCCCCCGGTAATTTTAACCGTTGCTGAATGACATAACGGTGCGCACTTTCGATCTCGCCTGAACCAATGGGCAGGCCTTTTTCTATCGCGCCTTTGTAATCCAGTTGACCTGTACGATTACTTAAGTAACGATGGCAAGCACGCACAGGAGCTTTATCATTTTCAATATCTTCGGCTTCCAGATGAACAATCAAATTCTCAATGACAACCGCATACTCATTGTTTTTTAAAAGCTTCTTCTGGGTTTCCATCCAGATTTGAGGGGCTACCAGCGCACACGTTTTTGAGGCGGCAGCCAAGTAGTCGCAGGCATGGAAAAAATCCACAAGATAGCTCGCCTGACTGCCAAACTTGGCGTGAGTTTGATCCGCTATCCAAAACGCACCGTCACCGACACCATGCACACGGGTTTGTGTCCCAAAACCTGCGGCTACCGCACAGTTCAGCAACGATTGGCCGGCATCATTCACACTGCCACCAAAGGTGGCATCGAACTTGGGTGTTACGCTGCCTTCCTCGTGAACTAAGGCTAATCGCGCCTCTTGCCAATGCAGCTTTTTCCCTTTCCGCTTGTCGTCTCCATCAAGACTGATCGTGACAATGGGTAACATACAGCCGTCTATCTCAGCAATCTGTTGTAGGCAACCAAGCGTTGTTGATGGCAATGTCGCTATTTCCCGTTGCTGCTGCATTTGTTGGCCATGATATTCAGTAATCTTACGGATGGTACTGACTGGCATTTCTATTCCATAATGCTCAAGTAATTTTTTATCAACTTGGCCAAACGCATG
>NZ_FUKI01000049.1 GCF_900163755.1 Crenothrix polyspora | reverse complement strand
TTTGTTCCAGTTGAAATGTGAGTTTAGTAATCCAGATAGTGCTTCAATTTGTTCCATACTGATCAAAACGTTCGGCATCATCAGCTTAAGCTGAATCACAATGCTAACACCAGGGACAATTGTCTATAATTTAATACCATAACGCACCAACACAACAATCATCAGATAATAACAACCCGCAGTAACTGCCATTGAAAATCCTAAGGTTAAATAAAACGCTGCGCCTTTTTTTAACAACACGACCAAGCAAACAAAAAATACCACCGAAGGAATCGCAAACCACAGTACGCTACCCGCCAAATCAGCGACTTTGCCAGTGTCTTTCGTATCAACATACAACCACAGCATAGCCAAAGTAGAGGTAATCGGCAGCGAAGCCAATAAAGCCCCTATCATTGAGCTACGTTTAGACAATTCCGATATCGCCACAATCAGCACGCTGGTAATAATAACTTTGATGATCGCATAACTGGCTGGTGTCAGCATGGTTTTTTGCTCTGGGGATAAACAGATTTTCTATTTCGGTATTTCGTTATATTCCTAACGATTGCCACATCGCATCCACCTTGCTGACCACCGCCGGCGACATGGCAATTGTCCGCCCCCACTCGCGCGTAGTCTCACCTGGCCATTTATTGGTGGCATCAAAGCCCACCTTAGAGCCCAAGCCAGAAACAGGGGAGGCAAAATCCAGATAATCAATCGGCGTGTTTTCCAATATTGTTAAATCTCTGGCTGGATCCATACGGGTGGTAATCGCCCAAATCACATCCTGCCAATTACGTACATCCACATCGTCATCCACCACAATGACAAACTTGGTGTACATAAATTGCCGTAAATACGACCACGTCCCCAGCATCACGCGTTTGGCATGCCCTGCGTACTGCTTTTTCATGCTGATGACTGCCATGCGGTATGAACAGCCTTCTGGCGGCAAATAGAAATCAATAATTTCCGGAAACTGCTTTTGCAAGATGGGAATAAACACTTCGTTCAACGCCACGCCTAATATCGCCGGTTCATCGGGTGGACGACCGGTGTAAGTGCTGTGGTAGATGGGAGCATAACGTTGGGTGATGCGCTCTATGGTAAATACCGGAAAATGGTCGACCTCATTGTAATAACCGGTATGGTCGCCAAACGGGCCTTCGGGGGCGGTTTCGCCTGGATAGAGAAAACCCTCAAAAACGATTTCCGCACTGGCAGGCACTTGCAAATCACTGAGTAGGCAGCTGGCCACTTCGGTCTTGCTGCCGCGTAATAAACCGGCAAACGCATATTCTGATAACGAATCCGGTACAGGGGTCACCGCCGCAAGGATAGTAGCAGGGTCTGCGCCCAAGGCCACTGCCACCGGAAACGGCTGGCCAGGATGGGCTTGTTGCCATTCTTTAAAATCTAATGCGCCGCCACGGTGTGCTAGCCAACGCATGATGACCTTGTTTTTACCGATCACCTGCATCCGATAAATACCTAAGTTTTGCCGCTCTTTGTTCGGGCCTTTGGTGATGACCAGCGGCCAGGTAATCAGCGGTGCAGCGTCTTCTGGCCAACAGGTTTGTATCGGGAATACGCTCAAATCGATTTCATCGCCTTGCCGGATGACTTCCTGACACGGCGGCGAACTCACCAGTTTGGGTGCCATGTTCAGCACCTGCTTGAAGATTGGAAATTTCTCCCAGGCATCTTTCATGCCTTTGGGCGGTTCCGGTTCTTTTAAATACGCCAGCAATTGGCCAATACCACGCAGCTCGGTCACCGATTCTGCGCCCATACCCATGGCGACACGGCGCGGCGTACCAAACAAATTGCCCAGCACTGGAATGTTATAGCCGGTGGGGTTTTCAAACAATAACGCAGGACCGGCCATTTTTAAGGTGCGGTCGCAAATTTCGGTCATTTCCAAGTAAGGATCAACCGGCACGGTAATGCGTTTTAGCTCGCCTTGTTTTTCCAGTTGCGCGATAAAATCGCGCAGGTCTTTATATTTCATGCGGCAATGCCATTGTGTCGAAGTAGTGCGTCAATACTGGGTTTGCGGCCACGGAAATTGACGAATAATTCCATTGCGTTGGCGCTGCCGCCTTTTTCCAGCACATTAGTTAAAAACGCATGGCCGGTGTCGGCATTAAAAATGCCTTGCTCTTCAAATAACGAGAACGCATCGCTGGACAGCACTTCTGCCCATTTATAGCTGTAATAACCCGCCGCGTAGCCGCCGGAGAAGATATGCGCAAAGCCGTGCGCAAAGCGGTTGAATGCCGGTGCTTTCACTACTGAGACTTGACTGCGAACCTGTTCCAGGGTTTCGTAAATACGGCCACCTTTTTCAGGATCGTAATTAAGATGAATTTTGAAATCAAACAACGAGAACTCCAGCTGTCTGACCATAATCATACCGGCCTGAAAGTTTTTAGCGGCCAGCATTTTAGCGAACAAGTCTTGTGGTAACGGCTCGCCGGTTTGGTAATGGCCGGACATTAATGCCAAGGCTTCTTGCTCCCAGCACCAGTTTTCCATAAACTGGCTAGGCAATTCCACCGCATCCCATTCCACGCCGTGTATGCCGGATACGCCCAGATAATCCACTTGCGTTAACATGTGGTGCAAGCCGTGGCCAAATTCATGGAATAGCGTGATGGCTTCATCGTGGGTTAATAAGGCCGGATCGTTGCCGGTGGGCGAGGAAAAATTGCAGGTTAAATAAGCAACCGGTGTTTGAATGCCGTCAGCGGTTTTTTTACGATTCACACAATCATCCATCCACGCGCCGCCGCGCTTTTTGGCTCTGGCGTATAAATCGATGTAAAACTGACCGCGTAACTGGCCGGTTTTGTCGTGAATCTGAAAAAACTGTACGTCAGGATGCCAGCTGTCGAAGTCTTTAATTTCGGTTATTTGCAAGCCGTACAGCTTATTGACGATAGCAAACAGCCCTGGTAACACACGGGTAATCGGAAAATAGGCTTTCACTTGTTCTTCGGAAAACTCGTATAAATGCTCGCGCATTTTTTCCGAGTAATAACCCATATCCCAAGGCTGTAGATCGTCCATGCCGTAGTGTTGCTTGGCATAAGCGCGTAATTCGGCTAAATCGGTTAAGGCTTGCGGCTTGGATTTAGTGGCCAAATCTTCTAAAAAGCCAATGACTTCATCGCTGTTATCGGCCATTTTGGTGGCTAAGGACAGCTCGGCATAATTGTTAAAACCCAGCAACCGGGCTTTTTCATGGCGCAAGGCCAAGGTTTGTTCCATGATGTCGGTGTTGTCCCATTGCTTAGCGTTAGGGCCTTGATCAGACGCACGGGTACAGTAAGCGGTATAGACTTCCTGGCGTAATGCTCGGTTATCGGCGTAAGTCATCACCGCAGAATACGACGGAAATTGCAGGCTGAGCAGCCAACCGGTCTGGTTATCTTGGCTGGCTGATTGCTGGGCTTGTGCTAAAGCGGATTCCGGCAAGCCTGCCAATTGCGCGACATCGGGTATTAATTTCGTCCAGGCATTGCTGGCATCCATAAGATTTTCTTCGTACACACTGGCAAGACGGGTGCGTTCTTGGCTAATTTCTTGATAACGTTGTTTTTTATCGTCAGTCAGCGCAACACCGGATAAGGTGAAATCGCGTAAGGCATTGTGGATAATTTTTTGTTGAGCCAATGTTAAGCTGTTAAATTGTTCGCTGTCGGCCAGGGCGCGGTAGGCATTAAACAAGCCGATATTCTGGCCAATTTCAGTGGAATATTGGCTGAGTTTAGGCAGACAAGCATTGTAAGCGGCGCGTAACTCGTCGCTGTTGAGTACGGAATTAATGTGGCTGACCGGCGACCAGGCTTTATTGAGGGCATCGTCAGCGTTATCAATCGGTTCAATTAAATTTTCCCAGCTGTACTGATCGGTGGCTTGCAAGCAACGCTCAACGGTCGCACGCGCATCGGCTAATAATTGATCTATCGCAGGCTCGATATGTTCAGGTTTAAGCTTGGAAAATAACGGTAACGTGCTGTTTTGTAGTAAAGAATTGGTCATAAGAATCAGTGAAGGCACAGTAAAAAAAAGATGAGTCCAGCGGACGTTATTTATCAGGTGGGCTCATGAATAACGCTGTTTTGGATAAGTGATCGTGCCAACTGCGTTGGTTTTTATCAACCATCAGCCACAGAAAACCGCATCCAACTACTGTCCAAGATAACAGTGCTGCGCAAAAACGCAACAGCGCGTGTCGCCAGCTAAGGGGTTTTTGATCGACGGTGAGAATTTTTATTTTCCAGGCGCGTAAGCCCAGTGTTTGGCCGCCGTGTGTCCAAAACCAGCCATAAAAAGCAAAGCTAATGGCCAATAAATACACCGGAAAGAAAATCTGATTGGACGTGAAGGCTTGGCCAGAATTAAAAGGCAATAACAGCGCGGTAGCCAGAAATAAAACCGCGAGCAACAGTAAGGCATCATACACAATAGCCGCCATGCACCGCCAAAATCCAGGTGCAGACGCACGCGCTGCACTTGAATTTTTGGACTGCTTAGGCGTTAACTTAGTCAATTAAACTTTGAACAGTGATAGTTTTTGACCTAAATACATCGCCATGCCTACCAATGCCCCCATCATGACCAATGAAAAAATGAACGGCGGTCTATGGAAGACCAGTACGAAAAAATCGGTTAAAAACAAGCTGGTAAGCACGGGTTGATTGATTAAGCCATCAAGTATTTTTTTGAACATGAATGTTTCCTATCAAGTACACACATAAATTTTGTGTAGATGGTTAAAAAAAGAGCCGACCTGACTTTATTTTATGGCGGTTACGTGTCAGGATTGCGGGTAAATCAGCGTCTGATTCTACTATATTAGAAACAAATATTAAAGAAAGCTGCCTTTTGGGCTAGAATGTCGTTAAATGGTAGTGTTGCGCCATGTCGAACAAATCAACTAAGGGTTAAAGTTATTCTAAACTTTTTTAAAAAATTTATTAAATTGGCTGGGCATGACGCTGAGCTTGTTGACGAGACAGTTGCTGAGCAGGTCAGAGTTTATTCCCGATCAGAACACACTATTTCCAGGGCGCAAATCAGCGAAAATGCCTTGAAAGTACTGTATCGCTTGCAAAAAGAAGGCCATGAAGCTTATTTGGTCGGTGGTTGCGTACGCGATTTGTTATTAGGTCGAGAGCCAAAAGATTTTGATGTGGCCACCGACGCTAATCCTGACGAAATCAAACGTATATTTCGTAACTGTCGTATTATTGGCCGGCGCTTTCGTTTAGCACATGTACATTTTGGTAGAGATGTCATTGAAGTGGCAACGTTTCGCGGTGCTGGCGACCAGCAAGCCAGTGACTTACAAGTGCTAGACCGCGAAGGCCGGTTATTACGCGATAATATTTATGGCGCGATTGAAGAAGACGTTTGGCGCAGAGATTTTACTGTTAATGCGCTGTATTATCGGTTAAAAGATTTTGCCGTGATTGACTACGTGCAGGGTATGGCCGATTTAAATGCCGGTACTATAAAACTTATCGGTAATCCCGAAACACGTTTTCGTGAAGACCCTGTACGCATGTTAAGAGCCGTGCGCTTTGCTGTTAAACTGGGTTTTAACTTAGATGCAGAATGCCAAAAAGGTATTCACAGCGTGGTTGATCAATTGGCCAGTATTCCCAGTGCGCGACTATACGATGAAACAATTAAGTTGTTTATGTCGGGTTATGCGCTGCAAACCTTTGAAATGCTAAGCCATTACGGCTTATTTAAAATACTGTTCCCCAGTACCGATAAAAGCTTGTCCAGTAAAGATGGCGATGTGGCTAGGCAATTGGTAACCCGCGCTTTACAAAATTCAGACAGCCGTATCAGCGACGGCAAAACAGTCACGGCGTATTTCTTATTAGCCGCATTGCTGTGGGAGCCTGTACAAATGCGGGCTAAAAAATTAATGGCACAAGGCGTAGATGATTATATGGCGCATCAAGATGCCGCGAATGAGATTCTTGCCAAGCAAATTAAAAGCACCGCGTTACCACGCCATATCACTATGGCCATGCGCGAAGTGTGGAATTTTCAGGCTAAATTTGATGTGCGTGTGGGCTCTAAACCCAGTCGTTTAATAAGCCACCCGCGTTTTAGAGCCGGTTATGATTTTTTACTGCTTCGTGCAGAAACTGGCGGTGCATCTCCAGAAGTGGCCGACTGGTGGACGAAATACCATCTTGCTAACGAAACTGAACAACGCGCCATGACCCAGCCACCCAAAAATACCTCTGGCAGCAAGCCCAAGCGGCGCTACAACAACCGTAAACGTACTAGAGCCCAAGGTTCAGGGAATGACAGTGCAGAATAATGATATCGTAGCCCCCTCCCCTACAGCCGATACAATAATTGCCTACATTGGTATGGGTAGCAATTTAGCAAACCCTGTCGATCAACTGACACGCGCATACCAAACCATCGCAACAATAAACGGCGTACAGATACAAGCATTGTCAGCTTTTTACCACAGTCCTCCTATGGGGCCACAAGACCAACCAGATTATGTCAATGCCGTACTGGCAATAACTACCCAATTATTGCCGCTGGATTTATTGCATAGCTTACAGACAATAGAAAACCAACAAGGTCGAGCACGCGCTGAACGTTGGGGCGCAAGAACCCTGGATTTAGATATCCTGCTGTACGGTGACCAATATATTGTTTTACCGGAATTAATCATCCCGCATATAGGTCTTACACAACGCGCATTTGTGTTATATCCTTTATACGACATTGCCCCACAACTGCATATACCCGGTAAAGGCGATCTTAAAGATTTACGGTCACGCTGTCCGCTAGACGGTTTAAAACGCTTGGATTTATAACGTGCAACCTATTAGTAAAGCTTTAGCCATTAATGATCTCGCCGACATGAAACAGCGTGGCGAGAAAATCACTTGTTTAACCGCTTACGATGCCAGCTTTAGTAGCTTACTCGATAAAGTCGGTATTGATGTGATCTTGGTAGGCGATTCCTTGGGTATGGTTATTCAAGGCCAACGTACAACCGTACCGGTTTCTATTGCCGACATGGTCTACCACACCCGCTGCGTGAGCCATGCCAGACAACGCGCATTTGTTATGGCTGACTTACCGTTTATGAGCTATGCCACACCTAAGGCAGCCGCTAAAAATGCCGCCAAACTCATGCAGCAAGGTGGCGCACACATGGTTAAACTGGAAGGTGCAAAATACGATTGTGTCAGTTTTTTAGTGGATCAAGGCATTCCGGTATGTGGGCATTTAGGTTTATTACCACAATCGATTAACCAGTTGGGGCGTTATGCAGTGCAAGGCAAAACGCAAATCGATGCTGATAAAATAGTTACCGATGCCTTAGCCCTGCAACACGCGGGGGCGACATTATTAGTTTTGGAATGTGTACCGGCTGTTTTAGCTAAGCAAATCAGTACGCAGCTTAATATTCCCGTAATTGGTATCGGCGCGGGGCTAGACTGTGACGGTCAAGTTTTGGTATTGTATGACATGCTCAATATTGGCATCGCTAAACGACCACGATTTTCTAAAAATTTCATGAATAATGTGACTTCCATTGAAGCGGCGATTGCTGCCTATCAACAGGCTGTTAAATGCGGTCACTTTCCAACACCCGAACATAGCTTTTAATAAACATGGAAACAGTTACTACCGTTGCACAGCTGCATGCCGTCATTAAAGAATGGCGGATAGCAGGTGAAAGTATTGCCTTTGTACCGACAATGGGCAATTTACATTTGGGGCATTTAAATTTGGTTGAGGCCGCTAAAAATCATGCCGATCGTGTGGTCGTTAGTATTTTTGTTAATCCCCTGCAATTTGGTGTCATGGAGGATTTTGGCAGCTACCCAAGAACAGAAGACACCGATCAACAAAAACTAGCCGCTGTACAGACCGATCTCGTGTTTTTACCTTCGGTGGCGGATATTTATGCGTCAGGTGCAATGACCACCATAGTTGTTGAGGGTTTATCTAATTTATATTGCGGCGCATCCCGTCCTGGTCATTTTTCAGGCGTTGCCACGGTTGTCTGTAAGCTGTTTAATATGGTTCAACCCGATGTTGCTGTGTTTGGTGTTAAAGATTTTCAGCAACTGATGATTATTCGCACAATGGTGATGGACTTAAATATACCCGTCGATATCGTCGGTGTAGAAACCACGCGTGAAGACAACGGCTTAGCGATGAGTTCTCGCAACAATTACTTAACTGACGCTGAACGGATAACCGCCGCCAAATTGTATCAAGTACTGTGTAGAGCACGCACAGCAATATTAGTAGGTAATCAAGCTTTAAAAGAAATTGAAGTGGATTCGGTGTTTTTTTTGCATAAATCCGGTTTTCACCCTGAATATTTTAATATTTGTCGCAGCAGCGACTTAAAAAGAGCAACAGCCGATGACCGAAGATTGGTTATTTTAGCAGCGGCAAAACTCGGTAACGCCCGATTGATTGATAATATCGTTTTTTCAAAATAAGCCATTGATGAACAATAGGCGTACTTTACAAGAGAGCTATCAGTATGGCACTGTATTTTTGTCAAACGCCATTGGGTTGCATAGGTATTGAAGAAGAAAATAACGCGATCATCGCTGTCGTTTTTAATAACGAGCCACGGCCAGAACTGATAAATACTAAGCCAACCGCCTTAACACAAGAAGCTATTTTGCAGCTTAATGCCTATTTTGCTGGCACACTCAAAATATTCTCTTTACCGCTTGCGCCAGCTGGCACTGTTTTCCAGAAAAAAATTTGGCAATTATTGTCTATCATCCCGTACGGTGAAACGTTTAGTTATAAAGATTTAGCGATTGCAGCGGGAAATGTTAAAGCCGTGCGAGCAGTTGGCCAGGCGAATAATAAAAATCCCATCCCCATTTTTATTCCGTGTCATCGTGTAATCGGATCAAACGGTAAATTGGTTGGTTACCGAGGTGGCTTAGCGATGAAAGCACAGTTGTTAGCGATAGAACAGCACAGCGCATAGCATAGCATAGCAACACGTTGCTGCAAAAGGCTTGAAATATAAACAATAGCGGTGGTGTTAGTCTTTGGATGCGCTAGAAAAGACACTTAAGTGTATTTAACCATTTATCCACTAGTACCCTGATTATTAAGTGCAATCCCTAGAAAACACTCTAACGCATCACGCATAACAAAGCCATACAGATAGGCTATACTGAAACTGCGTTATAATTCATAAAATGCAGGGAATGGTATTTATCTTCTAAGTTAAGGTAACGAACTACCCTACAACTACCAAAGTTTGTAAATTTAATTCAGGAATGTGTACCATGAAAACTAACGTATGGAAAATAGCTTTGTTAAGTACGTCTTTATTGTTAATCGCACCTGTTATCTGTGCGGATAACTGGCAGCCAATAGACCGTTATCAGGTAAAAGACGGTTTAGTTAAAGATGTTAAAGCAGGGCTGATGTGGATGCGCTGTAGCGTAGGGCAAAAATGGGATGGTTCGCGCTGTCAAGGCGAGGCAAATCGGTATACTTGGGAGAAAGTGATGCAAACACCAACGCACTTCAGCTTCGCGGGCTATAAAGATTGGCGTGTACCCAGCCATAACGAGTTAAAATCCTTGGTAAATTGCAGCAGCGGACAAGTCAACAGGCTTGATAAATGGCATAACCAGTGTGGTGGCGACTACGCCTCACCCACTATCTCGCAAACCGCATTTCCTCAGACACCTGATAGCTGGTTTTGGTCATCATCGCTGCCAATGGAAGACTGGTTTGGTGCATTTCCATTTACCTATTTTGGTCATTACGCCTGGATTGTCAATTTTAATAACGGCTTGGACATCACCAGCCACAGGGATGACAGCGGCCACCTGCGCTTAGTACGTACCGGAAAATAATACCCTACCCGCCCTTATCCGCCTTCACCTAACAAACCAAACACCATCAATACTCGCTAAATATAGGCTAGCCATCTAAATAAGAACGAACAACAACGTTTTTAATTAGTGTAATGATTAAAATTACGCACAAGCTCAACCTGTCAGGCTTCAAAAATCTGACAGGTTTATCTTGTGGTATTTAAAATTAAAATGGTCACAAAGCACTTCCGCTTTAAAAATAATCATAGCCCTGTGTTTTCTACCGCCAACGCAGCCGATAACGTTACTTTAATGTGGCTTAATTTAAAACTTATCTACCTATTTCTTGCATTTTAAAAAAAAGCGAACAAGCATTTTAGTTAGTGTTAAATCTTAATAATGTAAGAATTTACTGACAAAATGTCAGAAAATAAAACCAATTAACTGGAAAATACGTTAAGCTTTTAGCTTTCTTTACCCCACCCCGCATGATGTCTATTTTTTTACACAAAAACCCCTAAAAACAAAACATATCGCAGCCTATTGTATTGATAAATAATATACAAACGAAATATCTGTAAATTATTATTAGCATTTTTCAAAAAAATTAGCTTGCACTTTAAATATAGAATATTACAATACCATGACAAAAAACCTATTGTTACTCGGTGCTTATAGCAGCATAAATATTTTTACGGCCAGCGGTGGATTTTAACTTTAAATACACAAAGTGCTAGTCGCCTAAATATTAAGACAATCGGTAAGCTTAAGCCTTCATAGCGTCTCATTCTCGCCATTAGGTCAAAATTTAAAAACATAAGCGTAACTTTTTAACTGGCTTGCGCCGCTAGTGTTTTTTATTTGAGTTATATGTATGTAAATTGGGCGCTGTTGTTTGACAAGCCTGTTACGCGCACTTGATCATACTAAAAATGCGAAAATCGGCCAAACTGGCAACCATACGCTACTAGTAATCAGTCAATTTTATTTTGGCAAGTGTGAATTTTAAAAAACCCTTCGTGGTGAGCTTGTCGAACCTGAGCCACACGTCCTTCGACAAGCTCAGGACGAACGGAGTATTTTACAGTACTCGACAAAGTAAAAATAACTAAGTACTAGTTGGTAGCCGATAAAATTACCGATTATTTCCACTCTCGTTAGGGAAAACCATGTTTGACTCCGTAATAACCGTACACAGTGCAGCTGAAAATGCCAGCGTTTGGACGTTAATATTCACTATTTTATTGGCATTTGTACTGTCAACACTGCTCGCGTACGTTTATCAAAAAACCTTTCGGGGTCTGTCGTACTCACGCAACTACATACAATCCATTGTACTTATTTCAATTATTGCGGCAGTTGTCATACAGTCGGTGGGCGATAGCATGTCGCGTGGTATCGGTATTATGGCAGCCATGTCGATTATTCGTTTTAGAACCAACTTTAAAGATCCACGAGATACCTTATTTATGTTTGCTGCGTTAGCAGAAGGGATTTCTTGTGGCGCTTATGCTTTTCCGGTTGCTATTGTTGGAACGCTGGGGTTTTCTATTGCCAGTATCATCCTGTATTACTCGCCGTTAGGCCCCAACAGTTATTTTGACGGTATGCTCAGATTCAATTTACCGCTTGAGGCTGAAAGTAAAAAACAATTAGAATTTTTATTGGATAAATATTGCCGCGTTTTTGCATTAGTAACGCTACGAGAAGTGTCTCAAGGTAAACGTCTGGATTATGCCTACCATATTAAATTACGTAAAAAAATGAACTACGAAGACTTTATGATAGAACTCAAAGCCATTTCAGGACTTGAAGGCCTGAGTTTAATGATGCAAGAAGCAACCGTTGACTTATAAGGAAGTCGATATGAAAAAATCACTATTGCCTATTTTTTGGATTATCGCGTTAATTGGCATGTTTACACTGGCCGATTCATTCAGCCTTAAGTCAGAACATTTTTTCGGCCTCGCGGACAATCGAGAGCAAAATATCAACTTCGAATACCCAGTTGAAATCATACAAACGCTGGCAGTAGAAGGTGAAGATACGCTACAAGGCATGCCTATACTTGAGGTAAGACGCAATGATTTAGCCTCAAGCCAGAGTACGCTGGATGCACAAATCAGGAAACTTGAGTTAGACAAACAAGAAACGCAAGCCACCATCACCAGTAAAATAGAAAGCTTAACTGCCAATAAACAATCCACCTCAGCGGATATTGATCAGCAAATCCATGCCCTTGAAACCCGTAAACAACTTAATTTGCAAAAGCGTATTACCTTAGCAGATATTTCAGACATAGCAATTGACCTTTCACAAGTTGTGCCTGAAGATGCTGAAATTAAAGACTTAGAAAAAAAGCGCCGTTATGCCATACAATCAATTCAAGCTGAAATTAATAATTTAACCGCGCAATTAAACGCGACCAGCAGACCTGTCGATGCACAAATTGCCGAACTAAAAGGCAATAAAGCCGAATTACACAGGCAAAATCAAAGCTTGAGAGTCACTGCACAATTTAATGGCCGTATTGGTAGTGTACATTTTAAATCCGGCGATCTGGTTGCCGCTTATCAGCCGATCATGACCGTGCATAGCGCCATACCGCGTAATGTTAAAGGCTATATTCACGAAAATATTCTTAATGAAGTTAAAATAGGTCAAACGGTTTGGGTCAAATCCATTGGTCTTGATCATAACGCCCCCCCCTTAGAGGGTATTGTTGAAAGTTTAGGTAACCGTATTGTTGATTACCCTGAGCGCCTTAAAAAAGATCCACAAGTTAGCACGTGGGGCCGCGAAGTCGTGGTACGATTACCCAATAAAAACCCCTTGCTGTTTGGCGAAAAAGTAGATATTACCCTTACCCCAAAAACACCTTTTAAATGGCCGAATATTATTAAGTCCGCTCAGGCATTGATTAACAATTTAAAAAAGCCTGAATTATTGCATAAATCACAGATGGCAACCCCCGATATAATGAACAATATAGAAGCGTCGGCCTTACTTTGGAATGCCAAAGAAAATCATTATTTATTACTCAGTGATGAACAAGATAATAACAAACCAGGCATTTTTATTTTAGACAAAGACACCGCCATTACCGAAAGATTAATCTTGCAAGAAGATACGTCAATTGACGATCTGGAAAGCATCAGTGCGGATGGCGATTATATTTATGTCAGTAGCTCATTGTCTTATAACAAAAAAAACGAACTAAAAGCCAAACGTAGGAAATTATTACGCTTTAAATATCAACAGCACACCAGCACCACGCAACAAGAAATTGATTTATTTGATACTCTAAGCAGCTTAATAAAAACGCAGCCAACCTCCCAGGTTGCCACGTTTTTAACCCAGGCTATATCCGACCACAGTATTGATATAGAATCACATTTTGTTAAAGACAATGCGCTGTATATTGGCTTTAAAGCGCCTTTTATAAACAGTACCGCTGCTGTCATCATTAAAATAAACAATCTGGAGGCTGTTTTTGCCGGCAACAAAACCACCGCTGATATTTGGCAAATCATTGCATTAACCGACCCCGATACCGGTGAGCCCACCCAGTTATCTGATATGTTATTACTGGATGACCAATTAATATTACTCAGCGTGTCGCGTTCGTCGTCTAAAA
This sequence comes from Crenothrix polyspora, assembly GCF_900163755.1. Lineage (GTDB taxonomy): Bacteria > Pseudomonadota > Gammaproteobacteria > Methylococcales > Methylomonadaceae > Crenothrix > Crenothrix polyspora. The sequence goes on along the minus strand of NZ_FUKI01000049.1, from coordinate 6,691 downwards.
ATAGCCATTTATGGCGTTATTCGCTCAAAGACAAGGCACTTACAAATCTGCACCAGTTTGCTGGCATAAATGCCGAAGGTGTCACTTATCGCCCCGATTTAGGCGCTGTTGTTATTGTTTTTGATGAAGGCAAAGGTCAGACCTCAAAATATCAAACCATTAAAATACCGGACGTAGGCACAATAAAGTAATCATGAAATTTAGGACGCTCTTGATTCCACTGGTATTGGTGACGGCTCCAACGCTGAGTTTTGCAAACTTATTACCCAACGTTAATAACTTCTTACTTGCCGGACAAGCTGATCTTAATGATGTCAATGCAGAACGAAAACGAATTCCCGAATTAAACGGGGTAAGCTCATGGATTGAAGAGGCGCAAATTAGAATCAATGCCGCTGATGAGGGTCGAGATCCCACCTTAAGCAAAGGTATTGAAGATATTAACTCCCAAAGCTATGGTCTTAGAATAAAACCCAAAGCATGGGGGCAACGCGATGCCGAGCAAAAAATTTTGCAACTGCGTGCTAAGCAAGAAGATGTGCAATACAACGAAGCCCTCAATAGCGAATTAAGCCGCCGTTATACATTGGTGTTAGAGCTGATTAGCCAACAAAATCAAACCCGCTTTCTACTCGAATCAGATAATTTATTAAACAAACAGGTACAGCTTAATCGTAATTTGGTTAACAGCACCGACTTTAACGAAGAAAATCTACTGGATGTCGAAATTGCTTTTGAACAAACCAAAGATTTACTGGCGTTAAACTTAGACCGTTTAAATGATTTACAACATAAATTAAATCTGCCGAAAGATAGCCTTGAAAGTTTGGAAAAATCCAACACCCAATGGGATTGGCTTATTGATGTGCCAACCATGCAAAAAATTATGGCACGCGCTATAGAGCCGCAACACGCACCCGATGTCATCAAATCCCGTTTAGACTTAGAACAGGCCAAAGCCGAAAATCAACACAAAAAATCCACGCAACAAGTGGGAATTAATTTACTTCGGTTTCAAATAGACGATACTAACGACCCGAAAAAAGAGCTTAAATTAGGTTTTATGGTCGGTGTCAACATTCCTTTGGGTGCAGAAAATTTTCAAACCACCGAAACACGCCATGATATGTATGATGCGCGTTTTAAACTCCATGACAGTGTTTATACCGTAACACAAGGATTGGATGAAAAACGTGCCAAAATGAAATGGCTGTTAGACGAATGGCAAGTAACTCAAACACACATTGATAAAATCACCGCACGGTCACAAAAAAATTACGCCAAACTCAATCCGCAATTAGCACTGGCTTTGCATATTGAGCATGTTAAAAAACTCAAGGAACTGTTAGATATAAATCAAGAAGCGCTTACGCTTTACTTGAGTTATCTAACCATTGCTGGTCAGTTAATAACGCCACCCTTACGTAATTGGTTACACACTGAGCTTCTGGAATTGCATCCAACAGCAAAAAACTTAACGCCTCATACAACACACTAAAACACGACTTCGATGTCAAAAACCATCCAACTGCCTCCGGTATTAGAGCGTTACGAATTAAAATACAAAATACCTTGGTCTTATGTTGAGCCGATTACCCAATATTTACTCAATGAGGGCATGACGCTGGATGACAATAATAAATTGACTACTATAGCCAATACCAAATCTGAAGGCCTTGGTTATTGCCGATTTGATGAGTATTCGGTTAAGGCCGAAGCGGATGACTATTTTTATCAGGTTGGCAGTTTGTATTTTGATTCGCCCGGCTATGAGTTTTTACAGCAACGCATTGGCGGTAAAGAAATACGCTTTAACATGCGTATCCGTTTTTACGGTGACGGTAAAAAAGGTCCGTATTTTTTAGAGGTTAAACACCGCACCGGCTTATCAGGGGTAGTGACCAAATACCGTGCAACGGCAAAAGATCATCAATGGCCGCACATTTTGACAGATCCGGCTTTTAGGCCACCTGACTCAGATAGTGCGGGTGAAAAAAAGAACAAAGAGTTGTTCTTACGCTTGGCAACTACCTACGCAATTGAACCCAAAATACTCACCACGTATCTTAGGCGTGCATTTTTTTCCACTATTGATGAATACTCACGAGTGACGATGGATGTGCATATGAAATACCGTCCTCAAAGTGACTTCATTTTGGACAATACTTACGGTATGACGCATTATGATAATGAAACCATTTACGCCACCAATACCAAAAGTGGTGATGCCAGTGTGGTATTAGAATTAAAATGTATGGTTGGTGAAGTGCCGTATTGGATGTTAGACCTGATACGCCGTTTTGAGCTACAGCACAGCGGTTTTTCCAAATACGCCAGCGCGACACTGGTATCGCATTTTGATAACGGCGATTGGTTTATGCCGTTTGATCGTGAAACGTGTTTTGCGGCGTTGGATGATTAAAGTCTCTCAGTATCTGCTTCAAAATGTAGGGTAGGCAACGCTTTTCTGCCCACCCTTGCGCATCAAAGCGTTTATTCTGTTGTGGCTATTGTTTTCCCATACAGACAATTATTTTGAACTTAACGGCTACCAACCTACTCAAGCGTTACCCTAAAAGTAACAAGCCCAGTTGCACCAGGTGCTAATGCGCCTGTAAACCGCCATTCTATATCACCAGTGCCGCCCGCTGTATCGGGTTTGGCGCATGGAACAGGCGCAACAGAAGCAGGGGTAATTTTGGTACAGTCCGTCAGCGCATTGGGTAAAACATCGGCTAAGGCAGAAATAAACGTAGTATACGTGGGTGTAATATCTTTAATAACCAGGGTCTTAACCGGCGTTGCGCCATTATTGGTATATTGGATTTGGTATTCCAAAACTTCACCTGACTTGGCGGTATTACTCACTTGCCAATTAATAACGGCATTAGCCGGATCAGCCTCATCGACGCTCACATTACGTACTCTTTTTTTCAATTCAAGCGCTGCATCAGACACCGTGGTTAAATCGTGGCGATTATACACAGTGGTCAAAGCTGGCGCGGCGTTGGTGTAAACAAAGCTGGCTTTCACAGGGGCTAAGTTACTCACCCCTGATGCCGCATTGGCAGGAATAAATTCTTTAACAATCAAACAAATTTTTTCACCTTCCAATACCTTAATAGCTGTTGTCAGCGTTAGCACTTCATTGCTATCTAACGTACCATTACAATTGGTATCGGTATACAGTGTCTCACTCCAACCCAGTATAACAGGGCTGGCCGTTGCAGGTGGCAAGCTGAAAGTAACCGCACCCAGTGTGCCGGCAATAAAACTATGCGAATAAGTGATGGTATTGCCTGGCGCACTACTTTTTACACCGTCGGTAAGAAACTGATTAGGCGGCACATCGCCAAAATTAAGCGTACTGTAAGAGTTGGCTTTTTGATATTTAAATTGCATCATGTCGGTACTACGAACATACGCAATACCTACAGCACCTGCAACACTGGTCAATGCGGTATTGGTTTGGCTTGCCCCTGTAGAAAGATAGGTTCCAGGACTGCTTGCATTAGTTTCTTGTAAGCATAACTGTACACCATTCACAGTGCTGGAGGGTATATTAATACTGTAAAAACCTTTACTGTCAGTTGTGGTTTTACCCAAAATAGTGTGCGTAGTACAATCAGTCAGTGTCATCTGAGCATCAGCAATACCCTGCTCGCCACTGTTTAAAACGCCATTATTAGCAAAAGTATCGGCATTGCCTTTGCCGGTATCTAAAAATACAGTACCCGATACCGTATCGAATGTAGTGTCCGGCAGTAAGCCACCAAATTCTGAGGTAGAGCCATTAACACTGGTTGCAGTCGCTGTTAAATTAGCCACATTAAGCATTTCTATCGATGGATTGTTTAGCGAACAACTGAAACTGCCATTACCGTCTGCAAAACAACTGCCAAGATAGGTTTTACCTTCATAATGTCGGCTCTTATCATTTCTACTGGCAACCAATTGGAAATCAGGTTGCGCACTATCGGCATTATCGCCAATAAAGAACTCAATAATTGCCCCACCAAAACTAGCAACTGGCTCACTGTCACCAATATAACCACTGACCATCAGAATTTGACCCAATTTATTAGCGTTAACAATAACGGGGTAATCCATATTGTCATTAGGTAATGAATTATCTAGAGTGCCATTATTGGGAGTAATAAAAGGACTAGTACCTTGATTAGTATTTTGCGCAGCGATTTCAAGATCAATACCAATTTGCGCGGTGATTGTTTTACCACTCACATTTCTGATGCTGTTTTGCCCACTGTTACCGTTATCATAAATAGAATTCTGGCTAAAAGTATTTTGTTTAGGATTAAAATCCTCATTAGTGACAGAAGAAACCCGAACCAATATACCTGCACCATAATTAGAAAAAATCTCATTACGCGTCACCTTCGCCAAGCTACCGCCCAAACGTATACCGGGCGTTTCTATAAACTCTGCCCCGCTCATGCCTTTGCCTTTTGAAAAGCCATTGTTCTTAATCGTGTTATTGCTAATGACAATATTATTCTGACGACTGTTATCAATACCAGACGCACCGTTATCACTAATTAAATTACCCGTAATAGTGTGATTGCCCCCGTCACTGATGGTGGAAATACCGTCCATACTGCCAAAATCATGGAAATCGTTGCGGTTAATTTCGTTATTACTGACTGTAAAACTACTGGCTTTACGTAACACAACCCCCGTGCCGTCATTAAAGCCGATAAGGTTATTTTGTATTGTGCCAGCACTGGTATTTTCCACAATAATGCCGCTGCCTAATGTATAGCCACTGGCCGGTGCTGTGAACGCTTTTGCACTTGCGCCCAGCAGGTTTTTTTCTATCAATACATCGCTACCCGACACATGAATATTGCCCGAAAATACACTGGGATTAGCAATTAAATTTTTACCGAAACCTACAATAGACAGTCCTCGCACGGTGTTACTGCTGCCTTGCAGATCAAGACCATAAATAATACTATCACTCACACTGGGGGTTAGCTGTATTTCAGGGCCATCGACGGTAGCAAGACTTAACGCATCCACCCCCACCGTACCACCTTTACCCAGCACAGCACTGTTAGTATCGCCGATCAGTGTGGTTTGTGTTGTGCCATCAATCGTAGTGTTGCTGTCGGTGCTGGCAGGCAGCGCGGTAATTGCGCTGATAATAGCAACGCCACTGGGTAACTGATTGCTTAATCCGGCACGAAGTCCTGGATGAGCCACGCCATCAGAAATCATAAACAACGAAACTTCTTTGCCCGCCGCTTGGCCAACTTGTACCAACCCTGCATTAGTTAAAGCATTGCTGTTAGTAATAAATTGGCGCAGCGAGCCTTGGCCTGTGTCATTTTTATTAACGATGCTATCAAAATTGTAGCCAAAATCGATACCGGTAACAGAGCCGCCAACCACTTTAACCGCACTAATACTTTGCGCTTGGCCATTTATTAATGCACCAGCGGTGTAGCGTCCAAACGTCGCTGTCGCCGTACTGATGGTATCGCCAGAACCTGCATTATCGGCATCTATTTTTGTGGGATCTTCCCCACCCACCCTATCCAGCACATCGGTAATAGTGCCGGTAATATCATCGGTACGATAGGTTTGTACGGGTATTAATCCAGGCGTATTTCCTGGTCTTGACGACGGCACGGTATTATTAACCACGCGCACATAATGGGTATTACCCGCAGTAACGCCGAAAAGCACATACTTTCCTGTTGCATCGGTAAATGTACTGGTAAGGTAAGCGCCGGTGCTATCGTACAGTTCTACCTGCACATTATTTAAACCGATACCACTGGCTGTTGCCAATGATCGCCCGCTACCACCCCCGTAGTTAACATCTTCAAACACTGTGCCTGAAATACTCGTTCCCGATAATATAACCGGAGTGACACTGGCTTTATCTGCACCCGGTGAGGCAGGGACTGTTGAACCATTGGTTGAGGTATCAACGCTCAATACATTGGGGGGCTGAATCAGCACGCCATTTAAAAAACTGTGCCCAGGGTTGGGTGTTGTTCCGGTACTGGTAATGGCACTGGCGTAGGCAGAATTATTTTGTGCCACAGCAGGAACAGAGGCCGCATTTGGATAGCTGATTCTGGCGGTAAAACTGATCGTACAACTGGCACCACTGGCCAATGTATCGGTACCCGCCAGCAAGGCAAGCTTGTTGATGCCATCAAATTTATTAGCACCGCTATTATTGGCGGTGCAGCCTGCTGTTGCCGTTGGCCCAGTCTGTATTGCAATACTGGTCGGCGGCCCTGCAACAAAGGTATTAGCAAGACTGTCTACCACCTGTACATAAGGCGCACTAACACTGTCTTTATTAACCAATTTAAGCGTGTAAGACACATCAAACGTTGTGGCATCAATGCTTTTTACTGCGCCTGCACTTTTTACCACATCTATTTTCGATGCTGTGAAGGCACAACTTGCGCCGTCACTAGAGGATGTACCGCTTGATTTATTAACATAGGTTGCCTGTCCTGTTGTTAAGTTAACTTGATAGAAATTACCTGTATCGTTATAGACATAAAATGTACCGCCAGCATCAAAAAAAACACTGCCTACTGAATCGGCGGTCATACCTAAAATAGGCACAGGGGGCGCTACCGTAGCACTAGTACTCAGTCACTCTTTAAATGTCGAATAACAGCCCCCATAAACAAGTTTCACGTAA